>NZ_JBEXIA010000020.1:0-117816 GCF_040608335.1 Micromonospora sp. NPDC005194 | reverse complement strand
GAGACCAGCAACGGACAGCATGCTCTTACGGAAGATCGTGTTCATGGGGGTAGCTCCTTCGGGGGTAGGAACACCACACGCCACCACACGGGGGTGGGTGACGCAGGTGTGAGCACCTCGTCGGGCGCTGCACTATCAAGGGGGAAAGTTTGCGGGCGGCCTACGGGCTGATCGCTCGTGGCGCCGGGGGCGGCGGCCTACGAGCGGGGGCTCGTGGCGCCGGGACGGTGTGTAACGACCGTCGGGTCGGGGGGATTCCCGGGGCGGCCCGCGAGTGGGGCTCGTGGCGCCGGGACCGTGTGTAACGACCGTCGGGCCGGGGTCATTCCCGGGCCCTCGCCGGGGCCGAATAGCGGACCCGGGGGCGAGCCCACGGTCGTTCGGGGGTCTGCAACGACCCGGCCCGGCCGGCCATTCCCCCGCCGGTTGAGCGGGCGGGGCGGCTGGCTGTGGTCCTGCGATCGTCAGGGTATGTAACGACCCCCGGCCCGCCACGATTCCGCCTCACGGATGCGACCGGTCACACCCCGACACCGCCCGGAAGCGGACATCTCACCCCCGACGGCCGCCGGGAAGCGGACATCCCGCCCCGACGGCCGCCCGGAAGCGGACATCTCACCACGGCGGCCTCCGGGAACGGTCATCTCGCCCGTTCGACGCGATGGACACGGTCGACGGGGTGTGGCCGGGCGGTGATCGACTCGGGATCGCCGATATCGGGGTGTCCGGGACGGGTTGACACCCCGACATCGCCGACCTCGTGTTGATCAAGCCGGAGCGGCGGAGCGGGCCCGGTGGCACGCATCCACGCTCCCGTGATGACCGGGATCACGCGTCCCAGGCGGGCGCGAACCCGACGACCACGCCTATGCTGGGTCATGTTTTTAGACTGACCAGTCAGTACAGTGATCGGGGTGGGCGTCGTGGTGGTCGAGGCGAGGGGTCTTGGCCTCCGTACCTCTCGAGGGTGGGTTTTTCGGGATGTCGACCTTGCGGTCAACGCGGGTGAGCTGCACGCGATCGTCGGGGCGCCCGGTAGCGGACGGACCTCTCTGCTCCTCGCCCTGGCGAACCGCTTCCCCACGAGCGAAGGCCAGGTGGAGCTCCGTGCGGCCGCGGCGCTCGGTCAGGTGGCCGGGGTGCACGAGCCCGACCCGGAGTTGACGGTCGCCGAGCACATCTCGGAACGACTGTCGCTGCTCGGGCGGCGAGCTGACCGTGCCGGGCCGACGGCCCTTCGTCCCGGTGCGGCAGACGAGCTCCCGGCAGACGAGCTTGCCGACGCCGAAGCCGAAGCCGAAGCCGAAGACGAAGTCGAAGTCGAAGTCGAAGTCGAAGTCGAAGTCGAAGTCGAAGTCGAAGGCCAAGCCGGAGGCCAAGCCGAAGCCGAAGGCCAAGTCGAAGGCCAAGCCGGAGGCGGAGGCGGGCCCGGCCGACGGTCGACGGGCCGTCGAGGGTTGTTCGGGTACGGCACGGTGGGCGGTCGACCGACTGGCCGGCGCGGGTCGCCCAGGCAGGGCCGGCGGGACGCGGTCGCCGCCGTGATCGCGGGTGCCGGACTGGGTACCGACGTCCCGCTCGACCCGGCCAGCAGAGGACGGGACCTGACCCCGGTGCAGCGCCAGATACTCGGGCTGGTGCTCGCCACCCTCGCGGGGCCGGGGTTGATCCTCGCCGACGACATCGACGCGGGTGCGGACGGTGCGGACCGCGCCCTGCTCTGGGACCTTCTCGGTCGGCTGACCGACCGGGGCATCGCGGTGGTGGTGACCGCCCGCGAGGTGGAACCGCATTCGCCGTCGATCGTGCACCGACTGGGCCCACGAGTAACCGCTGCTGCCGACCAGGACACCGAGGTGAACCGATGAGTGTTGTCCGACTGGCCTGGTTCGAGTTGCGCCGGATGACCCGGGGCCGGCTGCCGCGCGCCGCGCTGGCCGTGCTGACCGTCGTGCCGCTGCTGTACGGAGCGCTCTACCTCTACGCCTTCTGGGATCCGTACGGGAAGATGGACCGGATTCCGGTCGCCCTGGTGAACGCCGACCGGCCGGCGACGGCCAGCGACGGGTCGGTGGTGCACGCCGGGCAGGACCTGACCGACGAGCTGATCGACCGCCGGGTGTTCGGCTGGCAGGTCACCGATGCCGAGGACGCCGACGCGGGGTTGCGCAGCGGCCGGTACCACCTGGTGTTCTCCATTCCGGCGGACTTCTCGGCGACGCTCGCCGCGAGCCCCGAGCCCGGCCAGCCGGCCCATCGGGGCGAGCTGAAGGTGGTCAACGACGACGCCACCAACTACCTGTCGGGTCTGCTCGCCCGTTCGGCGTTCAGCGAGATCCGGGCCGCCGCGGCGGAGAGCGCCGCGTCCGGTTACTTCGCCCGGATGCTGGTGGGCTTCACCGATGCCAAGGCCGAGACGGGTCGGGCCGCCGACGGCGCCGGTCAGCTCGCCGACGGGCTGGGCAGCTCCGAGGCGGGCGCGGGTCGGATCGCCGACGGGTTGGACAGCTCGGCCGACGGTGCCGGGCAGGTCGCCGACGGGTTGGACAGCTCGGCCGCCGGGGCCGGCCGGCTCTCCGCCGGCCTGGACGCGAGCGCGCGGGGCGCCGACGAATTGGCCACCGGGCTGGATCAACTGCGGACCGGCGCCGCGCAGCTCGCCGACGGCACCGCGCGGGCCGCGACGGCGACCCGCGCGGTGGCCAGCAGGGTGGACGGTGCGGCCGCGAGGATCGAGCCGGTCCTGCGGGAGAACGCCGAGCGGATCGAGCGGTCGGCGACGGCCATCGCCGACGGGGCGCAGGCGCTCGCCGACGGCCTGGATGCTCTGCCGCAGCGTGCGCAGAAGGCCCAGGCCCAGGCCCAGGTGGTGCGCGATCGGCTCGACGCACTGATCGCCGCGCACCCGGAGTTGGCCGACGATCCGGACGTCGTCGCCGCGAGGGCGGCCGCGGTGGCCGGAGTCGAGGCGGCGCGGGCGGTGGTCGGTGGTCTCGACCAGGCCGACCTGACCGCGCTGCGCGAGCGGATGAGCGCGGTGGCCGCCACGGCGCGGCAGATCGCCGCCGCGGCGCCGCACCTGGCCGACGACGTGGCCGCCGCGCGGAGCAAGGTCGACGAGCTGGCGGCCGGGCTGGGCACCCTCGCCGACGGCAGCGCCGAGCTGCGCGACGGTCTCGGCGACGCGGCGACCGGGGCCGAGCAGCTGCGCGGCGGGCTGTTCCGCCTGGCCACCGGGGCCCGCGAGCTGGACGGCGGGCTCGGCCGGCTCAGCGCCGGCGGCGACCGGCTCGCCGACGGCCTGATCCGGCTGGAGAGCGGCGCCGGCGAGTTGGCCTCCGGGCTGACCCGGCTGGGCGGCGGGGCCGGCGACCTCGCCGACGGTCTGGCCGACGGCGAGCAGAAGATTCCGGGGTACGACGACGCGGACGCCCGCTCCGGCGTCCTCGGCGATCCGGTGTCACTGGACCGCTCGGCCCGCCACCCGGCCGGCTCGTACGGGGTCGGCTTCGCGCCGTACTTCCTCGGTCTGGCGCTCTGGGTCGGCGCGATGATCACGTACATGCTGCTGCGGCCGGTCAACCGGCGGCACGTCATGTCCGGCGCACCCGCCTGGCGGGTCGCGCTGGCCGGTTTTCTGCCCGCCGCGGCGGTCGGGCTGGCCCAGGCCGGTGTGCTCTTCACCGTGGTGACACTGGTGTTGGGGCTGGACCCGGTGCACCCCGCCGCGACGCTGGGTCTGCTGGCGCTGGTCTCGCTCGCCTTCACCGCGATCATGCAGTGGCTGGGCGCCCAGCTCGGCCCCGCCGGGCGGCTCGCCGCGCTGGCCCTGCTGATGCTCCAGCTCACGTCCTCGGGCGGCACCTACCCGGTCCAGACCTCGCCCGGCTTCTTCCAGGCGATCCACCCCTGGTTGCCGATGAGCTACGTGGTGGCGGGGCTGCGGCACACCATCAACGGCGGCCCGGCCGGCCCGGTGGTGACGGCGGCGCTCGTGCTGCTCGGCTTCGCGGTGGCGGCGCTGGCCCTGACCGCCGGCGCGGCCCGTCGCTCACGCCGGCTCACCCCGGCGAAGCTGCACCCCGAACTGACCATGTGAGGATGGGCCGGTGACGGACGGACGGTCGAGGCGGCGGGAGGACACGCGTCAGCGGCTCTTCGTCGCCGCGGTGGACCTCATCGCCGAGCGCGGTTTCTCCGCGACCACGGTGGACGACATCGCGGCCCGGGCCGGTGTCGCGAAGGGCACGGTCTACTACAACTTCGAGTCCAAGACGGTGCTCTTCGAGGAGTTGTTGCGCCACGGCATCGGCCTGCTCACCGCCGAGTTCCGGGCGGCGGTCGCCGGGCAGCCGCCGCGCGCCGCGCTGGCGGCCCTGGTCCGCGCCGAACTGGAGTACATCCGCCGGTACCGGGCCTTCGCCCAACTGCTGCTGTCGGAGATGTGGCGGACCAACCGGGAGTGGCAGCAGACGTTGCGGCTGCTGCGCGGCGAGGCGATCGCGGTGATCGCCGAGACCGTGCGGGCCGGGGTGGACAGCGGGGACCTGCCGGCCGATCTGGACGTGCCCACCGCCTCCTCGGCGCTGTTCGGGGTGGGCCTGGTGGTGGCCGTGGACTGGCTGGTGTTCCAGCCCGACCGGCCCATCGCCGACGTGCAGGAGGCGCTGCTCGGCATCGTGCGCCGGGTCGCTCAGACCTGACCGCAAGTCCTGCTCAGGGCGGGTAAATCGGTTGAGTCGACGGGGCTGCTGCCGGCACGCTGGGTGTTCCGCCACCCACGTCCGGAGGAACTCCGATGCGCCTGCTCCGTGATCTGTGGGGCACCTCGCCGCGCCGTCTGACGCTCGTGGCCGTCCTTATCGTGCTCGGCGCGGCCGGTCAGGCGGGCGCGTCGGCGCTCGCCGGCGCGGTGCTGGTACACCGGTCGACGAGCTCCTTCGCGGTGCTGGCCGCGGCGCTGGCCGCCGTGGTGCTCAGCGATCTCGTGGTGAGCCTGTTGATGGCCGGGCTGACCGCCGACTGGTCCGCGGACGTCCGTCGGCGGCTCTGCCGGGTCGCGCTGGGGCAGGACCTGCCGAGCCTCGAGACCACGCCGGTGGGCGAGCTGCTGGACCGCATCGACGGGGACGTCTACCAGGTGGCGTCGGCGGTACGTAACCAGGGCTCGCGCCTCGCCCAGGGGCTCTGCGTCGGCCTGCTGTCGATGGTGGTGGCGCTGGCCGTGTGGTGGCCGGCCGGGATAGCGATGCTGCTGCTCACGGTGCTGCTCGGGGTGGGGCTGCGCCGGCCCACGGCGCGGATCGGCCCCGCCCGGATGGTCGAGGAGGAGGCCTGGTCGGACCTGGCCGCCGTGATGGAGGAGGCGGTGCACGGTCAGGACGACGTGCGGACCAGCCTGGCTCAGCCGTACGTGCTGCGGCTGTACGCCCGGCGCGCTGCCGCCGTGCTGTCCCGCGGCCACCGGGTCTGGGTGCTGTCCGCCCGGGTGGCGACGGTCGCCACCGCGACGATCCGGGCCGGCGTCGGCGTGGTGGTGCTCGGCGGCGCCTGGGCCCTGGCCACCGACCGGGTCGACGCCGCCCGGCTCACCGCGATCTGGCTGCTCGCCCTGGCCTTCGGGGCCACCGCCGAACACGTCAGCCGGATGGTGCCCGAGCTACAGGAGGCCCTCGGCGCGTGGGCCCGGGTGCAGTTGCTCCAGAAGGCCCGGCAGGAGCCGGTCGGCGGGGCCAGTCCGGCCGAGGGTGACCTGCGCATCCGGGACCTGACGTTCGGATACGAGGTGAGCGGCCCGGAGAGCGGGCGGGGTCCGGCCCTGCGCGGGCTCAGCCTGACCTTCACGCGCGGCCGGTCGTACGCCCTGATCGGGCGGACCGGGTCGGGTAAGTCGACCCTGGCGAAGGTGCTCACCAGGGCCGTGGACGTGCCGTCGGGCACCGTGTTCCTCGGCGGCACCGACCTGTGTGACATCGACGTCGAAGAGCTGCGCCGCTGGGTGGCGCTGGTGCCGCAGCGCACCGAGATCCTGGCCGGCACGCTCGCCGAGAACGTCGCGCTCTACGACCCGGAGCTGCTCGACGCCGCCGCCCGGGCGTTGGACGAGCTGGGCCTGGCCGGCTGGATCGCCGAGCTGCCCGACGGGCTCGCGACCCGGCTGGGGGAGGGCGGGCACGTGCTCTCCGCCGGCCAGGAGCAGTTGGTGGCGTTCGCCCGGATCCTGGTGCGCGATCCGCACGTGGTGATCCTGGACGAGGCCACCGCCCGGCTGGACCCGGTGACCGAGGCGCGGGTGCAGCGGGCCACCGAACGGCTGCTGCGCGACCGGATCGGCATCGTCATCGCCCACCGGCTCTCCTCGGTGCGTCGCTGCGACGAGGTGGTGGTGCTGGCCGACGGCGCGGTGGTCGAGGCCGGCCCCCTGGAGACGTCGAGGCGCTTCGCCGAGCTGCTGGCGACCAGCCACGCCGCCGTGTACGCCGGCGGGGCGTCGGCGTTCCGGTCCGGCGGCGGCACCGACCTGCTGACCGGCCCGCAGAACGCCGGCACCGACCTGCTGACCGGCCCGCAGAACGCCGGTAGCGACCTGTTGACCGGACCGCAGACCGCCAGCACCGACCTGTTGACCGGCCCGGACGCCGCTGGCGCCGACCTGTTGACCGGCTCCGAGACCGCCGGCACCCGGCCGGGCGCTGGTCCGGTCGGACCGGCCGTGACGGGTGAGCCGGGCCCGGCGGTGCGGGCCGAGCCGCCGCCGTTGCCACCGACCCCGCCGGCCCGCACGTTCCGGGAGATCATCCGGCTCTGCACCAACGATCCCCGGTACGGCGCGGCGGCGATCGCGCTGTTCCTCGGGCTCAGCCTGCTCGGGCTGGACGGCCCGCTGCTGCCGTGGCTCTGGGCCGACCTGGTCGACGGGACCGGCAACCCGTACCTGCCGGCGCTGGGCATCGTGGCCGGGCTGCTGGTCACCCTGCCGCTGCCGTACTACACCCACGTCTGGTTCCCCCACTGGTGGGTGCGGCAGATGCTGCGGATCGGCCTGCGTCTGGTGCACGGCCAGACCGGCCCGCGCCGGGTCAGCTCGCACACCCCGGCCGAGGTCGTGGCGCAGGGCGGTGACACCGAGCGCGTGGTGCAACTCGCCGACAACGTGCTCGACCAGTCCGTCGCGCTGGTCCTGGTGGTCGCCATGACGGCGGTCACCGGCAGCGTCGTACCGGGGCTGTTCTTCCTCGGCACGATGGTCGTCTCCGGACTGGCCGCGACGCTGTTCGGTCCGAAGCTGGAGCGTGCCGCCCGAGCGACCGTGACGGCCCGGGCGGCGTTCGCCACCGCCCTGGTCTCCGCGCTCTCCGCGGCGCGGACGGTGAAGCTCGCCGGCGCCACGGCGGCGGTGCTGCGTCACCTCGCCGTCCTGGACGCGCTGCGCAGTGACCGGCAGCGACGGGAGATCTCCGTGCAGGTGTGGTCGCGGTCGACGCCGTCGGTGGCCAGTGGCCTGCTGCCGATCGGCGCGTGGGCCCTCTACCTGGGCGGCGAGCTGTCGGCCGGCGCGGTGCTGGTGGCCGTCTCCACGCTGGGCGCGGCCCGGTGGTTCGCCTGGACCACCGCGTCGTTGATCTCCCAGCTGCCGTCGGCGCGGGTGTGGACCCGCCGGACGGTGGCGATGACTGGCGTGGGCGCGTACACGGCGGCGGTGCCGGCGGTCGACCTGGCCGCCGGGACCGCGCCCGCGCCGACGTCGCCGCCCCGGCACCCGCTGCGCCGGTTGGAGCTGCGCCGCTTCTCGGTGGTGCACTCCGACGGCACGGTCGCCGTCCGGGACGTGGACCTGACGGTGCAGCGCGGGCAGTTGGTGCTGGTCGTGGGGCCGGTCGGGTCGGGCAAATCCTCGCTGCTGCGGGCGCTGGCCGGCATCGTGCACCACACCGGCGAGCTGTCGTGGAACGGCGACCCGGTCACCGAGCCCGAGCTGTTCCTGCGCCCCAACCAGGTCGGCTACGTCGGCCAGTTGCCCCGGGTGCTCTCCGGCACGGTGGCCGACAACATCGCGCTCGGCCACCAGGTGGACGCCGCCGGCGCGGTCAGCACCGCCCAGCTCGACCACGACCTGGCCGCCGCCGGCGGTGGGCTGGGTCTGCTCATCGGGCACAAGGGCACCCGGCTCTCCGGCGGCCAGCTACAGCGGCTGGCGCTGGCCCGGGCGCTGGCACCGCGTACCGAACTGCTGGTCGCCGACGACGTGTCGTCGGCGCTGGACGTCACCACCGAGCTGGCGCTGTGGCGGGCGCTGCGGGCGCACGGGGTGACCGTGGTCGGATCGACCGCGAAGCGTGCCGCGCTGGTCCGCGCCGACCACGTGGTGGTGTTGCACACCGGGGCGGTGGCGGCGCAGGGCACCTGGCGGGAGCTGGAGGGCGACTGGTCGCACCTGGCCGGCTGACGGTCGGGCGGCTGCCGGCAACGGCAGCCGCCCGACCGGCGGAAATCACCAGGCGCGGGCGTACTGGGCGGGTCCGCTGTACGCGACGCCGAGCTTCGCGGCGGCGCGGCGCGGCCAGTACGGGTCGCGCAGCAGTTCCCGGCCCAGCAGCACCAGGTCGGCCTCGCCGTTGGCGACGATCTGCTCGGCGTGCTCCGGCTCGACGATCAGGCCGACCGCGCCGGTCGGCACGCCCGCCTCGCGGCGAATCTGGGCGGCCAGCGGCACCTGGTAGCCGGGGCCGAGCGGGATGCGCTGGTCCGGGCTGACGCCGCCGGAGGAGGCGTCCACCAGGTCGACGCCGACGCCGGCCAGCTCACCGGCGAGCACCACGCTGTCCTCGACCGTCCAGCCGCCCTCGACCCAGTCGGTGGCGGAGATCCGGGTGAGCACCGGCACGCTCTCGCCGACCGCGGCGCGCACGGCGCGGGCGACCTCCAGGGTGAGCCGCATCCGGGCGGCCCGATCGCCGCCGTACGCGTCGGTGCGGTGGTTGGTCAGCGGCGACAGGAACTCGTTGAGCAGGTAACCGTGCGCGGCGTGGATCTCCACGGCGGCGAAGCCGGCGGCGAGGGCCCGCTCGGCGCCTGCGGCGAACGCCTCGACCACCCTGGCGATACCCGCCGCGTCGAGGGCGGTCGGCGTCCGGTAGCCGGGCGTGAACGGCTCGGACCCGGGGGCGACGGGCGTCCAGCCGCCCTCGGCGTCCGGCACTCCGCCGCGCTCCGGCGCCCACGGCCGGTAGGTGGAGGCCTTGAAACCGGCGTGCGCGAGCTGGACGGCCGGCACCGCACCGTGGGCGGCGACGAACGCGGTGATCGGTCGCCAGGCGTCCACGTGCGCGTCGGACCACAGCCCGGTGTCCTGCGGGGTGATCCGACCTTCGGGGAGTACGGCGGTCGCCTCGGTCAGCACCAGCCCGGCCCCGCCGACCGCGCGGCTGCCAAGGTGGATGCGGTGCCAGTCGGTGGGCAGGCCGTCCGGTCCGGCCGAGTACTGGCACATCGGCGCCATGGCGATCCGGTTGGGCAGGGTGACCCCGCGCAGGGCCAGGGGAGTGAACAGGGAACTCATCAGGTCATCCTCTCCGAAACGGCGACGGGCCCCGGGTAGAGGGGCCCGTCGCCGTGCAGTGACTTGTCAGGCAGGGACGGGGCTGAGCTCGGGCCGGGTGTCGGCGACCGGCTCCGGGTCGACGAGATCCCGGCGGCCCGCGGACTCGTACGCGGCCCGGTCGAGGGTGCCCTCACGGGCAGCGACCACGGTCGGCACGAGCGCCTGCCCGGCCACGTTGGTGGCGGTACGGATCATGTCCAGGATCGGGTCGATGGCCAGCAGCAGGCCGGCGCCGGCCAGCGGCAGACCCAGCGTGCTCAGGGTGAGGGTGAGCATCACGATCGCCCCAGTCAGGCCGGCGGTGGCCGCCGAGCCGACCACCGAGACGAACGCGATGAGCAGGTAGTCGGTGACGCCGAGGTGCACGCCGAACACCTGCGCCACGAAGATCGCGGCGAGGGCCGGGTAGATCGCGGCGCAGCCGTCCATCTTCGTGGTGGCGCCGAACGGCACCGCGAACGAGGCGTACTCGCGCGGGACGCCGAGCCGCTCGACGGAGCGCTGGGTCACCGGCATGGTGCCCACCGACGAGCGGGACACGAAGGCCAGCTCGATCGCGGGCCAGGCGCCGGCGAAGAAGCGCAGCGGGTTGAGCCGGCCGGCGAGGATCAGCACCAGCGGGTAGACCACGAACAGCACGATGGCGCAGCCGACGTAGACGGCGGTGGTGAACTTCGCGAGGGGTGCCAGCAGGTCCCAGCCGTACGAGGCGACGGCGTTGCCGATCAGGCCGAGGGTGCCGATCGGGGCGAGTCGGATGACCCACCACAGGGCCTTCTGCACGATTTCCAGCAGCGAGCGGTTCAGCGCCACGAAGGGCTCGGCGGCGTCGCCGACCAGCAGGGCCGCGGCACCCACCACGAGGGCGAGGAAGACGATCTGGAGGACGTTGCCCTCGACGAACGCGCCGACCGGGTTGGTGGGCACGATGCCGGTGAGGAAGTCCGTCCAGGAGCCGGTGTTCTTGGGCGGGGTCGCGCCACCCAGGTCGAGGCTCACGCCGCGGCCCGGGTTGACGAGCAGGCCGAGGCCGATGCCGATGCTCACTGCGATCAGTGCGGTGATGCCGAACCACATCAGGGTCTTCAGCGCGAGCCGGGCGGCGTTGGCCACGCCGCGCAGGCTGACCACGCTGACCACGATGGCGGTGAAGACCAGCGGCGGCACGGCCAGCTTGAGGAGCTGGATGAAGAGGCTGCCGACGGTGTGCAGGGTGCTGGTCAGCCAGCTCAGGTCGTTGCTGCGGGCCAGGAAGCCGAGCGCGACGCCGAGCACGAGGCCGAGAAGGATCTGCACGGAGAACGGAATTTTGCGCAGGCCGAAGGGCATGAAGTGTCCAATTGTCTGTTCTGGTCGGGGTAGGCGCGAGGAGGGCGGCTACGCCGGACAGATGCCGCTGGCCTGCAGTCGGAGATCGACATACAGGCGAACGGTGAGGCCCCAGACATTGGTCATCGCTCGCCGACAGTACGCCGATCAGCGCGATCTGCAAGGAACGGCGGCCGTGACGCTCCTTACAAGCCCCGCTCGCGGCGGGCCAGGGCCAGGGCCGTGCCGGTGGCCACGCCCCACAGCACCGCGAGCCCGAGAACCAGCCGCTCCACCACGCCGACCAGGGCGCCCCGGCCGACCACGAGCATGGCCAGGCCGACCGTCGCGCACAGCGGCAGGGCGAGCGCGGCCGTGCCGGCCGCCAACCGGCGGACCACCGGCCCGGCCGGCCCGGACACGGCCAGCGCGATCATGGCGAGGACCACCGCCGCCGTCGCCGCGATGCTCGCGCCCCCGTGCACCAGGTCGGCCACCGTGGTGCGCTCGAACGGCGGCAGTGGGCAGCCGGCGGAGCAGGTCACCGCCCCGGACACCGCGGTGAGCACCGCGCCGGTGGCGAGCAGCGCCGGCGCCACCCGCACCCCGGGAGGCAGCGCCGCGGCGATCAGCAGCAACGCGCCGGCCAGGGCGAGAACCCCGATCCGGTACGTCACGGCGTGCGCGCTGCCAGCGATGCCCGCCTCGCTCACGTACCCGGTGAGACCGGGACCGGGACCGGCGACGACCGCGACCGTCACCGCGACCGCGCCGGCCACCGCGCAGCCGGCTGCGGCGGACCCGGCGACCCGGCGGGCGACGTCCCCGCGAGCGACGGGTGCCGTCGCGGTGCCGGCCCGCCCCGGCTCAGCCACGCCCGTGCGGCGTCGTCCAACCGGACTCGTCGGGCCCCAGCGGCACGATGCCGGTCGGGTTGATCTCCCGGTGGGTGCCGTAGTAGTGCCGCTTGATGTGGTCGAAGTCCACCGTCTCGCCGAAGCCCGGGGTCTGGAACAGGTCCCGGGCGTACGCCCAGAGCACCGGCATCTCGGTCAGCTTGCTGCGGTTGCACTTGAAGTGCCCGTGGTACGCGGCGTCGAAGCGCACCAGCGTGGTGAACAGCCGCACGTCGGCCTCGGTGATCGCGTCTCCCATCAGGTAGCGCTGCCCGGCCAGGCGTTCGGACAGCGCGTCCAGTCGGGCGAAGAGCGCCCGGAACGCCTCGTCGTACGCCTCCTGCGAGGTGGCGAACCCGCACCGGTAGACGCCGTTGTTGACGTCGTGGTGGATCTCGGCCATCAGCGCGTCCATCTCCGGGCGCAGCGCGACCGGGTACAGGTCCGGGGCGTCGGGGGCGTGCAGCGACCGCCACTCGGTGGAGAAGTCGAGGGTGAGCTGCGGGTAGTCGTTGGTGACCACCCGGCCGGTCAGCGTGTCGACAAGCGCCGGCACGGTCACCCGGCCGGTGTAGTCCTCGTCGGTGGCCAGGTACGCCTCGGAGAGGAAGCTGACACCGAGGACCGGGTCGAAGCCGTCCGGGTCGAGGGCGAACGCCCAGCCCCGCTCGTCCCGGATCGGGTCGACGGTGCCCAGCGAGATCGCGTCGTCCAGCCCGAGCAGGCCGCGCACGATCCTCGCCCGGTGCGCCCACGGGCACGCGCGGCACCAGATCAGCCGGTACCGGCCGGCCTCCAGAGGCCAGCGGTCCTGCTCGTCCGGGCCGCCACCCGGCGGGGAGGTCGAGTCGGGGGTGACCCGACCGGTGAAGCGGTTGGGCTGGCGGACGAAAGCGCCACCACGGCTGGTCTCTGCGCTGAACTGGGCCCGGGCCATGCCGCCAACCTATCCGCTGGGAGCGTGGATATCCTGGCGGCTGGGGAGTCCCCCGCGACCCGGTGGACGCCCGCACCCCCGCCCTTCCCACCCCCGAAGGACTCGCGATGACCGTGGCATACCTGGTGGCCGGTGTCCGTACCCCCATCGGCCGGTACGCCGGCGCGCTGGCCGGCGTCCGCCCCGACGACCTGGCCGCACACGTGATCCGCGAGCTGGTCGCCCGGCACCCGTCGGTGGACTGGGCCCGCGTCGACGACGTCGTGCTCGGCTGCGCCAACCAGGCCGGCGAGGACAACCGCAACGTGGCCCGCATGGCGGCGCTGCTCGCCGGCCTGCCCGAGGAGGTGCCGGGCAGCACCGTCAACCGGCTCTGCGGCTCCGGTCTGGACGCCCTCGCCATCGCCGCCCGGTCCATCGTGGCCGGCGAGGCGGACCTGGTGGTCGCCGGTGGGGTGGAGAGCATGAGCCGGGCGCCGTTCGTCGTGCCGAAGGCGACCTCGGCGTACTCCCGCTCGGCCGAGATGTATGACACGACCCTGGGCTGGCGGCTGGTCAACCCGCTGATGCGTGACGGCTGGGGCGTCGACTCGATGCCGGAGACGGCGGAGAACGTGGCCGCCGAGTACGGCGTCGACCGGGCCGAGCAGGACGCCTGCGCGTACCGCTCGCAGCAGCGCGCCGCCAAGGCGCAGGCCGACGGCCGGTTCGCCGAGGAGATCGTGCCGGTGTCCGTGCCGGCCGGTCGCCGGGAGACCCGACTGGTCGAGGTCGACGAGCACCCCCGGGAGACGTCGCTGGAGAAGCTGGCCGCGCTGCCCACCCCGTTCCGCGACGGCGGCACGGTGACCGCCGGCAACTCCTCGGGCGTCAACGACGGCGCGGTCGCGCTGCTGGTGGCCAGTGAAGCGGCGGTGCAGCGGTACGGCCTCACCCCGCTGGCCCGCATCGGCGGCGCGGCGACGGCCGGCGTACCGCCGCGGATCATGGGAATCGGCCCGGTGCCGGCCACCCGCAAGCTGCTCGACCGGGTCGGCGTGGAGCTGGGCGCGGTGGACGTCATCGAGTTGAACGAGGCGTTCGCCGCGCAGTCCGTGGCGGTGCTGCGCGAGTTGGGGTTGCCGGTCGACGCCGAGCACGTCAACCCGAACGGTGGCGCGATCGCGCTCGGGCATCCGCTGGGCGCCAGCGGCGCGCGGCTGGCGCTGACCGCCGCCCTGGAGCTGCGCCGTCGCGGCGGCCGCCGGGCCCTCGCCACCATGTGCATCGGCGTCGGGCAGGGCATCTCGCTGCTGCTGGAGTCGGCCGCCTGAGCGCGGAAAGTTACGTGAAGGGATCTGCCGTACGTGGGAGTTGTCGGCCTAGAGTGGTCCACACCACACGACCCGCGGGGTCGGCCGGCGGTCGCGCGCGCTCGTCGACGCCGGTGCCGCCTCGCGCCGCGGCGACGAACTGGGGAGCACACCGATGCCGGACGCACTGCCGACCGAGATTGACCTGACCAGGCCGAGCGCGGCCCGGGTGTACGACTATTTCCTGGGCGGGGCGCACAACTTCGAGGTCGACCGGCAGTTGGCCGAGCAGATCGCCAGCATGACCCCGAATCTCGCCGCCACCATGCGCTCCGGTCGGGAGTTCCTGCGCCGAGCCGTCCGGGTGCTGCTCGACGCCGGCATCGACCAGTTCCTCGACATCGGCTCCGGCATTCCGACAGTGGGCAACGTGCACGAGGTGGCCCAGGCGGCCAACCCGAAGGCCCGGGTGGTCTACGTCGACATCGACCCGGTCGCCGTCGCGCACAGCCGTGAGCTGCTCGCCGGCAATGACCTGACCGGGGTGATCCACGCCGACCTGCGCGAGCCGGAGCGCATCCTTGCCGAGACCCGGCGGCTCGGGCTGATCGACTTCAGTCGACCGATGGGCATCCTGCTGGCCGGGGTGGTGCACTTCATCCCGGACGCCGACGGTCCCGAGGAGATCCTGTCCACCCTGCGGGCCGCCGCCGCGCCCGGCAGCTTCCTGGTCATCTCGCACTCGACCTTCGAGGACCAGCCGCAGGAGATGCTGGACGCCCAGCGCCTCTCCGCCCGGACGGCCACCGAGATCACCCTGCGCTCCCGGGCGCAGGTCACCGGCTTCTTCGGCGACTGGACGGTGCTCGAACCGGGCGTGGTGCACATGCCACTGTGGCGTCCCGACTCGCCGGCCGACGTGGATGAGCACCCGGAGCGGTTCGGCGCCTTCGGGGGCGTGGCCCGGTACGACCAGCCCGCCGGCTGATTCCAGTGGCCGCCGTCCCGGACCCCACCGGGGTCGACGTCGGCCGGGGCGGCGCCCAGGGCTACGCCGCCGACTGGGCCCGCGCCGTACGCCGCATCGGTTTCGTGCCGCTCAGCGCGGCCGAGACCGAGCGGCTGCTGCTGCTGCACACCGTCCGGCTGGCCCAGGTGGTGCGGGCCGAGCCGTTCAGCACCCGTCCCGCCGAGGAGGTCGGGCGGGCGCTGGTGGAGGCGCACCTGACCGAGCCGCGGGCGTTGGAGTGGTCGCTGCGCGCGCTCGGCGACGACTTCCCCGATCGGGTCCTGGCGTCCGGCGACCGGCCGGCCGACCTGGGCGAGCGGATCGCGGCGGTGCAGGGCGGGTTGGCCGCCGGGTTCGCCCGCGCGCTGCGCGACCGCACCTTCACCCAGCAGGAGCGCATCGCCCGCTCGGCCTGGCAGGCCCGCGACGAGGTCGAGCAGGCGCTGCGCGACAGTGAGGCGCGGTTCCGGGCGGTCTTCACCGGCGCGGCGATCGGGATCGGCATCGCCGGGGTGGATGGCCAGATCATCGACGTCAACACGGCGTTCGCCGACATGCTCGGCTACTCGATCGAAGAGCTGTGCGAGATGAACGTGGCGCAGCTGTTCCACGCCGACGACGCCGCCGGCATGTGGGAGCTGTACCAGGAGCTGATCGAGGGCAAGCAGGACTCGGTCCGGGTGGAGAAGCGCTACCACCGCAAGGACGGCAGCGTCGTCTGGACGGACCTGGCCGTCTCGTTGATCCGGTACGACGACGGGCGACCCCGGTTCACCGTCGCCATGATCGAGGACATCACCGAGCGGTACGAACTCCAGCAGCGGCTGCGTTTCCAGGCGCTGCACGACCCGCTGACCGGGCTGCCCAACCGGACCCTGTTCTTCGAGACGCTGGGCCGGGTCTTCGACACCGCCGGGCCCGGTCAACGGGTCGGGGTGTGCTTCCTCGACCTGGACGGCTTCAAGGCGATCAACGACAGCCTCGGCCACGACCTCGGCGACCGGCTGTTGGTGGCGATCGGCCGGCGGCTCGCCGAGTGCGTGGCCGACCACGGCCACCTGGTCGCCCGGATGGGCGGCGACGAGTTCGTCATCCTGGTCGACGGCGGCGACGACGTCGATGACGCGGTGGCCGTGGCGGAGTCCGCGCTTGCCGCCGTCGCCGCCCCGGTGCATCTCGGCGACCAGCAGTTGGCGGTCTCCGCCAGCGTGGGCATCGTGGACTGCCCGGCCGCGGAGACCACCGCCTCGGAGCTGATGAAGGCCGCCGACACGACGCTCTACTGGGCCAAGGCGGCCGGCCGCGGCCGGTGGGCGGTGTACGACCCGGAGCGCAGCGCCCGCGACCTCGCCCGGTCGGCGCTGGTCGCCGGGCTGCCGGCCGCGCTGGACCGGGGCGAGTTCGTGCTGCACTACCAGCCGATCGTGTCGCTGCTGGAGGGCACGATGCTCGCAGTGGAGGCGCTGGTCCGCTGGGAGCACCCGGAGCTGGGCCTGATCGGCCCGGACCGGTTCATCGGCCTCGCCGAGGAGACCGGCCTGATCGTCCGGCTCGGCGAGTGGGTGCTGCGGCGGGCCTGCCACGACGCCGAACGCTGGCGGCGGGAGTTCCCCGAGGCCCGGCTGGTGGTCAGCGTCAACCTGGCCGCCCGGCAGGCCGACGACCCGGCGATCGTCGCCACGGTGGCGGACGCGTTGGCCACCAGCGGCCTGCCGGCGGAGCTGTTGCAACTGGAGTTGACCGAGAGCGCCGTGATGGGCAGCGCCGGCGAGCCGCTGCGCAGCCTGCACCGACTCGCGGCGCTGGGCGTCCGGCTGGCGGTCGACGACTTCGGCACCGGGTACTCCAACCTCGCGTACCTGCGGCGGCTGCCGATCCACTGCCTGAAGCTGGCCGGCCCGTTCGTCGAGGGCATCCGCGCCGACGGGACGGACGCGGTGGCGGACCACCGCGACGAGCGGATCGTCGACGCGTTGGTCCGGTTGGCGCACGCGCTGGAGCTGTGGGTCACCGCCGAGGCGGTGGAGACCCCGGTGCAGGCCGAGCGGCTGCGAGCGCTGCGCTGCGACACCGGGCAGGGGCGGTACTTCGGCGCACCCTCGCCGGCCGAGGAGATCACCGCCCGGCTGCGGCGGGCGACGGTGTGAGCCTGAACGACTCGCAGACGGTGGTGACAGTGGTGGCCGCGCTGGCCATCCTGGCCGGGCTGGCTGGCGTGGTGGTGCCCGGCCTGCCGGCGCTGCCGCTGTGCTGGGGTGGGGTACTGGTCTGGGCGATCTTCGGTGGTGCCGGCCCGGGTGGCTGGGCTGTGTTCGCCGCCGCGACACTGGTCGCTGTCGGAGGCATCGTCGTGAAGTACCTGTGGCCGGGGAGGAACCTCAAACGCACAGGCGTGCCGACGTGGTCCCTGCTGGCCGGGGGCGCGCTCGGCCTGGTGGGGTTCTTCGTGATCCCCGTGGTCGGTCTGCTGCTGGGCTTCGTCGCGGGAGTGTGGGCCGCGGAGCGGCTGCGGCTGGGCAGCAACCGGCTCGCCTGGCCGTCCACCGTACAGGCGCTCAAGGCGGCTGGCCTGTCCATGCTGGTGGAATTCCTGGCCGGCCTGACCATCGGCGCCCTCTGGGTAACCGGCCTCCTACTAACCTGACCCACCCCCCGCACCCGGGAGCGGAGGGGGCGGCGCGGGGCATTTGTGGGTACGGCGGTTGCCGTACGGAGAGAGAGGCGTGCCCCGCGCCGCCGCGGTGCCGGGCGGTCCGAGCGCCCGGTGGTGGCCCGTCGCGATCGGGCCTGGTCACGGGGTCAAGCATGCGGGCGGGCTGGACGGGCGGCAACGCAATTAGCCGGGACGGCGGTGAGATTCCCACCGGCGCTGTATTGACCTGTCTTGATCGGCGGGACGACACTTTGCGCACTCGTTCGCGGAACCACCTCAGGGAGGTGTGCAGTGGCCACGACGCCCGTGCCGACCGCAGAGCAACCGATCGACGACGACGCCCGACGACTCGCCGAACTCGGCTACAAGCAGGAGCTACGCCGCAAGTGGAGTGGCTTCTCCAACTTCGCCATCTCGTTCTCCATCATCTCGATCCTGGCCGGCTGCTTCACCACCTTCGGCCAGGCGTGGAACAACGGCGGGCCGGTCGCCATCTCCTGGGGCTGGCCGCTGATCTCACTGTTCATCCTGATCATCGGGTTCTGCATGGCCGAACTGGTGTCGGCCTACCCGACGGCGGGCGGGATCTACTGGTGGGCGGCGACCATGGGCCGCCCGGTGCACGGCTGGTTCACCGGCTGGCTGAACCTCATCGGCCTGGTCGCGGTCACCGCCTCGGTCGACTACGGCTGCGCGACCTTCCTCAACCTCACCCTGTCGGCGCTCTTCGACGGCTGGGCCGGGACGTTGCGGCAGGCGTTCGTCCTCTTCGTGATCATTTTGGCGCTGCACGGCCTCATCAACATCTTCGGGCACCGGATCATCGACGTACTCCAGAACGTCTCGGTCTGGTGGCACGTGGCCGGCGCGGCCGTCGTGGTGGCCATCCTGGTGTTCGTTCCGGACGATCACCAGAGCTTCCAGTTCGTGTTCACCGAGCGGTTCAACAACTCGGGCTTCGGTGACGGGGACACCGGCGGGCTGACGTTCTGGTTCTACGTGCTGCCGCTGGGCTTCCTGCTCACCCAGTACACGATCACCGGCTTCGACGCCTGCGCGCACGTCTCCGAGGAGACCCGGGGCGCCTCGCAGGCCGCCGCGCGCGGGCTCTGGCAGTCGATCTTCTATTCGGCGGTCGGCGGTTGGATCCTGCTGCTGGCGTTCCTGTTCGCGGCCACCGACGTCGAGGCGGTCAACGCCGCCGGCGGCTTCTCCGGCGCCATCTTCGAGTCCGCCCTGACCCCGGTCTTCTTCAAGATCGTCATCATCATCTCCACGATCGGGCAGTTCTTCTGCGGGATGAGCTGCATCACCTCGATGAGCCGGATGGCGTACGCCTTCAGTCGGGACCGTGCGGTGCCGGGTTGGCGGCTCTGGTCGAGAGTGAACCGCAACGGCACCCCGGTCAACGCGATCATCGGCACCACGATCGCCGGCCTGGTGCTGACCCTGCCGGCGCTCTACGAGAGCTCGGCCGGCATCCCGATCGCCTTCTACGCGGTGGTCTCCGTCGCGGTGATCGGCCTCTACCTGTCCTTCCTCATCCCGATCGCGCTGCGGCTGCGCCTCGGCGACCGGTTCGTACCCGGCCCGTGGACGCTGGGGCGCAAGTACAAGCTGCTCGGCTGGATCGCGGTCATCGAGATCGCGGTCATCGCCGTGTACTTCGTGCTGCCGATCGTGCCGGCCGGCGTGCCCGGCAACGACGACTTCACCTGGTCGGCGGTGAACTACGCGCCGCTCGCCGTGGGCGGGGTGCTGCTGGTGGTCGCGGTCTGGTGGTACGCCTCGGCCCGGAAGTGGTTCGCCGGCCCGGTGCGTACCGTCGAGGAACCCGCGCCGGCGGCCGACCCGGCGCCGGTCGACGGCCCGGCCTGACACCCGCCCGGCGGGACGGTCATCGCGGCCGTCCCGCCGGTGCGGTCACCGGGTTTGCCGCCCTCGGCGCCGGGGGCATTGACGGTGATCCGGTTTGCCAGTAGACCTTGGTGATGGAGGCCCGCGAATGACGAAAGCTCCGCTCACGCTGGAACAACTGCGGGTCGCCGTCGCCGAGGGCGAGATCGACACCGTCGTGCTGGCCCTCGTCGACATGCAGGGCCGCCTGCAGGGCAAACGGTTCCACGCGCCGTTCTTCCTGGACCAGGTGGTGGCCAACGGCAGCGAGGGCTGCAACTACCTGCTCGCCGTGGACGTCGACATGAACACCGTCGGCGGGTACGCGATGTCGAGCTGGGAGCGCGGCTACGGCGACTTCGCGATGGTGCCGGATTTCGCCACCCTGCGTCGGGTGCCCTGGCAGCCCGGCTCCGCCCTGCTGCTGGCCGACCTGACCTGGCTGGACGGCTCCGGTGACGTGGTCGCCTCGCCCCGGCAGATCCTGCGCCGGCAACTGGACCGGCTGGCCGAGCACGGGCTGACCGCGTACGCCGGCACCGAGCTGGAGTTCGTGCTGTTCCGCGACTCGTACGAGGATGCCTGGCGGCGCGGCTACCGCGACCTCACCCCGGCCAACCAGTACAACGTGGACTACTCGCTGCTCGGCACCGCCCGGGTGGAGCCGCTGCTGCGCCGGATCCGCACCGAGATGGCTGGCGCCGGGCTGACCCCGGAGAGCGCCAAGGGCGAGTGCAACCTCGGCCAGCACGAGATCGCCTTCCGCTACGACGAGGCCGTGGCCTGCGCCGACCACCACGTGATCTACAAGAACGGGGCCAAGGAGATCGCCGCCCAGGAGGGCATGGCGATCACCTTCATGGCCAAGCCGAACGAGCGGGAGGGCAACTCCTGCCACATCCACTTCTCGCTGCGCGACCGGACGGGCGCCTCGGCGATGCTCGGCGACGGGCCGGCGCACCTGTCGGAGACCGGGCAGCGGGTGCTCGCCGGGCTGCTCGCCACCATGCGGGAGTTCAGCCTGCTCTTCGCCCCGAACATCAACTCCTACAAGCGTTATCAGCCGGGCTCGTTCGCCCCGACGGCACTGCGCTGGGGGGTGGACAACCGCACCTGCGCCCTGCGGGTGGTGGGGCACGGGCAGGGCATGCGGGTGGAGAACCGGGTGCCGGGGGCCGACGTCAACCCGTACCTGGCGATCGCCGGGTTGGTCGCGGGCGCGCTGCACGGCATCGAGCGGGAGCTGGAGCTGGGCGAGGAGTGCACCGGCAACGCGTACGACGATCCGCAGGCCGAACGGGTCCCCGGCACATTGCGCGACGCACTGGCGCTCTGGGAGGCGTCGACGGTGGCCCGGGAGGCGTTCGGCGACGAGGTGGTCGCCCACTACGCCAACCAGGCAAGAGTGGAACTCGCGGCGTACGACGCGGCGGTGACGGATTGGGAGCTGACCCGTGGCTTCGAGCGCCTCTAACCCCTGGTCCGTCCTCCGTGATCTCGCACGTTGTGTCGGTGGTTCGTGCAGCACCTGCGAGATTGCGCAGGGGTAGGGGGTAGCGGCGTGACCGTGGTGGTGGATCCGGCCAGCGGGGAGGGGTTTCGGGAGGTTTCCGGGGCCTCGGTGGCGGAGGTGGACGCGGCGATCGCGCGTGCCGCGAAGGCGTTCGAGGCGTGGCGGGTCGTCGCGCCGGGGGACCGGGCCCGGCTGCTGCGGCGGTTCGCCGCCGCCGTCGACGCGCACCTGAACGAGCTGGCCGCGTTGGAGGTCCGCAACTCCGGGCACACCGTCGGCAACGCCCGCTGGGAGGCCGGCAACGTTCGCGACGTGCTGGACTACTACGCCGGAGCGCCGGAGCGGTTGACCGGACGGCAGATCCCGGTGCCCGGCGGCCTGGACGTCACCTTCCACGAGCCGCTCGGCGTGGTCGGCGTGATCGTGCCGTGGAACTTCCCGATGCCCATCGCCGCCTGGGGGTTCGCCCCGGCCCTCGCCGCCGGCAACACAGTGGTGCTCAAACCCGCCGAGCTGACCCCGCTCACCGCGCTGCGCCTGGCCGAGCTGGCGCGCGAGGCCGGCCTGCCCGACGACGTGTTCACCGTCATTCCGGGCGAGGGCGCGGTGGTGGGGGAGCGGTTCGTCAGCCATCCGGCGGTCCGCAAGATCTGCTTCACCGGCTCCACCGAGGTCGGCACCCGGATCATGGCCGGCTGCGCCGCCCAGGTGAAGCGACTCACCCTGGAGTTGGGCGGCAAGAGCGCGAACATCGTGTTCGCCGACGCCGACCTGGAGCGCGCCGCCGCGACCGCGCCGGGCGCGGTCTTCGACAACGCCGGCCAGGACTGCTGCGCACGGTCGCGGATCCTGGTCCAACGCCCGGTGTACGACAGGTTCCTGGAACTGCTCGAACCGGCGGTACGCGCGGTGCGGGTGGAGGACCCGTCCCGGGACACCGCCGAGATGGGTCCACTGATCTCGGCGGCCCAGCGGGACCGGGTCGCCGGCTACGTGACCGGGGCGACTGTCGCCTTCACCGGCTCCCGCCCGGACGGCCCCGGTTTCTGGCACGCGCCGACGGTGCTGCTGGCCGACTCGCCGGCCGACCGGCACTGGCGGGAGGAGATCTTCGGACCGGTGGTGTCGGTGCTCCCGTTCGACGACGAGGCGGACGCGGTCCGGCTCGCCAACGACACCGAGTACGGCCTCTCCGGCTCGATCTGGACCAGGGACGTGGGCCGCGCGCTGCGGATGGCCCGCGCCGTCGAGTCGGGCAACCTCAGCGTCAACTCGCACTCCTCGGTGCGCTACTGGACCCCGTTCGGTGGGATGAAGCGTTCCGGGCTCGGCCGTGAGCTGGGCCCGGACGCGCTGCACTCCTTCACCGACGTCAAGAACGTGTTCATCGCGACAGAGGAGTGACGCCAGTGCAGGGTCGATTGCAGGACCGGGTGGCCGTGGTCACCGGAGCGGGCAGCGGCATCGGGTTGGCCACCGTGCGGCGGTTCGCCGCCGAGGGGGCCCGGGTGGTCTGCGTGGACATCGACGAGGCGGCTGGCGAGAAGGCCGCCGAGGAGTGCGGCGGCGAGTTCGTCCGCACCGACGTGGCCGACGAGTCGGCGGTCCGCGACCTGTTCGACGGGGTGGCCGACCGGCACGGCCGGGTGGACGTCGCGTTCAACAACGCCGGCATCTCCCCGCCGGACGACGACTCCATCCTGGACACCGGCCTGGACGCGTGGGAACGGGTCCTCCGGGTCAACACCACGAGCGTCTACCTGTGCTGCAAGTACGCGATCCCGCACATGCGCCGCCAGGGCAAGGGCTCGATCATCAACACCGCCTCGTTCGTGGCGCTGATGGGCGCGGCGACGTCGCAGATCGCGTACACCGCCAGCAAGGGTGGGGTGCTGGCGATGACCCGGGAGCTGGGTGTGCAGTTCGCCCGCGAGGGCATCCGGGTCAACGCGCTCTGTCCCGGCCCGGTGGCCACCCCGTTGCTGCTGGAGCTGTTCGCCGCCGACCCGGAGCGGGCTGCCCGCCGACTGGTGCACGTGCCGATGGGCCGCTTCGGGCAGCCGGAGGAGATCGCCGCCGCGGTGGCGTTCCTGGCCAGCGACGACGCCTCGTTCATGACCGCCGCGCAGTTCGTGGTCGACGGCGGGATCACCGGCGCATACGTGACTCCCCTGTGAGCGCGAGGAGTGAGCCGGTGTTGCGAGCCCCGCAGTCGCGAACGCTGGCCGTCCGGTGAGGCGGCCGCTGATCGGGATCAGCGCGTACGTCGAGCCCGCCGACTGGGCCGTGTGGCGCGGTGTGCGGGCGGTGCTGGTGCCGGAGGCGTACGTGCGGGCGGTGACCGCTGCCGGTGGTCGTGCGGTGGTGCTGCCCCCGGACGACTCCGACGGTGACGTGCTGGCGGTCCTCGACGGGCTCCTGCTGGCCGGGGGCGCCGACGTCGGTCCCGGGCGGTACGGCCAGCAGCCGCACCCGCGGACCGAGGACCGGCCGGACCGGGACGCCGGTGAGCTGACCCTGCTGACGGCCGCCCTCGCCGCCGACCTGCCGGTGCTGGGTGTCTGTCGGGGAATGCAGCTGCTCGCCGTGGCGTACGGGGGCACCCTGCACCAGCACCTACCCGACGTCGTCGGTTCGGAGGCGCACCGTCCGGCCCCGGGGGTCTACGGCACCCATCCGGTGCGGTTCGCGCCGGGGAGTCTGGCGGCGAGGACGCTGGCCGGGGTGGACCGGGTCAACTCGTACCACCATCAGGCGGTCGCCACGCCGGGGCGGCTCGCGGTCAGCGGCTGGGCGGCGGACGGCGTGATCGAGGCGGTTGAGGACCCGGACCGTCCGTTCGTGCTCGGGGTGCAGTGGCATCCGGAGAACGAGCCGGACCCGCGTCCGATCACGGCGTTGGTCCGGGCCGCCCGCCGGCGAGCGTCCGGCCCGCCGGTGCGGGTCCGCCACGAGGGCGTGGACGCGGCGGGGTCGCCGACGGTGTGACGCAGGTCGCCCCGGCGCGGGACGGGCGCGATGGGAGGATCACCGCATGGGCAAGGTCTATCCAGAGATCGACGGTCGTCTGCGGGAGTTCATCGCGGGCCAGCCGGTCTTCTTCGTGGCCACCGCGCCGTCCGGGCCCGAGGGGCACGTCAACGTCTCGCCGAAGGGCATGACGGGCACCTTCGTGATCCTCGGCCCGCACCGGGTGGCCTACCTGGACTACCACGGCAGCGGCGCGGAGACCATCGCCCACCTGCGCGACAACGGCCGCATCACGCTGATGTTCTGCGCGTTCGACGGGCCCCCGAAGATCGTGCGCCTGCACGGCAGGGGCAGCAGCGTCGCGGTGACCGAGGCGGGCTACGCGGATCGGCTCGCCGAGTTTCCCGCGCCGCCGGACGTGCACGCCGTGCGGGCCGTGATCACGGTGGAGGTCGAGCGGGTCAGCGACTCCTGCGGTTATGCGGTGCCGCTGATGGACTACCGCGCGGAGCGTGACCTGTTGCTTACCTCACACTCCCGCCGTACGGCCGATGATCTGGTGACCTACCGCGCCACCAAGAACGCCGCGAGCATCGACGGACTCCCGGTCTTCTGACAGGTCAGGGCGCTCCCGGCGGCCTCCCTGGGCCCGCGTACGCCCCCGCGCTGCCGGGTCGGCGACGGGTGCGGCACGGGTAACCAGCGTCCAAGGGGCGTCATGCGTTACGTTGCTGGTCCGCCGGGGTACAAGTCGGAGCACGGCGCGTGAAGATCAACGGCTGCGGGGTACGGCCGAAGCGGGGGAGGCTGCATGAGCTCGGCCCAGGGGGGCGCGGATGCGGGGCATTCCTTCGCGGACGTCCACGAGACCTCCCCGCTGCTCGCCGCCGCGTACGCGGGCGGCGGTGAGCTGGGTGAGCGAATCCGCGCCTTCGACTGGTCCACCCACCCCCTGGGCGGGCCGTCCGGCTGGCCGGCGGCGCTCTCCAACGCGATCGGCATGATGCTCTCCTCCAGCGCGCAGATCGTCATGTTCTGGGGCGACGACCAGCTCGCCTTCTACAACGACGCCTACCGGCCGACCATCGGCAGCAAGCACCCGCACGTGCTCGGCCAGCCGGCCCGACACCACTGGGCCGAGACGTGGGACGTCCTCGGTCCGCTGCTCGACGGGGTCCGGCGCACCGGGCTCTCCTACCGCGGCGAGGACCACCCCTTCCTGCTGGACCGCTCCGGTTTCGTCGAGCAGACCTACTTCGACGTCTCGTACGACCCGATCCGGGGTGCCGACGGCGCGGTCAGCGGCGTCTACTGCATCGTCAACGAGACCACCGGGCGGGTGGTGGGCGAACGCCGGCTGCGGGCGTTGTCGGAGCTGGGCACCGAGCTGGCCGACGTGATCAGCGCGGGCGAGCTGGGCCGGACCGCCGCCGACGTGCTCGCCCGGCACTCCGCCGACGTGCCGTTCGCGCTGATCTACCTGGCCGACTCCACCGGCCGGTTCACCCTGACCGCCGCCAGCCGCGTCGACCCGGCCGCGGTCAATGTCCCGCCCGACACGTTCGGCGAGCTGGTCGCCGAGGGCTCGCCGGCCACCATCGAGGTGAGCGGTCTGCTCGCCCAGCCACCGGCCGACGCCGCCGACGTGGCGCTCGTGCTGCCCGTCAAGGCGGCCAACGAGACGGTCGGCGCGCTGGTCGCCGGCGTCGCCCGCCAGCTGCCGCTGGGCGACGAGTACCGCGACTTCCTCGACCTGGTGGCCGCGCAGATCTCCCGCGCGGTGGGCACCCAGCGGGCGTACGAGCAGGAGCGCGCCCGCGCCGCCGAGCTGGCCGCGCTGGACCGGGCGAAGACCAACTTCTTCGCCAACGTCAGCCACGAGTTCCGTACGCCGTTGACCCTGGTGCTCGGCCCGCTGGAGGACATGCTGGCCGACCCGGAGCTGCCCGCCGCCTACACCGACCGGCTCGTCGTGATGCACCGCAACGCGTTGCGACTGCTCAAGCTGGTCAACACCGTGCTCGACTTCTCCCGACTGGAATCCGGTCGGCTGGCCGCCCGCTACCAGCCCACCGACCTGGCCGGCTACACCGCCCGGCTGGCCAGCACCTTCCGCTCGGCCACCGAGCGCGCCGGGCTGCGCCTGGTGGTGGACTGCCCGCCGCTGCCGGCGCCGGTCTTCATCGACCGGGACATGTGGGAGAAGATCGTCCTCAACCTGGTGTCGAACGCGGTGAAGTTCACCTTCGACGGCGAGATCCGGGTGCGGATCCGGGCCGACGACGCCGTCGCCCGGCTGGAGGTCACCGACACCGGCGTGGGCATCGTGCCGGCCGAGTTGCCGCACGTCTTCGAGCGGTTCCACCGGGTGCCCGGGGTGCGCGCCCGCACCCACGAGGGCACCGGGATCGGGCTCGCGCTGGTCCGGGAACTGGTCGAGATGCACGGCGGCGACGTCGGTGTGACCAGCCAGATCGACGAGGGCAGCACCTTCACGGTGACCGTCCCGTTCGGATCGGCGCACCTGCCCGCCGACCGGGTCGCCGCGTTCGCCCCCCTGCCCACGGGCGAGCCCGAGCAGGCCCGGCTGTACGTGGCGGAGACGGCCCTGTGGGCCGACGAGGACATGCCCGGGCCGACCGACCGTCAGCCGACCGACGCGGCCCCGGCCGGCCGGATCCTGGTCGTCGACGACAACGTCGACCTGCGCGAGCACGTGACCCGGTTGCTCTCCCCGACCTGGGAGGTGGTCACCGCGAGCGACGGTCTGGCGGCCCTGACGCTGGCCCGTGCGGGCGGGTTCGACCTCGTGCTCACCGACGTGATGATGCCCCGGCTGGACGGGTTCGGCCTGGTCGGCGCGCTGCGCACGGACCCCCGCACCCGCGACGTGCCGATCGTGTTGCTCTCCGCCCGCGCCGGTTCCGCCGAGGCGGTCGCCGGCCTCTCCGTGGGCGCCGACGACTACCTGACCAAGCCGTTCTCCGGGCAGGAGCTGATCGCCCGGGTCCGGGCCAACGTCGAGCTGGGCCAGCTGCGCGGGCAGATCATCCGTCGGCTTCGGGCGCTGGCCGACGCGGCGGTGGCGGTCAACACCGCCCGTTCCACCACCGATGTGCTGCACGTCGCCGCCCGGCACGCGCTCAGCCTCGCCGAGGCCGCCCGGGTCGTGGTCACCGCGGCCGGCGCCCGCGCCGAAGCCGACGGCGGTGGCGTCACCGCCACCGACCCGTCCTTCGTGGCCGCGCTGACCGGCACCACCCGCGAGCAGCTCGGCGAGTTGCGGGTCTGGCAGGCTGCCGGCGACGACGCGCAGGCCGACGAGGCCGCGCTCACCCAGCTGGCCCGGCTGGTCGGGGTGCGGCTGGAGAACGCCCAGCTCTACGAGGCCGAACACCGCATCGCCGCCACGTTGCAGCACAGCCTGCTGCCGAGGTCGCTGCCCCAGATGCCGGGCGCGGTCGTCGCGAGCCGGTACCTGCCGGGCAGCGCCGACGTCGAGGTCGGTGGGGACTGGTACGACGCGATGAGGCTCGACGGCGACGACCTGGTGCTGGTCATCGGCGACGTGGTCGGCAAGGGCGTCCAGGCCGCCGCGGCGATGGGGCAGCTGCGCAACGCGCTGCGGGCGTACCTGCTGGAGGGCTTCGACCCGGGTGAGTCACTGACCCGGCTCAACCGGTTGGTCGGGTCCACCGAGGGGCGCTCGTTCGCGACAGTGGTCTGCCTGCTGTTCAGCCCTCGTACCGCCCGGCTGCGCTACGCCAGCGCCGGTCATCCGTCCCCCCTGCTGATCCGAGGAGACGACGTGGCGTTCCTGCACGACCGCGCGCTCGGCCCGCCGGTCGGCGTCATCCCCGACACGACGTACCGGACGGTCGAGGGGGAGCTGCCCGCTGGCAGCCGGCTGCTGCTCTACACCGACGGGCTGATCGAGGACCGTCAGCTCGGTATCGACGCCGCGCTCGCGCAGCTGCGCGCCGACGCCGCCACCCCCGGCGAACACGTGACGGACCTGATCGACACGGTGGTCGAGCGGGTCACCGGACGGCCGCGCCGCGACGACGTGGCGGTGCTCGCCCTGGAGGCGGCCGAGCTGAACCGGTTCGCGTTGCGGCTGCCGGCGGACCCGACCCGACTGAGCGTGCTGCGCAAGCGCCTGGAGGACTTCCTCGTGGCGCACAACGTCGGCGAGACGGACCTGTTCGACCTGACCGTGGCGGTGTCGGAAGCCGCCGCGAACGCCATCGAGCACCCCGTCCAACCCGCCGAGGCGGTGATCAGCGTCGAGGTGGCCATCGAGGACCGGACGGTGATCGCCACCGTGCGCGACACCGGGCAGTGGCGGGAGTCGACCGACTCCGGGTTCCGGGGGCGCGGCCTGTCACTGATCAAGGCGCTGGGTGACCTGATGGTGCGGCGTACCGACGAGGGCACCGAGGTGACGCTGCGCCGGCAGTTGCAGGGCTGACCCCGGACCCGGTGGCCGGGGTGCCGGCGGCCGGGTGCGTCGGCGATCTCAGACCGGGTCGAGCCAGCCCTGGTCGCCCAGGCCGGAGATCTCCAGCACCCGGCGGACCTGCCGGGACGGCAGCACGGTGAGCGTGCCGGAGAACTGCTGGGCGAGCCGGACCAGGGCGTGGATGGCCGCCGAGTCGAAGAAGGTCACGGCGCGCAGGTCGAGGGTGATCCGACGGGCGGGCTCGCGCAGGGCGGTCTGGAGCATCGTGTCGGCGGTCGCCATGTCGACCTCGCCGGTCACCACCACGCGGAGGTGCTCTCCGTCGATCTCCGCGCTGGCGGAGAAGACGGGTGGTGCTCCCCCTTGATCCACGCAGACACCATGGCACAGCCGACCTGGCAGGGCAACAACCGGGACTGCCGGGCCGTGGCACGGGTCACCAGCTCCTCCGGCGATAGGCTTGGGGCATGACCGTCCGTCCGCCGCTGACCCCAGGCACGCTCTCCCCGATGCGACCGGTGCCCGCCCACATTCCCCGCCCGGAGTACGTGGGTAAGAAGAGCCCGCAGCAGTGGCGCGGCTCGCACGTGCAGACGCCGGAGACCATCGAGAAGATGCGGATCGCCAGCCGGCTCGCCGCCCAGGCGACCCAGCTCGCCGGTGAGCACTGCAAGCCCGGCGTGACCACCGACGAGATCGACCGTCTGGTGCACGAGTTCCTCTGCGACCACGACGCGTACCCGTCGACGCTCGGCTACCGGGGCTACCCCAAGTCCTGCTGCACCAGCGTCAACGAGGTCATCTGCCACGGCATCCCGGACTCCACCGTCCTGACCGACGGCGACATCATCAACGTCGACGTGACCGCGTACATCGGTGGGGTGCACGGTGACACCGACGCCACCTTCTGCGTCGGCGAGGTCAGCGAGGAGGCCCGGCTGCTCGTCGAACGCACCCACGAGGCGATGATGCGCGGCATCCGCGCGGTCGCCCCGGGCCGCCAGATCAACGTGGTGGGCCGGGTCATCGAGTCGTACGCCAAGCGGTTCGGCTACGGCGTGGTCCGCGACTTCACCGGCCACGGGATCGGCGAGACCTTCCACAGCGGGCTCTACGTGCCGCACTACGACAGCCCTCGCCCCACCGACATCATGGAGCCGGGGATGACCTTCACCATCGAGCCGATGATCACCCTCGGCACCTACCAGTACGACATGTGGGACGACGGGTGGACGGTGGTCACCAAGGACCGTAGGTGGACCGCCCAGTTCGAGCACACCATCGTCGTCACCGACGACGGCCACGAGATCCTGACCCTGCCGTGACCGACACTCCCGCGGCCCTGCGCGAGGCACACCACGCGGACGTCTCCGGCGGCTGGCTGCGCCCGGCCGTCTTCGGCGCGATGGACGGCCTGGTCACCAACATCGCCCTCATCGCCGGCGTCGGCGGCGGTGGCGTGTCGCCGCGCAGCATCGTGCTGACCGGGTCCGCCGGCCTGGTGGCCGGTGCGATCTCGATGGGGCTCGGCGAGTACACGAGCGTGCGCTCGGCCAACGAACAGGTCGCCGCCGAGGTGGCCAAGGAGCGGCGCGAGCTGGAGCGGCACCCCGAGGCGGAGGCCCGCGAGCTGGCCGACGCGTGGGTGGCCCGGGGCCTGCCCCGCGACCTCGCCACCCAGGTCGCCGAGGCGGTACGGCGGGACCCGGAGGAGGCGCTGCGGGTGCACGTCCGCGAGGAGTTGGGCGTCGACCCCGACGACCAGCCGAGCCCCTGGGCGGCGGCGATCTCCTCGTTCCTGTTCTTCTCGGTGGGGGCGCTGATCCCGCTGCTGCCGTACCTGCTGGGCGCCACCGAACTCTGGCTGGCGCTCGCCGTGGGTGGGCTCGGCCTGTTCGCCGCCGGTGCCGTGGTGGCCCGGTTCACCAACCGACCCTGGTGGACCAGCGGCCTGCGTCAACTCGTGCTGGGCGCCGCCGCGGCCGGCGCCACCTACCTGGTCGGCTCACTGATCGGAGTGCAGGGCGGGCTGTGACGCCGGTCAACCGGTGAGCAGCTCGTCGATCGTGCCGTCGACCGGGCGGCCACGCGCCGCCAACTCCTCGGCCTGCCGCGCCAGCACCGCGCCGACCTCCGTCATGTCCGCGCCGGCCAACCCCGTGCGCCGCACCGCGTCACCCGGATCACGGAAGTAGGTGCGGCCCAGCAGGCCGGTCACGGTCGCCGCGGCCAACCGCGCCTCACCGAGCATCAGCAACGCCTGGTCCGTCTCGTACCACTCGGCCAACCGGGCGGCCCGGGAGTGCGCCGCGCTACCCCGGTACCAGGCCTGCCGCGCCGCGGTGCTGAACTCCGTCGGCCGGGCCCGGGCGAGCCGGCCGAGATGCTCGTCCCGCAACGTCCGCAGCCAGCTCGTCGGGTCGTAGAGGGACCGGGTGGTGACGTACCGGTCGGCCGTCAGCGGCCACAACGGGGAGAGCACCCGGGCCTGCCCGAGGTAGTCGTCGGCGGCGGCCACGGTCAGATCGACAAGCACCCCGTCCACCCGCCGGGTCGCCGGCGGCGGCCCGGCGCCCGGCCGGTAGGTGACCACCAGCATCCCCACCTCACCGTCCCCGCCACCGTCGTCGTCGCCGTGCGCCAGGGGACCGTGGACCGCGATCGCGAGCACCTCGGCCGGAAACCGCCGCCGGACCACCTCGGCGACCCGCTCCGCCACCGTCCACCGTCGATCGTCGAGGCTCCGGTCGACACCCGACCGCTCACTGCTCGCGCTCACTGGTCAGCCTTTGTTCGCGGCTGCGGGGCTCGCAGGACCGGCTCACTCCTCGCGCTCACGGGTCAACCTCCGCCTGAAGCGACTGGCGTCAGCCTAGCCAGCCGACGGGGGGTCGGCCGGCACGCCGCGCCCGGTCGGCACCAGCCGGAAGATGCGGATCTCCCGGCCGCCGGCCCGCTCGACGTACGTGCGGTACGCCGGCCACTCGGTGACCAGCAGGTGCCACAGGCGGTCCCGTTCGGCCCCGGTGGCCGGGTCGGCCCGCACCGGGAACCGGCGACCCTTCACGTCCACCTCGGCGGCCGGGTCGGCGAGCAGGTTCATCGCCCAACCGGGCTGGTGGGTCTGCCCCCAGTTGGAGCCGATCACCGCGTACGCGTCGCCGTCGGCCACGTAGAGCAGCGGATTGCTGCGCGGCTTGCCCGAGCGGCGACCGGTCGTGGTGATCACGAGGGACGGGAGCACACCGAGCGCGACCACCCGGCCCCGGGTGAGCCGGCCGACGATCCGGTCGGCGGGGACCAGCAGGCGGGCGGCGGACCCGAACCAGCGGTGGTGGCCGAGTCGACGGGTGAGGGTTGCGAGCGCTGACACGCGGCTCAGTCTGCCGGCTGCCCCGCCCCGACGGCACCCCCGGACGGTCCGGTTCCGGCCCCCCGGCCCCCGGCCCCCGGGTGGCCCGGGTTCAGTCCAGGCGCCGTTCGATCGGCAACCCCGACCGGGTGAACAGGCCCGCGCCGAGCATCGCCACCACCGGCACCAGCACCAGCACGCCCAGCGCCGGCCACGGCACCAGGTACGGGTACGGCTCCCGTGCCGGCCAGGCCGTGGCGTACTCCCGGTTGGCCGAGAACAGCACGATCGCCGCGGTGCCGAGCCCGGCCACGATGCCGAGCACCGAACCGAGACCGGCGATCACCCCGGCCTGACAGATCGCCAGCAGTCGGCGTACCGCAGGGGCCGCGCCGACCGCGGCGAGGGTGGACAGTTCGGCGCGGCCCTCCGCGGCGGCGAGCGCCGTGGCGATCCCGGCCGCGCCCACCGTGATCATTCCGGCCGCCGCGGCGAGCAGCAGCAGCAGCGGTGAGTCGTCGCGCGGGGCGGCGCCCTGCTCCACCTGGAGGGAGAACGTCCCGAAGGCCCGCAGGTCCTTGGCGAATCGATCCTGCCGGCGCTGGCTGGGCGGCGCCGGAGTGTCGACCACCCAGCCCGCCTGGACAGGGCTCAGACCGAGTTGTCGGGCGGCGGACGCGGAGAGCAGGAGGCGTGGCTGGCCGACCGTGGGCGGCAACGCGTACCCGGGCAGGTCGTGCCGGGTGGTGGTCGCCTCGTCCCGCCCGGCCCGCACCTCGTTGACCTGCACCGTCACCCGGCCGTCGTGCAGGTAGCGCGGGTCGGTCACCACCACGCCCCCGGCGCGCAGCACGGCGGTGGCGGCGGCGGTCGCCGCCGCGTCGGCGCCGGTGAGCAGCGGCAGCGCGCTGCCGTCGTCCACCACTGTCTCGACGCCGTTGCCGAAGTAGTCCGCGGCACGGTTCCGGCAACGCGGGTCGGCCCGCGCCTGGCGACGCTGCGTCGCCGACAGCCTGTCCCCGGGCACAAAGGGGCAGACGCGCTCGGGCGGGATCTCCGGCCCGACGGAGCAGTAGTCCGCCGCGCCGTCGGTCGAGGAGCAGAGCGGCGTGCGTACGGGTGCGACGGCGGTGGCGCCCAGCTGCGCCCGCGCGACGGCGTCGATCTGGGCCAACGTCGGCTCCGGCTGCCGGCCCGGCTCCTGGGGGTTGATGAGGACGTGACCGGTGGGCAGCATCGGCTGGTAGGTGCGCGCGTCGCGGACCCCGTCGCTGGTCAGATATCCGCCGAGCGCGACGCTGCTGGCCACCGCCGCCATCACGGCGCAGATGGCCGGCGCCGCGGCGGCCCGGTTGCGGCTGGCGTCGCGCAGCGCGATGCGGGGCGCCAGCGGCAGCACCCGGCCGAGCCGGGCGAGCGCGCCGATCAACGTCGGCGTGCAACAGACCAGGCCCAGCTCACCGAGGATCAGGCCGGTCAGGATCACCGCCGGTGATGTCCGGCTGGCCCCGAACGCCGCGAGCGCCGCCCCACCGACCACCAGCGTCAACCCGAGGGTCAGGGCGCGGGCCCGGGGCGGCGGCGGGGTACGTCGCCCGGCGAGCCCGGCGACGACGTCCTGCCGGGCCGCCGTCCAGGCCGGCGCGAGCGCGGCCAGCACCCCGGCCAGCACCGCGACCCCGCCGAGCACGACCAGGGCCGAGGGCCAGCAGCGGTACCCGCCGAAGCGGGCGCCGAAGACGTACTGCTCCATGAGTGGACGACCGGCGAACGCCGCGCCGACACCGAGCAGCAACCCCGCCGCGGCGCCCAGCACGCCCAGCACCACCCCGTCGGCGAGCACGACCCGGCGCAGTTGGGCCGCGTCCCCGCCGGCCACGGCGACCAGCGCCAGGTCCCGGCGCCGACGGCGGACCCCCACGGCGAACGCCGGTCCGACCAGCAGCACGACCTCCAGCAACCCGAGACCGGCGATCAGCACGCCGGTGCTCAGGTCGGTGGTGTCCGCGTAGCCGATCCAGCTGCGGGACGACGTCGCCGAGGCGGGCAGGTGGCGCGGCGCGACCACCACCCCGTGGTCGTTGAGCCGCGACACCATCGCCGCGTCGACGACGCCGGGAACGTCGACCAGCCAGCGGCTCTCCGTCTGCGGATCGGCCCGCCCGACGGCCGCCGGGTGCAGCGCCACCACCGGGCCGAGGTCGTCGGGAAACTCGACCACCCCGACCACCGTGTACGTCCTCGCCCGGTCGGCGGTGGCCACGGCGTCGCCCAGGCGTACGTCCAGGCGGCGCAGCGCGGCCGGGCTCACCGCGACCTCGCCGGGCTGCTGCGGCGCCCGCCCCGACCGGAACCGCACCAGACTCCGGGCCAGCGGGTCGGCGAGGTCGAGAACCCGCCCCTGCAGGGTCTCGTCGCCTCTCGGGCCCCGCACCGTCACCGGGCCTCCGGCGCGGACCTCGGTGACCCGGCTGCCGGGGCCGAGCAACGCGGTCACCTCGGCGGCGGTGGCCGGGCGGCCGATCGCTGACTGGCTGTCGTCACGGGGATACCAGCTGTCGCCCCACTCGTCCTGGATGACCGGGGTCTCGGCGAACCACCGCAGCTCCGCGTCGGCGACGCCGAGGCGGCGGTCGACACGCTCCTGCGGGGTCAGTTCGGACATGTCGTAGCTCGTGGCGAGGAAGGCCAGCACCAGCACCGGCAGGGCGATCATCGCGAGCACCAGGGCGGTACGCCGACGTGCCCGGCGCGACTCGCGTCGGGCGATCCGCAGCGCCGCCCGCCACGAGCCGGTCAGTTCGGCGAACCTCCGCCGCCCGACGGGCGTGGGCGGTGTCACCGGTCCGACCGCCGGGGGATCGACGCGGCGGCGTGCCAGCGGCGTCCGGCGCAGGGTCAACGGTCGCTGCCGGACAGCAGTTGCTCGACGCTGCCCAGCGGGGCCGTCGTGTCGACCAGCACGCCGTCGCGCAGGAACACCACCCGGTCGGCCCAGCCGGCGTGGCGCGCTTCGTGGGTGACGAGGATGCCGGCGGCGCCCGCGTCGACCCGGCGGCGCAGCAGGTGCAGCACCGCCTCGCCGGTCTGCGAGTCGAGCGCCCCGGTGGGTTCGTCGGCGAGCACCAGGCGCCGCTCGCCGACCAGCGCGCGGGCGATCGCCACCCGCTGCTGCTGACCACCGGAGAGCTGGTCCGGGAAGCGGTCACCCAGCGCCGGCAGGCCCACCTCGGTCAACGCGGCCAGAGCCGCCGCACGGGCCCGCCGGCCGCCGACGCCGTCGAGCTCCAGCGGGAGCGCGACGTTCTCCAACGCGCTCAGGCTGGCCAGCAGGTTGAGCTGCTGGAAGATGTAACCGATGCGGCGGCGGCGCAGCTGGGCCAGCCCGCGGCGATCCAACGCCCCGAGCGGCTGGCCCTCGACCCGGACGTCGCCGCGGGTCGGGCGGTCCAGCCCACCGGCGAGGGCCAGCAGCGTCGACTTGCCCGAACCGGACGGGCCCATCACGGCGACCAGCTCGCCCGGCCGGACGACCAGGCTGACACCGCGCAGCGCGTGGACCGCCGCCGGGCCGGACCCGTGGGTGCGGTGGACGGCGCGCAGCTCCAGCACCGCGTCGTCCGTTCCGCTCACCGTCGCGCCTCCTCGTCGGCCCACCGCGCGCCGTCGGACGCCCCGGGGTCGGGCGGCCGGGTCGGGGGCGGCGTCGGCCCGTTGGGCTGGAGCCGGACCAGACTGGTCTCGCAGTGGTCCAGCCACCGCACCTCAGCCTCGGCCTGGAACACCATCGAGTCCAGCACCAGTCGCCACGGCAGGTCCTCCGGGCGGTCGCTGCCGTACTTCAACCGGGTCAACTCCTGCAACGTGCGCATGGTCGCGCTGCGCTGGGCCTGCACCACCGAGCGGACGTCCACTCCGGGGGTGGTGAGCGCCAGGGCCAGTTTGATCGCCAGCTCGTCGCGGGGGCGGTCGGTGCGGCTGATCGGGGTGGCGAACCACAGCGCGAGGTCCGCCCGACCGGCGTCGGTGATCTCGTACGGGCGCTGCCCGGCCTCGCTCTCCGGCAGCGGGCGCACCAGACCGTCCCGTTCCAGCCGGGACAGCGTGGTGTAGACCTGCCCGATGTTCAGCGGCCAGGTCGAGCCGGTCGACTCCTCGAACGCGGCGCGCAGCTGGTAGCCGTACATCTGGCCGCGTTCGAGAAGGGCGAGCAGCCCGTGACGGATGGACATGGCAACGGAGTATGCATACCTGGTATGCGCTCCGCAACCGGAGTGGACCAGGTTCAGGTCGGGCGGCCGGGAAATGCGACAGTCGCCGGGGTCACCCCTGCGGTCTTGCGCCACCGCGTGGCCCGTACGGCGTACTCGACCAGGGCGGCCAGCGCCTGGTCGCGGTCCGGGCCGGTGGTGGACGCCAACGCGGCCCGCCAGTGCGCCGCGGTGCGCTCCTCCACCTCGACGGCCAGCCGCAACGCGCTCGCCCGGTCGATGACGGGAAACGGCAGCGCGTACCCGGCCCGGCCCGGTGGAACGGTGCCGCCGGTGGTGCTGAGCTGCACGACCAGCCCGTCGCGCCGTCGTCGGTGTGCGGCCTCCGCCTGGTGTGCGGCCTCGCGTGCCGCCCCGGTGAGCCGGACGCCGATCCGCCCGTAGGCGTAGATGGCCGCGTACTCGGCGGAGAGGGCGGCGGCGAGCGCCTCCCCGGAGGTGGGCTGCCTCACTTCAGTGCCTCCTGGTGGGTGGCCCGCGCGGCGGCGATCGACCCGAGCAGCGCCGCCCGCTCGGCGGGCGCCGCCGCGCAGGCCGCGGTGGCGGACTGCTGTGCGGTCTTCTCCCGCGCGCGCAGGGCGGCCAGCGCGCCGGCCGGCTCGGTCGCCGCGGTGGCGCTCGGGTCGGCGGCGGGTGTGGACGGGAGAGCGAGGCCGATCACCCGGGCCAGCTCGGTGGCGTGCGCGGTGTGTGTCTCGGCGATGGGGCCGAGGCGGTCGGCCAGCTCCGGGTGGGCGGCGGCGCTCGCCCGGTACGCGGCGGCCAGGCCCAGCGACTCGTCGACCATCGGGCGCAGCGGGTCCGGCGGTGGCGCCGGCTCGTCGTCGCGGTCGAAAAGATCACAGCCGGTCAGCGGCGCCGCTGCGCAGCCGAGCGCCAGCAGCGCCCCGACGCGCAGGAGGTTTCGCCGGTTATGTCCGGATACTTGGTCGCGCGGTGTCGTTCTGCCGATCCCCACCGGGCCAGTGAACACCATCCGGGCCGGTCCGGGGGCCATCGCCGTCGGTGCGCCGCCCGGTCCGCCGCCGGGCAGGCGCGTTACGCTCTGCGCAGCCACCGGCGCGTCCGCTCCGGTGGCGTGCCGGCATGGCGGGACGAGGGTCCCGGTCGACCAGGGAGAGGGTGCGCAGATGACGCAGCGTGGCCGTGCCACCAGGTCGACGGGTCGACCCCGCGACGGCGCGGGCTCCCGCGGTCCGCGCGACGGCGCCGCCCCGCGCGGCGGCGGTGATCTCGCGGCACGGCGTACCCGGCTGCGGACCGTGATCGAGCCGGTGGTCAACGGCGTGGGCTACGACCTGGAGGACCTGTCGGTCTCCCGGGCCGGCCGCCGGCACGTGGTGCGGGTGATCGTGGACGCCGACGGCGGCATCGACCTGGACGCCGTCGCGGACGTCTCCCGCGCGGTCTCGGCCGCCCTGGACGCCGCCGAGGAGACCGGCGGCGACATTCTCGCCGGGGAATACCAGCTCGAGGTCAGCTCGCCGGGTGTGGACCGGCCGCTCATCCTGCCCCGGCACTGGCGGCGCAACGTGGGCCGGCTGGTCAAGGTCACCGTCCGGGGCGCGGTCGCGCTGCCCGGCCAGCGCGGCGAGCAGCCCTCCGGGGACCGCCAGCTGACCGGCCGGGTGGTCGGGGCCGACGACGAGGGCGTGCGGCTGGAGACCGACGACGGCCAGACCATGTGGGCGTACGCCCAGCTGGGCCCGGGCCGCGTGCAGGTCGAGTTCACCCGTCTCGCCGAGCTGGGTGAGCCGGACGAGTTCGACGACGCGGACGAGACCGACGAGAACGACGATTCAGACGACATCGACGACGAAGATGATGTGGAGGACGAGGAGAGGTGAACATCGACCTCGCGGCGCTGCGCGCACTCGAGCGCGAGCGGGAGATCCCGTTCGACACGATTCTCGCGGCGATCGAGACCGCGTTGCTGACCGCCTACCGGCACACCGACGGCGCCGAGCCGCACGCCCGGGTGGAGATCGACCGCAAGTCCGGCGCGGCCCTGGTGTACGCGCAGGAGATGGACGACGACGGTTCCCTCGTGCGTGAGTGGGACGACACGCCGCACGACTTCGGGCGGATCGCCGCGATGACCGCCAAACAGGTGATCCTCCAGCGTCTGCGGGAGGCCACCGACGAGGTGCACTTCGGCGAGTACGTGGGCCGCGAGGGTGACCTGGTCACCGGCGTGGTGCAGGCGCACGAGACCCGTACCGAGAAGGGCATCGTCAGCGTCGACCTGGGCAAGCTGGAGGGCGTGCTGCCGCAGTCCGAGCAGGTGCCCGGCGAGCGGTACGCGCACGGCGAGCGGATCCGGTGCGTGGTGGTGCACGTGGCCAAGGGCATGCGCGGGCCGCAGATCACCCTGTCCCGGTCGCACCCGGCCCTGGTCAAGAAGCTGTTCGCGCTGGAGGTCCCGGAGATCGCCGACGGCACGGTCGAGATCGGCGCGATCGCCCGTGAGGCAGGTCACCGTACGAAGATCGCCGTCCGTTCCACCACCCCCGGGGTGAACGCCAAGGGCGCCTGCATCGGCCCGATGGGCCAGCGGGTGCGCGCGGTGATGAGCGAGCTGCACGGTGAGAAGATCGACATCATCGACTGGTCGGACGACCCGGCCACCTTCGTCGGTAACGCGTTGTCGCCGGCCAAGGCGCTGCGCGTCGAGGTGGTGGACCTGGCCGGTCGGGCCGCCCGGGTGACCGTCCCGGATTTCCAGCTCTCGCTCGCCATCGGCCGCGAGGGGCAGAATGCCCGGCTCGCTGCCCGGTTGACCGGTTGGCGGATCGACATTCGGTCCGACGCGGAGCAGACCGCCCCGGCCGCGCGCGGCGCGGCCGAGCATGTGCCGGAGCCGGGCGGCGCGATCTCGGGCAGCTAGGGGTAGACTTCCTCCAGTGGTACGACGCGCGCAGCCGGAGCGCACCTGTGTGGGTTGCCGGCAACGTGCGCCGGCCAGCGAATTGCTGCGGGTCGTCGCGATCGGGGACGAGGCTGGTCACAGCCTCCGGCCTGATCCGCGCCGCAGGCTGCCGGGTCGGGGAGCGAACATGCACCCGGATCCGGCCTGCTTCGCGCTGGCGGTGCGGCGCCGAGCCTTCGGGCGAGCGCTGCGCATCACCGAGGTCCTCGACCACGGTGTGCTGGCAGAGCACGTCGATGCGCCAACCACTACGTCCGGTCAGCCCGACCGGGCGAGGGTCGCTAGCAGGGTAGGACGACCGACATGAGCACACGATGAAGTCCCTGAAATGACCAGGCTTCAAGTGCACGAGTGAGGTCGCTGCGGGTGCTGCCCGCACGACCTCGGAGTGAGGAGTGCAGTGGCAGGCAAGGCCCGCGTACACGAGCTTGCAAAAGAGCTCGGGGTCGAGAGTAAGACCGTTCTCGCCAAGCTGAAGGAAATGGGCGAGTTCGTCAAGTCCGCGTCCAGCACGGTCGAGGCGCCCGTCGCCCGACGGCTGCGTAACGCATTCGTCGCGTCCTCCGGTGCTCCGGCGCCGGCCGCCCCGTCGGCGCCCGCGCCGACGCCGGCTTCGACGCCGACCCCGACGCCGTCTCCGACCCCGGGCGCCCCCCGGGTCTCGGCGAAGCCGATGCCGCCTCGGCGGCCGGCCGCGCCGGCACCCGGTCCGAAGCCCAAGGGTCCGGTGCCCGGTGCGCCGCAGTCTGCGGCCCCGGTCGCCAAGCCGGCGAGTGCCCACGACATCGAGGTGGCGGCCGCGGAGGCGCGTGCCGCCGCGCTGAAGGCTGAGCAGGAGGCCGCGGTCAAGGCCGCGCAGGCCGCCCGCCAGCAGCAGCGGGAAAACCCCGTTCGCCGGGAGCCTCCGGCAGACGGCAACCGCCCCGGTCCGCGGCCGGGTCCGGCCGCGATGCCGCCCCGTCCCGGTTCGCCGGCCGCTCGGCCGAGCACGCCGGCGCCGGGTCCCGGTGCCCGACCGGGCGGTCGTCCGCCGGCGCGCGGCGCCGGTAACAACCCGTTCGGCATCCAGGGTGGCCAGCAGCAGCGGCCGCCGGCCGCGGGTGCGGGTGGCCCCCGGCCCAACAGCCCGGCGGGTATGCCGCCGCGGCCGAGCCCGAACTCCATGCCGCCGCGGCCCAGCCCGGCGTCCATGCCGAGTCAGCGTCCGGCTGCCGGTCGTCCCGGCCCGGGTGGCGCCGGTCGTCCCGGTGGCGGCGCGGGTCGTCCCGGTGGCGGTGGCGGCGGTTTCCGTGGTGGTCCCGGCGGCGGCGCCGGTGGTGGCGGCGGTTACCGCGGCGGCCCCGGTGGTGGCGCGGGTGCCGGCGGTGGCGGTGGCTACCGTGGCGGTCCCGGCGGCGGCGGCGGTGCTCCCGGCGGCGGTTTCCGTCCGGGCGCTCCCTCGGGCGGCGGCGGTCGCCCGGGTGCCGGCGGTCGTGGCCGTGGCGGCGGCGCCGCGGGTGCCTTCGGGCGTCCGGGTGGCCGGCCGACGCGTGGCCGCAAGTCCAAGAAGCAGCGCAGACAGGAGTTCGACAACCTGTCGGCTCCGACCATGAGCTCGGGTGCTCCCCGGGGTCAGGGTCAGGTCGTCCGGCTCTCCCGTGGCGCCTCGCTGTCGGACTTCGCCGACAGGATCAACGCCAACCCGGGTTCGCTGGTCCAGGAGATGTTCAACCTGGGCGAGATGGTCACCGCGACCCAGTCCTGCTCTGACGACACCCTGCAGCTGCTGGGTGAACACCTCGGCTTCGAGGTGCAGATCGTCAGCCCGGAGGACGAGGACCGCGAGCTGCTCGCGCAGTTCAACATCGACCTCGACGCGGAGGTGGCCGAGGAGCGTCTGGTCAGTCGTGCGCCGGTCGTGACCGTCATGGGTCACGTCGACCACGGTAAGACCAAGCTGCTCGACGCGATCCGTAAGGCGAATGTCGTGGCCGGCGAGGCCGGTGGCATCACCCAGCACATCGGTGCCTACCAGGTCCACGTCCCGCACGAGGGCGAGGACCGCGCGGTGACCTTCATCGACACCCCGGGTCACGAGGCGTTCACCGCCATGCGTGCCCGTGGTGCCCAGGTGACGGACGTCGTGATCCTGGTGGTCGCGGCCGACGACGGCGTGATGCCGCAGACCATCGAGGCGTTGAACCACGCCAAGGCGGCCGACGTGCCGATCGTGGTCGCGGTCAACAAGGTCGACAAGCCGGAGGCCAACCCGGACAAGGTCCGCCAGCAGCTGACCGAGTACGGCCTGGTCGCCGAGGAGTACGGCGGCGACACCATGTTCGTCAACGTGGCCGCGAAGCCGGGCATCGGCATCGAGGAACTGCTCGAGGCTGTCCTGCTGACCGCCGACGCGTCGCTGGAGCTGACCGCTCCGATCGACGGGCCGGCGCAGGGTGTGGCCATCGAGGCGCACCTGGACAAGGGTCGCGGTGCGGTGGCGACGGTGCTCGTGCAGAAGGGCACCCTGCGGGCGGGCGACTCGATCGTCGCCGGTGGGGCGCACGGCCGGGTCCGGGCCATGCTCGACGAGAACGGCAACCAGCTCACCGAGGCCGGTCCGGCGCGTCCGGTCATGGTGCTGGGTCTGACCGCGCCTCCCGGCGCGGGCGACACGTTCCTCGCCGCGGCGGACGACCGTACGGTGCGGCAGATCGCCGAGCAGCGGCAGGCACGGCGGCGGGCGGCGTCCTTCGCCAACTCCCGTGGTCGGGCCACTCTTGAGACGCTCATGGAGCAGCTCAAGGAGGGCGAGAAGACGTCGCTCAACCTCATCCTCAAGGGTGATGTCTCCGGTTCGGTGGAGGCCCTGGAGGACGCGCTGTTCAACCTCGACATCCCCGAGGAGGTCCAGCTCAAGGTCCTCGACCGGGGCGTCGGCGCGATCACCGAGAGCAACGTCATGCTCGCGAGTGCCTCGTCGGAGCCGGTCACGATCATCGGCTTCAACGTGCGGGCCTCGAACAAGGTCCGCGAGATGGCCGACCGCGAGGGCGTGGAGATCCGGTACTACACGATCATCTACCAGGCCATCGAGGAGATCGAGGCAGCGCTCAAGGGCCTGCTCAAGCCGGAGTACGAGGAGGTCGAGCTGGGCAGCGCGGAGATCCGCGACGTCTTCCGCTCGTCCAAGATCGGCAACATCTCCGGTTGTATCGTCCGGTCGGGCATCATCCGGCGCAACGCGAAGGCGCGCCTGCTGCGGGACGGGGCGGTCGTGGCGGACAACCTCACGATCACCTCGCTCAAGCGGTTCAAGGATGACGCCACGGAGGTCCGCGAGGGCTTCGAGTGTGGTCTGACCCTGGGTGGTTACAACAACGTCCAGGTCGGCGACGTCATCGAGACCTTCGAGATGCGGGAGAAGGCTCGCGCCTGATCCGGCAGTGACACGCTGATCAAGGGGTTTACGCCAACCGGCGTAAACCCCTTGATCATGCGGGGCGGGTTGCCGGTATCGTCCGGGGCGATGTTCACCGGAAACGCGGTCTTCGACCTGCTGCTGCCGGGCGACTCCCGGTCGCTCAAAGCCAAGAGATCATATGTACGGCCGATCGTGGCGGCGCTGCGCCGCTTCGAGGTCTCGGCCGCCGAGGTGGGTGCGCTCGACCTGCACGGTCGAGCGGAGATAGCGGTGGCCGTGGTCGCCGCCGAAGCGGCGCACGTCCGCGAGGTGCTCGACTCCTGCGAGCGCCTGGTGGCCGCGCGTCCCGAGGTCGAGTTGTTGTCGGTCCGACGCCGGCTGTACGGCGTGGACGACGACTGAAACGGGGTGCCGGCGGTGCCGGGCGACCGGTGCCGCCGCGAAGGTAGTGTTCGAGATGTTGGCCGGTCGGGCCGGCGGCCCCCGGGTCGCCGGGTCGGCCGGGAGCAGGACGCCGTGGAGGTGGCGAGATGTCTGATCCGGCCAAGGTACGCCGGCACGCGGAACGGGTGCGTGAGCTGGTCGCGTCGGTGGTGCGGAGCCAGATCAAGGACCCGCGGCTCGGCATGATCACCATCACCGATGCCCGGATCACCGCTGACCTGCGCGACGCGACGGTCTTCTACACGGTCCTTGGCGACGCGGTGGCCCAGGCGGACACCGCGGCGGCTCTGGAGAGCGCCAAGGGCCTGCTGCGCAGCACGGTCGGCAAGGCGCTCGGGCTGCGGCACTCGCCGACGCTCACCTTCGTCCTGGACGACGTGCAGGACCAGGTCAAGCACATCGACGATCTGCTCGCCGCCGCCCGCAACGCCGACGCGGAGGTGCAGCGGCTGGCCGCCCGGGCGGAGTACGCGGGCGAGGCGCAGCCGTACCGGGTCGACGACGACGAGACCGAGGACGAGACCGACGACGACGAGGCCGACGTGGCCGCCGACGTCACGGAGATCCCCCGGGGTGGGGCAGCGCGGTGACGGGCGCCGCCGGTGCCCAACTCGTCGCGCCGGTCGACGCCGGCCCGGCCGAGGCGGACTGGGCCGCGGCCCAGGCGCTGATCCGCGCCGTCGGGCCGACCAGCCGGGTGCTGTTGATCTGCCATGTCAACCCGGACGGCGACGCGCTGGGCAGCATGCTCGGCTTCGGTCTGGGCCTGCGCCAGCTCGGCGTACACCGGTTGCAGGCGACCTTTCCCGGGCCGCCGGAGGTGCCCGAGCCGTTCCGGGGGCTGCCCGGCTTGGAGCTGCTGGTCCCGGCGAGCGCCGCGGACCCGGCTCCGGATCTGGTGATCTGTTTCGACGCGGCCAGCGAGTCGCGCCTCGGTGAGCTGGCCGGTCGGTTGTCGACGGCTCCTGCCGTCCTGGTGCTCGACCACCACGCCTCGAACCCGGGCTTCGGCACCGTCAACCTGGTCGACCCGAGGGCCGCCGCCACGTCGGTGGTGGCCGAGCAGCTGTTGGCGCGACTGGGCGTACCGCTGGATCGGGCCATCGCCGAGTGCCTGTACGTGGCGCTGACCACGGACACCGGCTCGTTCCGGTTCGAGGCGACCACTCCGGCGGTGCACCAGCTTGCCGCCCGGCTGCTGTCCACCGGCATCTCGCCCGGGGACATCTCCCGGCGGGTGTTCGACACCCGACCCTTCGGCGCGGTCCGCCTCTTCGGGGAGGTGCTCGGCCGTGCTCGGCTGGAGCCGGCCGCCGCCGACGGCCGAGGGCTGGTGTGGACCTTCGCCACGCTCGACGACCTGGCCAGCCACGACCAGCGGCCGTACGTCCTGGAAGCGCTGATCGACTCGGTGCGCTGCACCGCCGAGGCGGACGTGAGCTGCGTGCTGAAGCAGACCGCCCCCGACGAGTGGGCCGTGTCGATGCGGAGCAAGGGCGCGGTGAACGTCAGTCGCGTGGCGGTGGCGCTGGGCGGGGGTGGCCACACGTTCGCGGCCGGGTTCACCGGCCGGGGGACCGCCGAGCATGTCGTCGAGGCGATCCGCGGCGAGCTGGCCGGGGCACTGATCACCGGCGACGCCTGACCGCTCCCGGGCCGTCCGGCGCAGCTGACCAGGCCCGTTCGTTTCCGTCCGGGGCGGGAAGTTCAGGGTCAGCTCCGGGGGGTGTCGGTCTAGCCGCGCTCCGTGAGAACGGGAAGAATTGCGGGATGGAGCAGCCGCACGACCTCACCGTGGAGGCCCCCCGAGCCTGGGACCGGCCCGCCGTCTCCGTCCCGGTTCTCCTCTGCCTGTCCCTCGTTGGCGGCCGGTTCGCGTCGTTCTCCACCGAGGCCAATCTCTACACGCTCGGCACCGGCGGCGTGTTGATCTGGCTCGGTCTGAGCAACCGGGTGCCCCGGCGGCCGGCGCCGCGTCGGCTGGGCCCGGGAGCGGCCTGGTGGGCACTGCCGGTGGTGGTTTTCGGGGTCTTCGAGGGCGCGACCTTCGTGTTGGCCGTGGGCGACGACTTCCCCACCTTCTCCCGGTTGGCCGACCCCTTGCTGGAGGATCATCTGACCCGGTCGGCGGCCTGGTTCGCCTGGCTGGCCGCGTTCTGGGGGCTGGTGCGGCGATGATGCGGGCACTCGCGATCGGCGGTTTCCTCACCGCCCTGGCCCTGTTCGTCGGGGTCGAGTGGCTGGCCCGGCGGGAGGGATCCCGCATACCGACCCTGGGCGAGGTCTGCGCGTACGTGATGCGCTACGAGGTCGGTTCGGTGCCGGTGGGCAGGATCGGTCTGTTCGGGTTCTGGTGGTGGCTGGGCTGGCACTTCCTGGCCCGCTGAGCCGGGCTGCCACCGTCCAAATGGCGGGAACCGGGAGCAGCATGTGGACCTGAACGATAACTTGGGAGGCGGCCGGCATCACGTGGTGATGCAGGTCGTGGGCGGTGGTGCCACACCTCGCGCTGCCTCCCTCCAGGGTCGGACCGACCCGGGCTCACGCTGCCCAGTCGGCTGCTCCGGTAACCCCGGACCGCCGTGGGGCGCTCAGCACGACCGCCCGTGAGGGCTGCCGCGTGCCGGTGGCTCGCACCCTGGAAGGAGCGCCACCATGCCGAACAAGCCCAAGCCCGAGACCACCACCGACGACGCCCGGGAGCAGGCCCGCCGCGCGCTGCAGACGTCGATGGACACCCGCCAGTGAGCCAGTCCTCCGGGCGGTGACGCCGCCGATCGAGTAAGTCCTCGGCGGGATTGCGGCCCTTACCGTCGTCGTGTCAGGATCGGCGGCGATGAGCCACCCTGCCACCACCGACCGATCCGCCTCGCCACGCCGCATCGCCGGCCTCGCGTTGCCGGCCCTCGTCGTCCTCGCCGCCGAGCCGCTCTACGTGCTCGTCGACACGGCCGTCGTCGGTCACCTCGGTCGGGTGCCCCTCGCGGCGCTCGCCATCGGCGGCACGGTGATGACGCTCACCGCCTGGCTCGGCACCGTCGTCGCGTACGGCACCACCGGGCGGTCGGCCCGCCGCTTCGGCGCCGGCGACCGGGCGGCGGCAGTGGCCGAGGGAGTCCAGTCGTCGTGGCTCGCGTTCGGCGTCGGGCTGCTGGTCGCGATCGGCATGCAGATCGGCGGGGGCGCGCTGGCGCGTACCCTCGCCGGAGGTGCCGGCGACGTGGCCGACGCCGCCGCCGGGTGGCTGCGGATCGCGGCGCTCGGCGCCCCCGGCCTGCTGCTCGCCGCCGCCGGCAACGGCTGGCTGCGCGGCGTGCAGGACACCCGGCGGCCGCTGTTCTTCGTGCTCGGCCCCAACCTGCTCTCCGCGCTGCTCTGCCCGCTGCTGGTCTATCCCGGTGGGCTCGGCCTGACCGGTTCGGCGGTCGCCAACGTGGTCGCCCAGACCATCGCCGGCGGGCTCTTCGCCGCGGCGCTGGTCGCCGAACGGGTCTCGCTGCGGCCCCGACCGCGGGTGATCCGCCAGCAACTCGTGCTCAGTCGGGACCTGCTGATCCGGGGCGTGGCGTTCCAGGCCAGCTTCCTCTCCGCGACGGCCGTCGCCGCCCGCTTCGGCGCCGCCGCCGTCGGCGCACACCAGATCGCCCTGCAGCTCTGGTTCTTCACGGCGCTGGTGCTCGACGCCCTCGCCATCGCCGCGCAGTCCCTGGTCGGTGCCGCGCTCGGCGCCGGCGACGCGGCGGACGCCCGCGCGCTGGCCCGCCGGATCGGCCTGCTCGGCGGCGTCTGCGGCGTCGCCTTCGCGCTGCTCATCGCCGCCGGCGCCGGCGTCGTGCCGTCCTGGTTCAGCTCCGACGAGCAGGTACGCGAGCAGGCCATGGTGGCCTGGCCGTGGTTCGTCGCCATGCAGCCCCTGGCCGGGGTGGTGTTCGCGCTCGACGGTGTGCTGATCGGCGCGGGCGACGTGCGCTACCTGCGCAACCTCACCATCGTGGCGGCGCTTGGCGGTTTCCTGCCGGTCATCTGGCTGGCGTACGGGCTCGACCTGGGGCTGGGCGGCATCTGGGCGGGGCTCACCCTCTTCGTGGCGATCCGGCTGGTCGCCCTGCTGCTGCGCCTGCGCAGCGGCGCCTGGGCCGTGGTGGGCGCGATCCGCTGACGGCCTGCCCCCGGCTCAGCAGTCCTCGCCGTCGCCGGGACGCCAACCCGGGTCGTAGATGTCCCCGGTCGGCGCGGTGTTCGGCAGGCCCACCTCGGGCGCGATCTCCAGGTCGATCCGGCCCTTGCGGATCGCCGCGCAGGTCGCGTTGAGCACCGTCACGTCGGCGCTGTCCACCCACAGCCCGGCCGAGCCCGCCCGCACGTCGTCGGGGTGCGGCACGTGCCAGACGACCTGGTCCCGGAGGGTGACGAGTTCGGCGCCCGGGGCGTACGCCTGCGGGCGGGGCAGGTCGAAGGAGTAGACCCAGATGAACCGGGTGGTGATCGCCAGCACCCGGATCCCGTCGCTGTCGGTCGTCGACCGGTACTCCACGGTGCCGCTGGCCCGGATGCCGTCGGCGAGGTCGAGGTTCGGGTCGGCGGCGCGGTCGACCAGGGTGGCGTAGTTCAGGTTCGTCCCCTGCGCGAAGTCCTTGCGCAGGTCGGCGCGGGCGTCCGGGGCCAGCAGGGCGAGGAACTGGTCCGGATCGCCGAAGAGCATGGACGGGTCGAGTCGGCTCTGGATCAACGCCCCCTTGACCTTCGCCAACGCGTCACCGACCTGCTTGGCGGTGAACGGCGCGGCAGCCTTGGCCGCCGGGAGCGTGATGGCCGCCGCGCCCACGGCGAACGTCTCTGCCGGCGTGCCGACGAACGGTCCGAGGCTGTTGCCGCTCTCGTCGACCGGCCGGGGCGGCGCCGTGGAGGAGCCCTGACCCAGCAGCGGCTCCCCGTCGTGGATCCGCTGCACGGCGCTGTACCCGCTCCAGGCCAGCACGGCCAGCAGCACCAGGGCGACCAGCCCGCCGACGCCGCCGAGCAGCTTGCCCGCGTGCTGCTCCCAGCCCAGCCGCAGCCGATCAGCGCCGGTCACGGGGGTTTCGGTCGCCGGCCCCCGCATCCAGTCCGGCACCCGGATGTCGTCGGTCTCGCTGGCGACCGCGTACGGGTCGGTGGTGTTCGGCGGGCTGGCGGGGTCTTCGCTGGTCATCGTGTAGTCCTGGTTCGGCGGGAACGGGCGTGTGATCTTCGCATTCGGCCGACGACGGCGCTGTCCCGTTCGGCGCGCCCAGCAGCAGCCGGCACCCGGGCGCCGCCGTGGCGACAGCGGGCCGGGGTCGGCCGGAGGGCGCCGGGCGACTCCGGTCGCCGAGAGGCTGTCTGGCAGGCTTGGGCGACGTGAGCACCGATGGTCTGATCGTGGTCGACAAGCCCGGCGGCATGACGTCGCACGACGTGGTGGCGCGGATCCGCCGGCTGGCGAAGACCCGCCGCGTCGGGCACGGCGGCACCCTCGACCCGATGGCCACCGGTGTCCTGGTGATCGGTGTGGGGCGGGCCACCCGACTGCTGACCTACGTGATCGGCGCGGGCAAGAGCTACACCGGCACGATCCGGCTCGGCCAGGCCACCGTCACCGACGACGCCGAGGGCGACGTGATCGCCAGCACCCCGGCCGGTCACGTCACCGACGAGGCCATCCGCGCCGCGCTGACGGCCCTGACCGGGGAGGTCGACCAGGTGCCGAGCGCGGTCAGCGCCATCAAGATCGACGGGCAGCGGGCGTACAAGCGGGTGCGCGACGGCGAGAGCGTCGAACTGCCGGCGCGGCGGGTCACCATCTCCCGGCTGGAGGTGCTGGCGATCCGCCGCACCGAGCCGGACGTGGTGGACGTGGACGTGGACGTCACCTGCTCCTCCGGCACGTACATCCGGGCCATCGCCCGGGACGCGGGCCTGGCGTTCGGCGTCGGTGGGCACCTCACCGCGCTGCGCCGGACCGCGGTGGGTGGCTTCACCCTCGCCGAGGCGGCCACGCTCGACGAGCTGGAGCAGCGCGCCCCGGCCGTGGTGAACCTGCCGCTGGACGCGGCGGCCGACCGGTTCTTCCCGCGCCGGGAGGCGACACCCGACGAGGCGAAGGTGCTCGGCCACGGCGGTCCGCTGGACCCCGCCGGCATCGCCGGGCCGTACGCCGTCTTCGGACCGACCGGCGGGCTGATCGCTATCGTCAGCGAGCGGGACGGGCGGGCCCGCGCGGAGATCGTGCTCGCCCCGGCCTGACGGCGGGACGAGGTCCGCCGGCTTCCGGCCGGCGGTGTCGACCCGCCGAACAGCGGGACAGCAGGAAAGGAACGGCATGCAGCGGTGGCGGGGGTACGACGCGGCGCCCGGCGGCTGGGGACGCTCGGTCGTCACCATCGGCGTCTTCGACGGCGTGCACAAGGGGCACCAGGCGACCATCGGGCACGCCGTGGCCCGGGCCCGGGAGTTGGGCGTGCAGTCGGTGGTGGTCACGTTCGACCCGCACCCGGCCGAGGTGGTCCGCCCGGGCTCGCACCCGGCCGTGCTCACCGAGCCGGCCCGCAAGGCGGAACTGATCGAGGCGCTCGGCGTGGACGTGCTCTGCGTGGTGCCGTTCACCCCGGAGTTCTCCCGGCTGCCGCCCGAGCAGTTCGTGCACGACATCCTGGTCGAGCACCTGCACGCGGCGCTGGTGGTGGTCGGCGGCAACTTCCGCTTCGGGCACCGCGCGGCCGGCGACGTGGCGCTGCTGGAGCGGCTGGGGAAGACCTTCGGCTTCGGGGTGGAGGGCGGCCCGCTGGTCGCCGCGGACGGCACGGTCTTCTCCTCCACGTACATCCGCTCCTGCGTCGACGCCGGTGACGTGGGCGCCGCGGCGGCCGCGCTGGGCCGCCCGCACCGGGTGGAGGGCGTGGTGGTCCGCGGTGACCAGCGCGGCCGGGTGCTGGGGTTCCCCACCGCGAACCTGCTCTGCCACCGGTACGCGGCGGTGCCCGCCGACGGGGTGTACGCCGCCCGCCTGATCCGTCGCGGTCAGTCCGAGCCGCTGATGTCCGCGGTGTCGGTCGGCACCAACCCGACCTTCTCCGGTCGGGAGCGGCGGGTGGAGGCGTACGCGCTGGATTTCGACGGCGACCTGTACGGCGAGCGGCTGGCCCTGGACTTCGTGGCGCACCTGCGCGGTCAGGTCCGCTACGACTCGATCGAGCCGTTGATCGCCCAGATCGAACAGGACGTCGCACGCACCCGGCGCGCTCTGAGCTGATCATCCACCGGGCCGCGCAGGCCCTTGGCCCGCTGTTACCCGTGGGTGCTGGTAGTCTTGCGGGGACGTCGGGTGACCGGCGTGGGGCCTCGCGTGCCTGCTCGACGCCGCGGGTGCGAGGTACCGGTCCGTTCCCGGTCCATCGGGACGACGGACACCTACTTGATCAACCCATCGAAACAGGGAGAACATGGCGCTCGACCAGGAAGCCAAGGCCAGCATCCGCGCGGAGTACGCGACCGCCGAGGGCGACACCGGTTCGCCGGAGGTCCAGGTCGCGGTCCTCACCAAGCGGATCGCCGAGCTGACCGAGCACCTGAAGGTGCACAAGCACGACCACCACAGCCGCCGTGGGCTGCTGCTGCTGGTCGGCCGTCGCCGTCGGCTGCTCAACTACGTCCAGAAGAAGGACATTGCCCGCTACCGGACGCTCATCGAGCGGCTCGGTCTGCGCCGGTGACGTGACGGGGGAGTGGCCCACCGGCCGCTCCCCCGATCGGCGTCCCACCTGAAGAACACGGGCCGCGCGACCAACCCGAGAGGGAGCCGGTCAGCGTACCGGTCTCCGGTAGTGGCCCCCGGGAACCCGGCAGTACGCCGGCCACCCGGGCGCTTCGATCGAAGACCGGCCGGCTGAGCAGCTCCCCGACGTCGCGGGCCCACGACGCGAAGGAGCACGACAGCACATGACCGAGACCAAACTCGGCACCGAATCCCGCACCGCCGTGATCGACAACGGGTCCTTCGGCACCCGCGAGATCACCTTCTCCACCGGTCGACTGGCTCGCCAGGCCGCCGGTTCCGTCATCGCCCAGCTGGGCGAGACGGTGGTCCTCTCCGCCACCACCGCCGGTAAGCACCCGAAGGAGCAGTTCGACTTCTTCCCGCTGACCGTCGACGTCGAGGAGCGGATGTACGCCGCGGGCCGCATCCCCGGCTCGTTCTTCCGCCGTGAGGGTCGGCCCAGCGAGGACGCGATCCTCACCTGCCGCCTGATCGACCGGCCGCTGCGCCCGTCCTTCGTGAAGGGCCTGCGCAACGAGGTCCAGGTCGTCGAGACCATCCTCGCGCTCGACCCGCAGCACCCGTACGACGTGGTGGCCATCAACGCGGCCTCGATGTCGACCAAGCTCTCCGGCCTGCCGTTCTCCGGCCCGATCGGCGCGACCCGGGTCGCCCACATCGACGGCCAGTGGGTCGCCTTCCCGACCCTGGAGGAGCTGGCCCGCGCCACCTTCGACATGGTCGTGGCCGGCCGCACCCTCGACGACGGCGACGTCGCGATCATGATGGTCGAGGCCGAGGCCACCCCGAACGCCGTCGCCCTCATCTCGGCCGGTGCCACCGCCCCGACCGAGGAGATCGTCGCCAGCGGCCTGGAGGCCGCCAAGCCGGCGATCCGTGAGCTGTGCCGCGCGCAGAGCGAGCTGGCCGAGGTCGCCGCCAAGCCGGTCACCGAGTTCCCGGTCTTCCTGGACTACCAGGACGACGTGTACGACGCGGTCGCCGACCTGGCCCGCGGCGAGGTGGCCGAGGCGGTCACCATCGCCGGCAAGGCGGACCGCGAGGAAGCCCTGGACCGGGTCAAGGCCCGGGTCGCCGAGGAGTTGGGCGCTCGGTTCGAGGGTCGGGAGAAGGAGCTCAGCGCCGCCTTCCGCTCGCTGACCAAGTCCGAGGTGCGCAACCGCGTGCTGCGCGAGCAGGTCCGCATGGACGGCCGCGGCCCGCGCGACATCCGGCCGCTGACCGCCGAGGTCGGCGTGCTGCCCCGGGTGCACGGTTCGGCGCTGTTCGAGCGCGGCGAGACCCAGATCCTGGGTGTCACCACGCTGAACATGCTCCGCATGGAGCAGATGGTGGACACGCTGTCCCCGGAGAACCGCAAGCGCTACATGCACAACTACAACTTCCCGCCGTACTCGACCGGTGAGACCGGCCGGGTCGGCTCGCCGAAGCGGCGCGAGATCGGCCACGGTGCGCTCGCCGAGCGTGCGCTGATCCCGGTGCTGCCGTCGCGCGAGGAGTTCCCGTACGCCATCCGGCAGGTCTCCGAGGCGCTCGGCTCCAACGGCTCCACCTCGATGGGCTCGGTCTGCGCGTCGACGCTCGGCCTGCTCTCCGCGGGTGTGCCGCTGAAGGCGCCGGTCGCCGGCATCGCCATGGGGCTCATCTCGGACGAGGTGGACGGCAAGACGCAGTACGTGACGCTTACCGACATCCTCGGCGCCGAGGACGCGTTCGGTGACATGGACTTCAAGGTCGCCGGCACGCCGGAGTTCGTTACCGCGCTGCAGCTCGACACCAAGCTCAACGGCATCCCGTCGGACGTGCTGGCCGCCGCGCTGCAGCAGGCGAACGAGGCCCGGCAGATCATCCTCGGTGTCATGCGGGCCGCGATCGAGGCTCCGGCCGAGATGTCGGACTACGCGCCGCGGGTCACCACCGTCAAGATCCCGGTGGACAAGATCGGCATGGTGATCGGCCCGAAGGGTCAGACCATCAACGCGATCCAGGACGAGACCGGCGCCGAGATCTCCATCGAGGACGACGGCACGATCTACGTTGGCGCCACCAACGGCCCGTCGGCCCAGGCGGCCGTCGACCGGATCAACGGGATCGCCAACCCGACGCTGCCCAAGCAGGGCGAGCGGTTCCTCGGCACGGTGGTCAAGACCGCCGCGTTCGGCGCGTTCATCTCGCTGCTGCCGGGCCGCGACGGCCTGCTGCACATCTCCAAGGTGGGCGACGGCAAGCGGGTCGAGCGCGTTGAGGACTTCCTCAACGTCGGTGACCGGGTCGAGGTCGAGATCGCGGACATCGACGCCCGCGGCAAGATCTACCTGGACAAGGTTCGCCCGGAGGGCGCCGAGGCTCCGGCCGCCGGTGAGGCCGCTGGCGGCGACCGACCGGCTGGTCGGGACCGGGGTGACCGGGGCCCGCGTGACCGCGGTGACCGTGAGCGTGGCGGCGACCGTGGCGGTCGTGGCCCGGAGCGCGGCGGCGAGGGCGGCAACGGCGGCAACGGCGGCGGCGAGGGTGGTGGCGAGGGCGGCGAGCGTCCGCGCCGCCGGACCCGGCACAGCTGACCACCAGCACCTGCAACACCCACCCCTCGTCGAACCGGGAGCAACACGTGAGTCGGGCCTTCAGTGCGCCGTTTCCACCGGATCGACGGGGGGTGGCTGCGTCCCGGGACAATGGGGCGGGCCGCTCCGGCGGCGCCGCCCGCGCGGTGACCCGGACGCTCAGCGACGACCCGCTGGGCGGCACGGTACGTCGTACCGTGCTGCCCAGCGGCCTGCGCGTGCTCACCGAGGCGATCCCGGCGATGCGCAGCGTGTCCTTCGGCATCTGGGTGGCGGTGGGTTCGCGGGACGAGACCCGTCCGCAGGCCGGTGCCGCGCACTTCCTGGAGCACCTGCTCTTCAAGGGCACCCACAAGCGCACCGCCTTGGAGATCTCCTCGCAGATCGAGGCGGTGGGTGGCGAGACGAACGCCTTCACGACGAAGGAATACACCTGCTACTACGCCCGCGTGCTGGACGAGGACCTGCCGCTGGCGATCGACGTGATGTGCGACCTGGTCGCCGACTCGCTGCTGGAGCCGGCCGACGTGGAGACCGAGCGTGGCGTGATCCTGGAGGAGATCGCCATGCACGACGACGAACCCGGTGACGAGGTGCACGACCTCTTCGCCCGGGCCGTCTACGGCGACCACCCGCTGGGCCGACTGATCTCCGGCACCGAGGAGACCGTCACGCCGATGACCCGCAAGCAGATCCAGTCCTTCTACCGGGGTCGCTACACCGCACCGCAGATCGTCATCGCCGCGGCCGGCAACCTCGACCACGCCGCGGTGGTCAAGCTGGTCCGGCAGGCCGTGCGCGGCACGCCACTGGACAGCGACCCGGCCGCACCGGCCGCACACCGCGCGGCCACTCCGGCGGTACGCACCAAGCCGGCCACCACACTGGTCGAGCCGAAGGAGACCGAGCAGGCGCACGTCCTGCTGGGCTGCCCCGGCATCGACCGCACCGACGACCGGCGCTTCGCCCTCGGGGTGCTCAACAACGTCCTCGGCGGGGGCATGTCCAGCCGCCTCTTCCAGGAGATCCGTGAGCAGCGCGGCCTGGCGTACTCGGTCTACTCCTACGCCAGCCAGTACGCCGACAGCGGCCTGTTCGCCGTCTACGCCGGCTGCGCGCCGGGCAAGGTGGACGAGGTGCTGGCCCTGACCCGCGCCGAGCTGGCCCGGGTGGCCGCCGACGGGTTGACCGAGGCCGAGGTGGCCCGGGGCAAGGGGATGAGCAAGGGCTCGTTCGTGCTCGGCCTGGAGGACACCGGCTCCCGGATGAGCAGGCTGGCCAAGGGTGAGCTGCTCTACGGCGACCTGATGCCGGTGGACGAGCTGCTCCGGCGGGTCGACGAGGTCAGCGTCGCGGACGTGAACACCCTCGCCGCCGAGCTGCTCAGCCGGCCGATGTCGCTGGCCGTGGTCGGCCCGTTCGGCGAGGGCGACTTCTCCGCCTGAGGCCCGTCGCCCGCAGGGCCGGGGGCACATCCCGGTCGGTGGAGCGGACCGGATCCGGCGGCGGTGGCACGTCCCGATTGGGATAGGTTGTGCCGCGTGACTGACGAGCAGGAGAAGACCCGCGTCGGCGTGTTCGGTGCCCGCGGCCGGATGGGCATCGAGGTCTGCAGGGCGGTCGACGCCGCCGACGACCTCGAACTGGTGGCGTCGATCGACCAGGGCGACAGCCGTTCCGCCGTCTCCGGTGCCGACGTGGTCGTCGACTTCACCACGCCGGACGTCGTCATGGACAATCTCAAGTGGTCCATCGAGCAGGGCATCAGCGCGGTGGTCGGCACGACCGGCTTCACCGAGCAGCGGCTGGAGCAGGTGCGCGGCTGGCTGGCCGAGAAGCCGGAGGTCGGCGTGGTCATCGCCCCGAACTTCGGCATCGGCGCGGTGCTGATGATGCAGTTCGCCGCGCGGGCCGCCCGGCACTTCGAGTCCGTCGAGATCATCGAGCAGCACCACCCGCGCAAGCTGGACGCCCCGAGCGGCACCGCCACGCACACCGCCCGGCAGATCGCCCAGGCTCGCGCCGAAGCCGGTCTCGGCCCGGTGCCGGACGCCACCAAGGACGAGGTGCCGGGTGCGCGCGGCGCCGACATCGACGGGGTACGCGTCCACGCGGTGCGCGCCACCGGCCTGGTCGCCCACCAGGAGGTGCTCTTCGGGGGCACCGGCGAGACGCTGACCATCCGCCACGACTCGTACGACCGGGTGTCCTTCATGCCCGGCGTGCTGCTGGCCGTCCGCGCGGTGCGCAACCGTCCCGGCCTCACGGTGAGCCTGGACCCCCTCCTCGGCTGACCCCGCCCCTCCTCGCAGATCTTGGACAGTTTCCGTCAGCTTCTGACGGAAACTGTCCAAGATCTCCCGCCGCAGCGCCCGCTATGCCGGGTGTTCCGCTGCGCGGCGTTGGGTGGGGAGGGTCGGGGTGAGCGGGGTGGGGAGGTTGGTGACCCTGGCCTCGCCAGAGCGGTCGACCTCGACCGTCACCGGGGTGTCGGCCACGCGGAGGCCCTTGACCGTGACGGCGCCCAGCTCCGCGCCGGCCAGCGGGGTCAGCCGGACCGTGCCGCCCGGCACGTCGGGGTAGAGGCCCGTCGCGGCCTGGAGCAGCAGCACCGCGCCCGCCGCGGCCCACGCCTGGGGCCGGCACGCCGCCGGGTACGGCACCGGGCGATCGAGCAGCGTCCGGTCGTCGCCGCCGTACAGCTCCGGCATCCGGTAGTCGAACGCCTCGGCCGCCGTGAGCAGCCCCTCGGCCAGGCCGAGCGCGGCGTCGCGGTGCCCCGCGCGGGCCAGCCCGGCGAGCACGATCGCGGTGTCGTGGGTCCAGATCGAACCGCAGTGGTACGACAGCGGGCTGAAGCCGGCGTCGTCGGTGGACATCGTCCGTAGTCCGAAGCCGCCGGCCAGCGTGTCAGTGGTGAGCAAGCGGGCGACCTGGGCCTCCTCGTCGACGGTGAGCAGGCCGGTGCCGAGCAGGTGACCGATGTTGCTGGTCAGCGAGTCGACGGGGCGCTTGTCCCGGTCGAGGGCCAGGGCGGGCTGCGGGCCGTACCGGCCGTCGACCCAGAAGGTGTCCCGGAACCGGCGGGCCAGCGTGGCGGCGCGCTCGCGCCAGTGGTCCCCACCGGGGCGGCCGAAGGCGTCCAGCAGGGCGGCGCCGTTCACCGCCGCCTCGTGCGCGTACCCCTGCACCTCGGCCAGCACGATGGGCGCGGTGGCCAGGGAGCCGTCGTGGAACCGTACGGCGTCGCCGGAGTCCTTCCAGCCCTGATTGGACAGCCCGTGGCCGGTGGTGTCGATGTACTCGACGAGGCCGTCGCCGTCGGGGTCGGCGTGCTCGCCGAGCCAGCGCAGGGCGGCCTCCAGGTGCGGCAGCAGTGGCTCGACCTGCTCGGCCGGCAGGCCCCAGCGCCACGCGTCGTGCAGCAGGTTGACCCAGAGCATGGTGGCGTCGACGGTGCCGTAGTAGGCCGGCGGGAGGCGCAGCCCGTTCCCGGGCAGCGCGAACTCCTGCCCGCGCAGCTCGTGCAGGATCTTGCCGGGGGCCTCCCCGGTGGCCGGGTCGACGCGGGTGCCCTGGCGGCGGGCGAGCACGCGCAGGGTGCCGGCGGCCAGGTCGGTGCCGAGCGGCAGCATCATCCGGGCGGCCCAGAGGCTGTCCCGGCCGAACAGGGTGAGGAACCAGGGGACGCCGGCGCCGAGGAAGACGTCCCCGGGCGCGCCGGTCTCGGCCAGGCGTAGCCCGCGCAGGTCGTCCAGGCTGCGGTCGAGGAAGCGGACCAGCCGTCGATCGTCGGCGGTCACCTCGGGTCGGGCCCACTCCGGTTCGCCGACCGGGCCGATCACCACGGCGCGCGGGTCCTCGACGGTCAGCTGCCAGCGCAGCACCGACTCGCCTCCGGGGGGCAGGTCGATCGGCCAGGCCAGCCGCGGCGCGGTGGCCCGTTCGTCGGCGGCGAGCACGTCGGCGTCGGGCGCGGTGACGGTGACGGTGATGCCGTCGGCCGACCAGGTGAGCAGGCCCGGCTGGCCGGTCTTGGCCTCCAGCGGCGCGGCGGCGCCACCGGACTTGACCACCTCGATGGGCGCCAGGTCGCAGCCGAGGTCGACGCTCACGGTGGCCCGTACGCCGACCGTGGCGGTGGAGACGATCCGCAGCTCCTCGGTGAGGCCGTTGCGAGTGGCCCGACGGAGCCGGTCGACGCGGACTGTGGGGTCGGGCGTGGGATCGCCGAGCCAGCGGGCCAGGCCCACGAAGCGGGCGCCGTGCGGGCCGTCCGCGCCGCGGGTCAGCCCCTCCAGCTCCTGGTCGTCGACCCGCAGTTCGGCCCGGGAGAGCACGCGGGCGTCGGCGTGGAAGACGCCCTGGACGCCGGTCGGGCGGATCTGCCCGGTCGCGTCCCCCAGCGCACTGGTCGGGGCGAGCACCACCGGAACCAACTCGTGCAGGAGGGGTTGCAGCTGGCGTTCGATCACGGCGCGGCTCCAGATCTCGGGGGGCGGGGCGGACATCTTGACAACGCGCCCCTGGCGGTGCAAAGTGCGAAACATTCCAGAAACTTGAACGATCTAATCCTGCACTATCCGAATTGGATCGTTCAAGACGGCGAGAGGGATTAAGTGCCCGAGAAGGTAACCATTGCGACGGTGGCCCGGCACGCCCGAGTAAGCCGGCAGACGGTCTCCAACGTGCTCAACGCGCCGCACATCGTGCGGCAGGAGACCCGCCAGCGGGTCGAGGACGCGATCAGCGCGCTCGGCTACCGGGCCAACCAGGCGGCCAGACAGATGCGCACCGGCCGGTCCCGCCTCATCGCCGCCCGGATCGAACCGACCCGCGACGGCATCAACGGCTCCGTTCTCGACCGCTTCCTGCACGGCCTCACCGAGACCGCCGACGCCGCCGGCTACCGGGTGCTGCTCTACACCGCCACCGACGACGAGCGGGAGATCGCCACCTACGACGACCTGCTCGGCACGTACGAGCTGGACGCGTTCGTGCTCGTCGGCACCAAGTACGGCGACCCGCGTACCGCCTGGCTCGCCGACCGGGACGTGCCGTTCGTGACCTTCGGCCGCCCGTGGGACGCGCTCGACGCGCACCCCTGGGTCGACGTGGACGGCGCCGCCGGCACCGCCGCCGCCACCCGGCATCTGCTCGACGCCGGGCACCGGCGGATCGCGTTCATCGGCTGGCCCCTCGGGTCCGGTGTCGGCGACGACCGGCGGGCCGGCTGGCACGACGCGCTGCGCGCCGCCGGTGTCGACCCGACCGGGCTGCACCGCGAGACCGAGGACGGCATCGCCGAGGGCGAACGGCTCACTCGGGACCTGCTCGCCGCCGAGGCGCCGACCGCCGTGCTCTGCGCCAGCGACTCGCTCGCCCTCGGCGCGCTGCAGGCGATCCGGGGCACCGACCCGCCGGTGTCGGTGATCGGCTTCGACGACACGCCGGTCGCAGCCGCGGTGGGGCTGACCAGCGTCAGCCAACCGCTCGGCGAGGCCGCCGCCCGCTGCGTGGACCTGCTCACCGGGGTCCTCGACGGCAACCACGAGACCCCCACCCACGTGCTGCTCCAGCCCTCGCTGGCGCTTCGGCACACCGCGTAGTCCCATCCCCCACCAGGAGAGAACCCCATGGCACCTCGAAACCTCACCCGGGCGGCGGTGGCCGGCCTCGCCGCCGTCGCCCTTCTCGGTTCCGCGGCCTGCGGCAGCGGCTTCGACGACTCGTCCGGCGACGCCGCCCAGTCCAGCGGACCGGCCAGCCTGCAGATCCTGATCGGATCCTCCGGCGAAGCCGAGACCAAGGCCGTGCAGGACGCCGCGGCGAAGTGGGCCAGCGGCTCCGGCAACACCGCCACGGTCACCCCGGCGCAGGACCTCACCCAGCAGCTCGGCCAGGGCCTCGCCGGCGGCACCCCGCCGGACGTCTTCTACGTCGACGCGGCCCGCTTCGCCGACTACGCGAGCGTCGGCGCGCTGGAGCCGTACGGCGACAAGATCTCCAACCCGGACGACTTCTACGAGAGCCTGCGCACCACGTTCTCGTACGACGGCAAGCTCTACTGCGCGCCCAAGGACTTCTCCACCCTGGCCCTGCAGATCAACACGGACCTGTGGGCGAAGGCCGGACTGACCGACGCCGACGTGCCGACCACCTGGGACCAGCTCACCGCGACCGCCCAGAAGATCAAGGCGAAGGGGCAGGTCGCCCTGGCGCTCGGCGACACCCGGGACCGGATTGGCGCCTTCCTGGTGCAGAACGGCGGCTGGCTGCTGAGCAAGGACGGCAAGCAGCCGACCGCCGACACCCCGGAGAACCTGGCCGCCCTCCAGTACGTCAAGTCCCTGCTCACCTCGGGCCTGGCCAAGTACCCGAAGCAGCTCGACTCGGGCTGGTCCGGTGAGGCGTTCGGCAAGGGCAAGGCCGTGATGACCATCGAGGGCAACTGGATCAAGGGCGCGCTGCAGAACGACTTCCCGAACGTGAAGTACAAGGTGGTGGCGCTGCCGGCCGGCCCGAAGGGGCAGGGCACGCTCTCCTTCACCCAGTGCTGGGGCATCGCGGCGAAGAGCAAGTACAAGGACCAGGCCATCAAGTTCGTCGAGGCGATGACCAGCGGTGAGCAGCAGCTGACGTTCGCGAAGGCGGTCGGTGTCATGCCGTCGCGGCAGTCGGTGCGCGACCAGTACACGGCCGCCAATCCTGAGGACAAGCCGTTCATCGACGGCGTCGCGTACGCCCAGGGCCCGGTGAACGCGCCGAAGATGGACAGCGTCCTCAAGGACCTGGACACCGGTCTGCAGAGCCTGGCCAACGGCGACCCGAAGACCGTGCTGCAGAACTTCGACAAGAACGCCAAGGCGGCGCTCGGCGGCAGCTGAGGTGACGGCGGGGGTCCCGACAGCGAGCGGGGCCCCCGTCCGCACCTCCGGCCCGGAAGGGCCCGAGAGAGGGAGGGAGGGGAGATGGCAACCGAGACACTGACCGCCGTGGCCACCGCGCCCGGGACGAGCCCCCGGCGACGGCGGGGTGGCGTCCGCGGCAACGAGAACCTCGCCGGCTGGCTCTTCGTCGCACCGGTGATCGTCATCCTGGGGCTGTTCCTGCTGCTGCCGATCCTGATGGCGCTCTGGGTCAGCCTGACCGACTGGAACGGGCAGGGCAGCCCGTTCACCGGCGACGTCCCGTTCGTCGGCGCGCACAACTACACCCAGTTGTTCACCGAGGACGGGCTGCCCCGCCGCGACTTCATGACCAGCATCCGCAACAACATCTACTACGTGGCGATCGTGGTGCCGGCGCAGACCGTGCTCGCGCTCGGGCTGGCGCTGGTGGTCAACAACCGGATGCTCAAGGGCAAGAGCTTCTTCCGCAGCGCGTTCTACTTTCCCTCGGTCACCAGCTCGGTCGCGATCAGCGTGGTGTTCCTGTTCCTCTTCGCCAACTCCGGCGCGGTGAACGCGCTGCTCGGCTTCCTCGGGATCGACGGCCCGGAGTGGTTCGCCGACTCCCGGGGTGTGCTGCACCTGCTCTTCGGCGCGGTCGGCGTCGACTCGCCCCCGGCGGCGCTCACCGACGGCGGCCCGTTCGGGCTGAGCTGGTGGGACTGGCTGGCCGGCCCCAGCGTGGCGATGATCTCGATCATCACGTTGGTCATCTGGACCACCTCCGGCACGTTCATGCTGATGTTCCTGGCCGGCCTGCAGAACGTGCCGGTGACGCTGGACGAGGCCAGCACGCTCGACGGAGCCTCCCGCTGGCAGCGGTTCCGCTACGTCACCCTGCCGATGATCAGGCCGACCACCTTCCTGGTGCTCACCCTCGGCATGATCGGCTCCTGGCAGGTCTTCGACCAGGTGTACGTCATGAGCCAGGGCGACCCGGCCAAGACCACCGTCACCCCGGCGTACCTGTCGTACCGGACCGCGTTCCGGGACTTCGACTACGGCTCCGGCGCGGCGATCTCGTTCGTGCTGTTCCTGATCATCATCGTGCTCACGCTGATCCAGCGTCGGGCGCTCGCCGAGCGGGACACCGACCGGCCGCGCCGCGGCTGGCGGCGTCGACGCGTACCGGAGAGGTCCTGACATGGCCGTGCTGACCGACCGCCCGGCGGCGGCGCCCACGCGCGGCGACCAGCGCGCGGCCCGCACCCTGGTCACCCGCTTTCTGGGGTACGCCACGCTGGTCTTCTTCGGGCTGGTGTTCCTCTACCCGTTCGTCATCCAGATCGCGAGCTCGCTCAAGACCGAGCCCGACGCGGCGGCGAACCCGCTCTCGCCGATTCCGGACCCGCTCAGCCTCGCCGGCTTCGACCGGATCTTCGCCGGCACCAACTTTCCGCTCTGGCTGGGCAACTCGCTGCTGGTCACCGTGCTGGTGACCCTCGGCCGGGTGTTCTTCGACTCGCTCGCCGGGTACGCGTTGGCCCGGCTGCGATTCCGGGGTCGCGGCGGGCTGTTCGCCGCCGTCATCGCGGTGATGGCGGTGCCCGGCGTGGTGCTGCTGATCCCGAAGTTCCTGGTGCTCAACCAGCTCGGCCTCTACAACAGCTACGCCGGCCTGGTGGTGCCGCTGCTGGCCGACGCGGCGGGCGTGTTCATCATGAAGCAGTTCTTCGAGTCGATCCCGGTGAGCGTGGAGGAGGCCGCCCGCATCGACGGGGCGAGCATCTTCCGCACCTTCTGGTCGGTGGTGCTGCCGATGGCGAAGCCAGCGCTGATCACCCTGACCATCCTGTCGTTCCAGGGTTCCTGGAACGAGTTCCCGCACAGCCTCGTGTCGGTGCAGGACCCGGACCTGTTCACCCTGCCGCGCGGCCTCGCCGACCTGGTCAGCGGCTCGCTGGGCAGCGGCACCCAGTACCCGCTCAAGCTGGGCGCGGCGCTGCTCGCCACCATCCCGGTGGCGATCATCTTCGTGGTGTTCCAGCGCTACTTCGTCCGCGACGCCAGCGACGGCGCGGACAAGGGTTGACCGTACCGGTGCGGCGGCCCCGGGCCGCCGCACCGGTCACTCGGCCGGAACCTTCTCGGTCGGCACGGCCACGTGCAGGCGCACCTGAGGCACCAGCATGTCGTCGACGTCCAGCGCCCGGGCCGCGCCGTCGGGCTCCCAACCGGTGCTGGTGAGGAACTTCCGGGTCGCCTCGTCACCGTCGAACGCCCAGGCCACCGCCCGACTCATGCCGTCGGACCGCCACAGGTCGACGGTCGCGGCGAGCAGCCGACTGCCGTGCCCGCGCCGGCCCCAGCGCGGCTCCACCAGCAGGTCGGTCACCGCCGCCACGTCCGGGCCGAGCGCGTCGGCCGGCTCACCCGGGGCGAGCGCCTCGCCGTCGGCCGGGCCGGAGGCGGCGAACCCCACCAGATACGATTGCTCGGCCTGTTCGACGGCGACCAGCACCCGGTGCGCGCCCGAGGGCGGCTCCAGCACCGCGGCGCTCCACCGCCGGGCGAGGAACGCCTCGTCCAGGTTGTCGAGCACATGCCGAGGCAGAATGCGGCGGTACGCGACCCGCCAGGTCGCGAGCTGGATGCGTGCGATCTCGCCGGCGTCCTCGGGACGCGCCGGGCGGACGTACCCGAGAGCCATGGGACGGAAGCCTACGCAGGGCGAGGGAGGCGACGGTGGCGCAGGGTGCCAACAGGACGACCGCGCAGGTCGTCGGGGTGGTGGTGCTCGCCGCGGCGGTCACCGCGTTCCTCGCCGTCGCGGCCGTCCGGCACGGTTTCTTCGACCTCAAGGTCTACTACGGCGCGTTGACGTGGTGGGTGCACGACGGCGGGGAGATCTACGACTACCTCAAACCGGGGACCCAGTACGGCTTCACGTACCCGCCGTTCGCGGCGCTGGTCATGCTGCCGATGGCGTACCTGCCGTGGTCGGCCGCGATCGTGGTGAGCGTACTCGCCAGTGTGGTCACCACGACGGTGCTGATCTGGTGGCTGGTCGACCCGATCGCCCGCCGGGCCGGGTGGACTCCCTGGTTCGCCCTCGCCGTCGCGCTCTGCCTGGCCGCCGCCTTCGAGCCGATGCGGGAGACGGTCAACTTCGGCCAGGTGAACACACTGCTGCTGTTCCTGGTGGCGGTGGACCTGCTGCGGCTGCTGCCGGTCGGCGACCGGTGGGCCGGGGTGGGCATCGGCCTGGCCACCGCGATCAAGCTGACCCCGGGCATCTTCATCGTCTATCTGCTGGTCACCGGGCGGTGGCGGGCGGCGCTCACCGCCAGTGGCGCGGCCGCCGGGGTGACGTTGCTGGCCGGCGCGCTCTTTCCGGACGCCTCCCGGGAGTTCTGGACCGAGGCGCTGTGGAACACCGGGCGGGTCGGGGAGCTGGCGTTCGTCTCCAACCAGTCGCTGCGCGGGGTGGTCGCCCGGCTCGACCCGCAGCACCCGAGCACCCTGCTGTGGCTGCTGCTGGTGCTCGGCGCCCTGGCGCTCTGGGCCTGGCGGTCCCGGGTCGCCGTCGCCGCCGGTGACGAGGCGACCGGCCTGGCCCTGACCGGCGCGGTGATGTGCCTGGTCAGCCCGGTCACCTGGGTGCACCACCTGGTCTGGCTGCTGCCCGGGCTGATCCTGCTGGTCGACAACGCGATGGCCGCGCCGGCCGGACGTCGACGGCGCGTCCTGCTGGCCGCCGCGACCATCGGGTACGTGCTGCTGATCAGCCGGACCGTCTGGTTCTGGGAGAAGGACTTCACCGGCGCCGACGGCTTCGTCGGCAGCAACGCGTACGTCTGGATCAGCCTGGCCCTGCTGGCCCTCCTGCCGGTCCGCCGGTGGCTGACACCGGGCAGGTCAGTCGTCGAGGCGTCCGGCGTACCGCAGCTCGACCAGTCCGACCGGCCCGCGCCCGCCGGCGAGCGGCACCTGGTAGGTCGACCGTTCACCGTCCGGTGACAGCCCCGCCCGTTCGTAGAACCGGCGGGCCCGCCGGTTGTCCGCCAGCACCCACAGCCGGTAGCCGGTCCAGCCCCGTTCGCTGAGCCCGGCGCGGGCGGCGGCGAGCAGTTCGGCGGCCATCCCGTCGCCCCAGAACTCCGGCTCGACGTAGAGCGCCAGCACCTCGCCGACCGTCGGGTCCAGATCGTCGCGGTCCTGGTTGCGGCGGTACGGCCCGAACGTGGTGAAGCCGACGACCAGCCCGTCCACCTCGCCGAGCAGGGTGCTGAACGGGTGCTCCGGGTCGGCGGTGCCCAGGTCACGACGGCGCTGCGCCCAGGCCCCCACGTTGAGCCGTCCGAGCACCTCGTCCGGCATGAAGCCGGCGTAACCCGCCTGCCAGCCGTGCACGTGCACCCGGGCGACCGCCTCGGCGTCGTCGGGCTCCTCCCGGCGGATGGTCAGCATTGCACCGTTCTATGCCCCCGTAGCCGTCGGAGTCCAGCTTCCCGCACCGGCGTCGTACCGATGATTTATCGTCGCCGACGATGGCCGCACCGGAAGCACTCTCACTCGCCCAGGCCCGCCGGGTGGCACTCGCCGCCCAGGGTTTCGCCGACCCGCCGCCGGTCGGGGTGCCCACGCGTCGACATCTGCGCCGGGTCCTCGACCGGGTCGGGTTGATCCAGATGGACTCGGTCAACGTGCTGCAACGTGCGCACTACCTGCCGCTCTACAGCCGGCTCGGTCCGTACCCCACCGCGCTGCTCGACCAGGCCGCCTACCGCCGCCCCCGCGAGCTGTTCGAATACTGGGGCCATGAGGCGTCCCTCGTGCCGGTCGGGCTGCACCCGCTGCTGCGCTGGCGAATGGCCCGCGCGCACAGCGAATCCTGGGGTGGCATGCGGCGCATCGCACAGGAGCAGCCGGAGCTGGTCGCCTGGGTCCGGGCCGAGGTGGCCGCGCGGGGTCCGTTGACCGCCGCCGAGATCGAGCACGACGCGCCCCGGGAGACCGGCAACTGGGGGTGGAACTGGTCGGCGGTGAAGCGGGCGCTGGAGTTCCTGTTCTGGGCCGGCGAGGTGACCGCCGCCGAGCGCAGCACGTCCTTCGCCCGCCGCTACGACCTGCCCGAGCGGGTGCTCCCGCCGGCCGTGCTGGCCGCGCCCACCCCGACCGACGCCGAGGCGTACCGCGCTCTGGTGGCCCTGGCGGCGCGGTCGCTCGGGGTGGCCGCCGAACCGGAGCTGCGCGACTACTTTCGGCTGCCACTGGCCGGCGCCCGGCAGGCCGTCGCGGAGCTGGCCGAGGCCGGCGAGCTGGTGCCGGTCACCGTGGCGGGCTGGCGACAGCCGGCCTGGCTGCACGCGTCCGCCCGGCTGCCCCGGTGGATTCGGGGCAACACGCTGGTCAGCCCGTTCGACCCGCTGGTCTGGGAACGTGCCCGCACCGAGCGGCTGTTCGACTTCAGCTACCGGATCGAGATCTACGTCCCGGCGCCACAGCGGGTGTACGGCTACTACGTGCTGCCGTTCCTGCAGGGCGACCGGTTCACCGCCCGGGTCGACCTGAAGGCCGACCGCAAGGCCGGGGTGCTGCTCGTTCCGGCCGCCTGGGTCGAGCCCGGCGCCGACCCGGGGGAGACCGCCGTGGCGCTCGCCGCCGAGCTGTACCGGCTCGCCGGCTGGCTCGGGTTGGACGCGGTGGCGCCGCCCGCGGCCGGCGACCTGGCCGGTCCGCTCACCGCCGCGTTGGCCGGCGTGTCCGGTGTACCGTGAGCGCGTGACGAGCGTTCCCGGACCGGTCGACCAGCCGCAGCCCGCCCCCGGTGCGAGCTGGCCGGCGAGCCCGCCGGATGGCTACGGCTACCCGGCGCCCGAGCCCGACCGGCTCACCCGGGGCGTTCTGTGGCTCTACGAGCGGTCACCGCGCTGGGCGGCGCCGCTGGCCGCGGTCGGGTGCGTCGGCCTCGGCATGGCCTACGCGCTGCTGAGCAACCCGGCCCACGCCGACCCGGACGCCGCGCCGACCTGCCTGCTCAAGCTGACCACGGGGCTGGACTGCCCGGGCTGCGGCGGCACCCGCGCGCTCTGGTACGTGCTGCACGGCGACCTGCCGGCCGCCGCCCGACACCACTTCCTGTTCGTCTTCGCGCTGCCCTTCCTGGCGTACCTCTTCGTCGCCTGGGCGGGCCATCAGGCGTTCGGTTGGCGGCTGCCGGAGCTGCGGATCAGCTCGAAGGTCATCGTCGGGTTCCTGGGCGTGTGGCTGGCCTTCTCGGTGCTGCGCAACCTGCCCTGGGCGCCGTTCACCTCGCTCTACGTCTGAGGCCTGCCAGCCCCGGCCCGGCGTGCCGTGGATCGGCCTTCCTCGGCCTTCCTCGGGCGGGCCGTGAGGTCCTGCGCGTCCTGTAGAGCTGCCCCGGATATGGGGCGTGGCGGTGGTGCGCCCGGCGTCGTGCCGCCTGCCCCACTTCTGGGGCAGCTCTACAGGGAACCGGGGGTGTGCGAGACCCGCGAGCCACCGGATCCGCGCGTAGAGATCTTGGACACCTCCGGGCGCCGGCGCGTCCGCGAGCACCGGTGATTCGGCTGCGGTTGGCGGCTTCCACACCGCGAGCCCGACTTGGGTCGCAAGGCGCCCCGCCACTACAGTCCCAGGAATGCCGGAGATGGTGCAGCCCCAGGTCAAGTTGATCGCGTGGACCCAGTTCGCGGCCCCGGACGACGTGCCGTGGTCGACCGACGCCGAGGGCGGCCAGGCGCTCGCCGAGTTCGCCGGGCGGGCCTGCTACCAGTCGTGGAAGAAGCCGAACCCGGCGACCGCCACGAACGCCGGCTACCTCGCGCACATCCTCGAGGTCGGGCACCTCAGCGTGCTGGAGCACGGCTCGGTCACCTTCTACTTCACCGGGGTGTCCCGCTCCTTCACCCACGAGTTGATCCGGCACCGGCACTTCTCGTACTCCCAGCTCTCCCAGCGCTACGTCCCCGAGCGGGACGCGGCCATGGTCGAGCCGGCGGTCATCGCCGACGACCCCGAGCTGCACAAGAAGTTCACCGAGGCCGCCGAGGCGAGCGTGCGGGCGTACACCGAGCTGCTGGAGGGTCTTGAGCAGCGCTTCTCCGACGAGCCCAACCCGACGCTGCGCCGCAAGCAGGCCCGGCAGGCGGCCCGCGCGGTGCTGCCGAACGCCACCGAGACCCGGATCGTGGTCACCGGCAACTACCGGGCGTGGCGGCACTTCGTCGCCATGCGGGCCACCGAGCACGCCGACGTGGAGATCCGTGAGCTGGCTGTGGAGTGCCTGCGCCAGCTCCAGGGAGTCGCACCGAACGTCTTCGCCGACTTCGTGATCTCGACGCTGCCGGACGGCACCGAGGTGGCGGCCAGCCCGCACGAGGCGTCCTGAGCCCTTCCCCGGCAGGCTCCGGCTGGTCGTCCGCTAGGTTGGAGGGTATGACGCACGACCACCCCGACGCCGCGGCCCAACCGGCGTCCCGCCCCTTCGGCCGGGTGCTCACGGCCATGGTGAGCCCGTTCACCCCCGACGGCTCGCTCGACCTCGACGGCGCCGCCCGACTGGCGAGCCACCTGGTCGACGAGCAGGGCAACGACGCGCTGGTGGTCAACGGCACCACCGGTGAGTCGCCGACCACCACCGACGCGGAGAAGGAACGCCTGATCCGGGCCGTGGTGGAGGCCGTCGGTGACCGAGTCAGGGTCGTCGCCGGGGTGGGTACCAACGACACTCGGCACACCATCGAGCTGGCCGCCGCCGCCGAGAAGGCCGGCGCGCACGGCCTGCTCGTGGTCACCCCGTACTACAACAAGCCGCCGCAGAGCGGTCTGCTGCGGCACTTCACCGCGGTGGCCGACGCCAGCGGACTGCCGGTGATGCTGTACGACATCCCGCACCGCTCCGGCGTGCCGATTGACACCGAGACACTGGTCCGGCTCGCCGACCACGCGCGGATCGTCGCGGTCAAGGACGCCAAGGGCGACCTGACCGCCACCAGCTGGGTGACCAGCCGGACCGGCCTCGCCTTCTACAGCGGCGAGGACGCGCTCACCCTGCCGGCGCTGGCCGTCGGCTGCGTGGGCGTGGTCGGCACCTCGACGCACTTCACCGGGGCGCTGACCGCACAGATGATCGAGGCGTACGACGCGGGGGACATGCCGGCCGCGCTTGCCCTGCACCGGCGGCTGCTGCCGCTGTTCACCGGCATCTTCCGCACGCAGGGCACCATCCTGGTGAAGGCGGGCCTGGCGTCGCTGGGCCTGCCGGCCGGCCCGGTGCGACCCCCGCTCGTGGACGCCACCGACGACGAGATCGCCCAGCTGCGCGCGGACTTCGCGGCAGCGGGCCTGGAGCTGCCCGAATGATCGAACGACACGATGGGCGCCGAGTGATGGCGTCGCAGAATGAGGTGGACGCGTGACCGAGGCGCACATCGAGGCGGAACTGCCCCCGCCGCTGCCGGAAGGTGGCCTGCGGATCATCCCGCTCGGCGGGCTCGGCGCCATCGGTCGGAACATGACCGTCTTCGAGTACGACGGCAAACTGCTGATCGTCGACTGCGGGGTGCTCTTCCCCGACGTCGAACAGCCGGGCGTGGACCTGATCCTGCCCGACTTCGGCCCGATCCTGGACCGGCTGGCCGACGTCCAGGCGATCGTGCTGACCCACGGCCACGAGGACCACATCGGCGCGGTGCCGTACCTGCTCGCCCACAAGCCCGACATCCCGCTGGTCGGCTCGCAGTTCACCCTCGCCCTGGTCGAGGCGAAGCTGGCCGAGCGGCGCATCCAGCCCTACACGCTGACCGTGCGGGAGGGCGGCCGCGAGCGGCTCGGCCCGTTCGAGTGCGAGTTCTTCGCGGTCAACCACTCCATCCCCGACGCGCTCGCCGTGGCCATCCGCACCCCGGCCGGCCTGGTGCTGCACACCGGCGACTTCAAGATGGACCAGCTCCCGCTGGACGGCCGGATCACCGACCTGGCCGGCTTCGCACGGCTCGGCGCCGAGGGCGTCGATCTGCTGCTGTCCGACTCCACCAACGCGGAGATCCCCGGCTTCGTCACCCCGGAGCGGGAGATCGGGCCGGTGCTCGACTCGATCTTCGCGAAGGCCAAGGGCCGGATCATCGTGGCCTCGTTCGCCTCGCACGTGCACCGGGTGCAGCAGGTCTTCGACTCCGCCGCGGAGCACGGCCGCAAGGTCGCGCTGATCGGTCGGTCCATGGTCCGCAACATGGGCATCGCCCGGGACCTCGGCCTGCTCAACATCCCGGCCGGCCTGGTCATCGGGATCGAGGAGGCGACCACGCTGCCTCCCGAGCAGATCGTGCTGATGTCCACCGGTTCGCAGGGCGAGCCGATGAGCGCGCTGGGCCGGATGGCCAGCGGCGACCACCGGCACATCACCATCGCGCCCGGCGACACAGTCGTGCTGGCGTCGTCGCTGGTGCCGGGCAACGAGACCTCGGTCTACCGGGTCATCAACCGGCTCGCCCGGGCCGGCGCGGTCGTCGTGCACAAGGACGTGGCGAAGGTGCACGTCTCCGGGCACGCCCCGGCCGGCGAACTGCTCTACCTGCTCAACGTGGTTCGGCCCAGCAACCTGATGCCGGTGCACGGCGAGTGGCGTCACCTGCGCGCGCACGCCCGCCTCGGCATCGAGTCGGGGGTCGCCGCCGACCGGGTCGTGATCTGCGAGGACGGCGACGTGGTCGACCTCGTCGAGGGCCGGGCCAGCCTCGTCGGGCACGTGAAGAGCCGGTACGTCTACGTCGACGGTCTCGCCGTCGGCGACGTCAGCGAGTCGCTGCTCACCGAACGGCGGATCCTCGGCGACGGCGGTTTCATCGCCACCACAGTGGTCGTCGACTCGGTCACCGGCAAGGTGGTCGCCGGCCCGACGCTGTCCGCGAAGGGCTTCTCCGAGGACCCGGAGGCGTTCAACCCGGTGGTGCCGCTGGTCACCGAGGCGCTCAACCGGGCCGCCGCGGACGGCATCACCGACCCGCACCAGCTCCAGCAGATCGTCCGGCGGACCGTGGGGCGGTGGGTCAACGACAAGTACCGTCGTCGACCGATGATCGTGCCCACCGTCGTCGAGGTCTGAGCACGTCGCGCTGACGCCGGTCCACCCGTTGCGGGTGGGCCGGCGTCGCCGTGTCGGCCGCCGGGCGGTCAGGGCAGGTCGGCCACCGCTTCGGCGTACGCGACGCCGGTGGCGATCGCGGCGTCCACCAGCACCAGCAGTTGCGCCGGCGCCACCCCGTGGGTCAGGTCTGTCGCCACGTCCCCGGCGAGCACGATCTCCGTGTCGAGATCGTGCGCGTACGCCTTGGGCAGCAGCCGGTCGTGGTTCCAGGCGTTGCAGAAGGCGTACGCCTCGGCGCGGCGCGCGGTCGGCAGCCGGCGGGCGGCCATCGCCCGGGTGTGCAACACCTCGCCGCGTTCGCCGGCCCGACGGAACTGGATCACGGCCGCACCCCACCGGCCGACCACGGTGCCGCCGTCGTCGACCAGGTACCGGTCGCCGCGCCTGTCCAGCGTCGAGGTGATCATGTCGGTGGTGAGCGCCATCACCTCCCGCTCGGAGTCCGCCTCCGCGCCGGCCTCGTCCGCCCCGGGCTCGTGCGCGCCGGCCTCGTGCGCGCCGGCCTCGTGCGCGCCGGCCTCGTCGCCAACCTCGTCGGCGGCCTCGTCGTCGGCGGGCAGCGGCGCTGCCGTCGCGGATGGGCGCTCGGCCAGCCAGGCCGCCATCCGGCCGGACTGGTGACCGGTGCCGTTGCGGGCGTCGAAGCTGCCCGCCAGGTCGGTGGCGAGGCCGAGCAGCAGCGCGCCCAGGGTGCCCACCTCCAGTTCGGTGGCCGGGCGATCGACGTACGCCGGGCGGTGCACCGTCCGGTCACCCAGCCCCGCCTCCTCGGCCAGCCCGCAGACCAGCGCCCCGGCGGCGGCGAACTCCATCGCGGCGAGGTCGTCGGTGGGCCGGTCCAGTCGGGGCAGCTGCTCGGTCAGGACGGTCAGCCCGCGTTCCAGGTGCCCGCCGAGCGCGCAGAACCGCAAATGCGTGGCGAGGTACGGAAAGGCGGAGCGCTCGCGCCGGTGTCGCCGGTACGCCCGCACGTGCGCCGCCGCTGCCTGCTCTGGTTCGCCGAGCCGCAACAGCGGCAGCAGATCGGCGACCAGCGCCCGCTCGGGCTGGTCGGTGCACTCCTGAGCGTCGCCGTCGTACGCCCGCAGCTCGCTGCGTGCGGCCTGCCACTCGCCCCAGCCGGCGAGCAGTTCCGCGCGTCGGGCCGGGGCGCAGCCGGGGCATCCACCGGCCGGGCCGGGACGCGTGCCCGCCCACCCCTGGAAGAAGCGGCGGGCGGTGGGTTCGTCGCCGAGGTGGTCGGCGATCCGGCAGCGCAGCTCGGCGACGGTCGGCGCGTCGGGCCCGTCCGCCCCCACCCGGTGGGCCAGGTCGTCCAGCAGGAGTCGGGTCTGGTCCAGCCCGACCCGAGGCGTGCCGAGCAGCGCCTCCACCGCGTAGCGCTGGTAGCGCGCCAGCAGCTCAGCCTCGGCGTCGGTGAGCAGCGCGGGCCACCGGTCGGCGGCGGCCCGGCAGCGTCGCAACGGCTCGACCAGCCGCCACCGCTCGCCGTGCAGCAGGTACGCCTCGATCAGGGCGAACCGGGCGTCCACCGCGGACCGGACGTCCCCGGCGGCGTCGGCCCGTTCGGCGACCCGTTCCAGGGCGACCAGCCGACCGGGCCCGTCGGGCAGGTCCCGGGCGTCGGCGAGCGCGGCCACCAGCGCCAGGACGCGCTGACCTGCGACCCGGCCATCGGAGGGGCCGTCCGCCCGGTCGGTGCGGCTGCCCGCCGCCTCCTCCCGCCCGGTCACGCCGACACCGCGCCGGGCAGCCGGCCGACGGCGACGGCGAGCTGGCAGCCGGCCGTGATGCCACAGTCGAGCAGTTGGTCGAGCTGGTGCGGTGTGACCCCGCGCTCCAGGTCGGTGATCACCTCACCGTAGATCCGGGCCTGACCGCCGTCGTCGACGTGCACGAACGCCTTCGGCCAGAGCCGGTCGTGGTTCCAGGCGTTGCAGAAGGCGTACAGGGCGGGCACCTGCTCGATCCCGAAAGCGGGCGCGACCATGGTGCGGACCTGGAGCAACTCGCCGTCCACCCCGAGACGCAGGAACCAGATCAGGTTGTCGTCGAAGCGACCCACGAGGTCACCGTTCACGGCGCGGCCGACCGGCCGGCCGCGCGCGGCGAGCACCGCGGCGACCAGCTCGTCGGTCAACGGGCGCAACCTACCGGGGTGCCCGGCCAGCGGATCGTCCTCGAGTCTCGGCGACGCCATCGGGCATCCCTTCTGAGGCGGATATCACGACCGGCGGCGGGGTCAGTGCTGCGACGCGCGGACACGACCCGGAAAAGCGGCGATCTGCCCGGCCCCACCGTTACCGTGACTCTATGGCGGGCCGTACCTCTCAGGCGAGCCGGCGACGCGGCGCGTCGCCGCGCGGTGGCACCAACAGCCGTGCCCGTCAACCGGCGAAGAAGACCCGGGCGCCGGTACGGCGGCGCACCACACCCGCCCGCCCGGGGCCGGCCGTCTACGTTGGCCGCGCGATCGGTGCACTGTGGATGGGGTTGGCGCACGGGATGGGCTGGGCGGTGCGGGCCGCCGGCCGGCAGGCCGCCTCCGCCCGCGACCTCGACCCCGAGCACCGTCGCGACGGCGGCGGGCTGCTGCTGTTCGGGCTGGCCCTGCTCACCGCCGTCGCGCTCTGGTTCTCCGGGGCGGGTCCGGTGGGCGCGCGGCTGGCCGACACGATCCGGCTGTTCCTGGGCGCGATCTCCGTGGTGGTTCCGGTGCTGCTGATGATCGGGGCGTGGCGGCTCATGCGCCAGCCGGCCGATCCGGAGCACCGGGGCCGCGGGTTGATCGGGTGGGGCTCGCTGCTGGTGTCGACCGCCGCGCTGCTCCAGATCGGTCAGGACCCGACAAACACCGTGCAGCGTGACTACGCCGGTGGCCTGGTCGGCGCCGGCGTGGGCGGGTTGCTGGAGCGGGCGGTCACCGCGTGGGTGGCCGTACCGTTGCTGGTCCTGCTGTTGCTCTTCGGCCTGCTCGTGGTCACCGCGACGCCGATCAACAAGATTCCCGAGCGGCTGGGCCTGCTCGCCGGAGGGTTGATCGCGCCTCCGGAGGCCACCGAGGAGGACGACGAGCCGGTCGCGCGGCCCGCGCGCAAGCGTCCGGCGAAGCGGATGCCGCCACCGATCGACCCGGACGACTTCGATGATCTGGAGGGCGCCGACCTCCAGGAGACCATGGTCCTGCCGCGCAAGGCGCCGGCGAAGGTGCCGGCCAGCCGCAAGCCGGCCGAGCCGCCGGAGCACTCGCCCGCGCCCACCCGCGCCGAGCAGCTCGCGTTGACCGGCCTGTCCGGCGACTACACCCTGCCCCCGGCGAACATGCTCAGCGCCGGTGCCGCCGCGAAGACCCGCAGCAAGGCGAACGACGAGGTGATCGCCGCGCTGACCGGCGTCTTCGACCAGTTCGACGTGGACGCCGCGGTCACCGGCTTCACCCGGGGCCCGACTGTCACCCGCTACGAGGTGGAGCTGGGGCACGGGGTCAAGGTCGAGCGGATCACCCAGCTCTCCCGCAACATCGCGTATGCGGTGAAGTCGCCGGACGTACGGATCCTCAGCCCGATCCCGGGCAAGAGCGCGGTCGGCGTGGAGATCCCGAATACCGACCCGGAAAACGTGGCGCTCGGCGACGTGCTGCGCTCGCGGGCGGCGACCAGCGACCACCATCCGATGGTGGTGGCGCTCGGTAAGGACATCGAGGGCGGCTACGTGGTGGCCAACCTCGCCAAGATGCCGCACATCCTCATCGCCGGGGCCACCGGCGCGGGCAAGGCGCTGGCCCTGGACACGCCGATCCCGACACCCGACGGCTGGTCCACGATGGGCGACCTCCAGGTTGGCGGGAAGGTTTTCGACGAACACGGCCGCAGCTGCACCATCGTCGCTGCCACCCCAGTGATGTACGACCGCCCCTGTTACGAAGTGGAGTTCTCCGACGGCACGGTGATTGTCGCCGACGCGCAGCACCAATGGCAGACGACGACCAGAGCTGGCCGGACCCAGCGAACCCATCGTTGGAGGGACGGGGCCTACTGGTCGGCGGATGATCGGCACCGGCTGGCTACAAAGACCGACGAGGTGTTGGCAGAGCCTGATCGTTCGGTATCGACCGACGAGGTTGTCTCCGATGTCGGCCAGCAGTTTCGGAACGCGCTGTACAAGGTGGTGCGTGGGCTGCCGAAGGAGTTCGGCAATACCCTGACCAGCTATGTGCGGGGCGGACGCGAGGTGGCCCGCCGAGTTCCCGCCTATTCCCGCCACCGTCTTTATCAGGCGTTGAACGAACTCGTCGCTGATCCAGGCCGGTCGGGTCGGAGGCGCAGCTTCGACGACCGGCCAGTGACGACCGAAGAGATCGCAGCTTCGCTGCGGGTGGTCGGGCGTGGCGGGTCCTGGGCCAACCATGCGGTTGCGGTGTGTGGACCACTCGACTATCCGGAGCAGGATCTACCAATCGCTCCGTACACGATGGGTTGTTGGCTGGGTGATGGCACGACCGGCTCGGCCTCCTTCACCTGCGACGAGGATGAGTTACTGGACAACATTCGGCTGGACGGGTACGTGGTGACGAAACGCCCCTCCAGCCGGAGGCATTACACGATCTCCAACAAACCAGAACGGGACGGGCGAATCGCCGAGGCTGTGAATCTGTTCGCTCAGGGTGTAAGCCTCGTTCGGGCGTCTCGGCAGGCCGGGGTCGGCCTTTCCGCTGTATGCCTGGCGGCTCGCGGTCGGGCCAGGGTTGCACGGCCGGGCCGCCGCGAGCCAGACTCTGCGCTCCGAGAGCAGTACCGGACGTTGCGGCACTTGTTCCGCGAGATCGGGACGAAACACATTCCTGCCAGCTACCTGCGCTCCTCGGAGGAGCAGCGGCGGGCTCTGCTGGCTGGTCTGTTGGACACGGACGGAACAATTTCCCCTCGGGGCGGAGTCGAGCTGGGGCTCACAAACCAACGTCTGGCACAGGATGCTCTAGAGCTGATCATCGGGCTCGGCTACCGGGCGACAATGACGACCAAGCGGGTGAAGGGCCGGAGCGAGTCGTCCTCCACCTTCTATCGAATTCACTTCACCCCGGCCGACAAGGTCTTCCGGCTGACACGCAAAGCGAGCCGCCAGGTGGTCGGCGGGCGTTCCACGACTGCCCGTCGTTACATCGTGGATGTACGACCAATCGCCTCGGTGCCCGTCCGGTGCATCGAGGTCGACAGTCCGAGTCATCTGTACCTGGCCAGCCGCGCGTGCATCCCCACCCACAACTCCAGCTGCCTCAACACCCTGCTGGTGTCTGTCCTCACCCGGGCCACCCCGGACGAGGTGCGGCTGCTGCTGATCGACCCGAAGCGGGTCGAGATGACCGGCTACGAGGGCATCCCGCACCTGGTCACCCCGATCGTGACCAACGCCAAGAAGGCGGCCGACTCGCTGGACTGGGTGGTCCGCGAGATGGACATGCGCTACGACGACCTCGCCGCCAACGGGGTCCGGCACATCGACGACTTCAACCGCAAGGTCCGCAACGGCGAGATCAAGGCTCCGCCGGGCAGCGAACGGGAGATGCGTCCGTACCCGTACCTGTTGGTGATCGTGGACGAGCTGGCGGACCTGATGATGGTCGCGCCGCGCGACGTGGAGGACTCGGTCGTCCGGATCACCCAGCTGGCCCGGGCCGCCGGCATCCACCTGGTGCTGGCCACCCAGCGCCCCTCGGTCGACGTGGTGACCGGTCTGATCAAGGCGAACGTGCCGTCCCGGCTGGCGTTCGCCACGTCGTCCCTCGCCGACTCGCGGGTCATCCTGGACCAGCCCGGCGCGGAGAAGCTGCTCGGCCGCGGTGACGGTCTCTTCCTGCCGATGGGCGCCTCGAAGCCGGTCCGGATCCAGGGTGCCTGGGTCACCGAGCGCGAGATCGCCGACGTGGTGAAGTTCTGCAAGGACCAGCGCGAGCCCGAGTTCCGCCCGGACGTGCTGGCTCCCGCCCAGGAGAACAAGAAGAAGATCGACGAGGACATCGGCGACGACCTCGACCTGCTGGTGCAGGCGGTGGAGCTGGTGGTCACCTCGCAGTTCGGCTCCACCTCGATGCTCCAGCGCAAGCTGCGGGTCGGTTTCGCGAAGGCGGGCCGTCTCATGGACCTCATGGAGACCCGGGGCGTGGTCGGGCCGTCGGAGGGGTCGAAGGCGCGCGACGTGCTGGTCAAGCCGGACGAGCTGGAGGACGTCCTGGCCGGCCTGCGTGGCGACGTGGACTGACAGCGCCGGCCCGGCCCGCTGACAGCGACGGGCCCGCCGGAAGCCGGCGGGCCCGTGCAAGCAGAACGCTCAGTTGTTGATCAGCGCGCCGATGATCACCAGGCTGATGATCGCGGCGACGACGCTGGCCGCGGCGGCGTACCAGCCCAGCGGCTTGTCGCCCAGGACGGCGCCGACGACGCCGGCGATCACGCCGAGCACACCGAAGATGATCGGGTTGAGCAACAGGGCGAGCACGGCGAAGACGAAGCCCACGATGGTGAGGATGCGGGCGGCGTTGTTACGCGGGCGGGCGGTGGTGGGGACGTCGGCCATGTCTTCCTCCGGTGTGAGAGCCTGTCGTGCCAGACCGATCAACTACCCACCGTGGACATTGGTCACGCGTACCTCTTCAATGGAAGATCTTCAGTCCGACCACGCCGGCGATCACCAGCAGCAGGCAGAGGACCCGGGGCAGGCTGGCCGACTCGCCGAGCGCCAGCATCCCGACCAGCGCCGTCCCCACCGCGCCGATGCCGACCCAGACCGCGTAGCCGGTGCCGACCGGGATGTCGCGCAGCGCGTACGCCAGCCCGCCCATGCTCAGCACCAGGGCCAGCACGAACACCGCCGACGGGAGCAGCCGGCTGAAGCCGGCGCTGCGGTCCAGGGCGATCGCCCAGACCGTCTCCAACAGTCCAGAGATCACCAACACCAGCCAGGCCATCGTCCACCTCACGAAGGAGCGCCCGGGCTGCCGCACCGGACGAGTCGGGTCGTCACGTGGGGCGTCTTGGCCTGACCGGGTACGCCCACCACTCGTCCGGAGTGGTCACCGGCATCCGGGGCCACCGTGGCCGACGCTAGCACCGGCCCGGCGGCCGGGATGGTGACTCCCGCCACCACGCGTTGACCTCTACCTCGCTTCAACTTGCAGTATGGCGAGATGGCCCTGCTCTATGCCGATCCCGAGATCGCCGCCGTCCTGGACGCCACCACCACCGTCGACGCCATGCGCGTCGCCCTGGTGGCCGCGTACGAGGGGCGGCTGGTCGCCCCACCCCGGGCCGCCGCCCCGCTCGGCGGGGGACGGATGGTGCTCACCGCCGGGCACCTGGTCGGCGAGTGGTACGGCTACCGCTCGTACGACACGTTCGGCCACCCGCAGGGCGAGCAGCTGGTGGTGCTGCACGACGCCCGCACCGGCGCGGTCCGGGCGGTAGCCGTCGGCGAGGAGCTGGGCTCCCGGCGTACCGGTGGGCTGGGTGGCGTCGCGGTCGACGCGCTGGCCCGGCCGGACGCGGCGACCCTCGGCGTGATCGGCTCCGGGCGGCAGGCGTGGACCCAGGTGTGGGCCGCGGCGGCCGTCCGTCCGCTGCGCGAGGTGGTGGTGCACAGCCGCTCGGCGGCGCGCCGGGACGCCTTCGCCGCCCGGGTGCGCGCCGAGCTGGGCGTGCCGGCCCGCGCGGTCGCCGACCCGGGCGCGGCCGTCACCGGACGGGACATCGTGGTGCTCGCCACCACCAGCCCCACCCCGGTGCTGCGCGCCGCCGATGTGAGCCCCGGCACGCACGTCAACGCGGTGGGTTTCAAGCAGCACGACCGCAGCGAGTTCGGCATCGACCTGCTGGACGTCGCCGACCTGCTGGTCACCGACTCGCCGGCCCAGGCGGCGGACTACCAGCCGCCGATGCTCGCGGCTCTGCCCCCGTACGCCGGACGGTTGCGTGACCTGGGCGGCATCCTGGCCGGCGCGGTCCCCGGCCGGACCACGGCGGACCAGCTCTCCGTCTTCTGCTCCACGGGCCTGGCCGGCACGGAGGTCTTCCTGCTCGACGCGCTGACCCGCGTGGGCGCCGCGACCCGCTGACGGGTCGGCGCCCGGCGAGGGCGCGCGGGGTGTGTGCCGGACGACCACCCCGGCCCGCGTGCGCGGGCTTCCGCGGCCGGCCCGGTACCCTCGGATGGTGTCTGCCACCTCTCCTTCTCCTTCCGACAACGCCGACGGCCGTCGCGTCGCCTTGCTGACCCTGGGCTGTGCCCGCAACGAGGTCGACTCGGAGGAGCTGGCCGCCCGCCTGCACGCCGACGGCTGGCAGGTGACCACCGACGGCGAGGGCGCCGACGTGGTGGTCGTCAACACCTGCGGTTTCGTGGAGAAGGCCAAGCAGGACTCCATCCAGACCCTGCTCGCCGCCGCCGGCACCGGCGCGAAGGTGGTGGCCGCCGGCTGCATGGCCGAGCGCTACGGCCGGGAGCTGGCCGACAGCCTGCCCGAGGCGCAGGCGGTGCTGAGCTTCGACGACTACCCGGACATCGCGGCCCGGCTGAACGCCGTCGTCGCCGGGGAGCAGATCACCGCGCACACTCCCCGGGACCGCCGCGAGCTGCTGCCGCTGACCCCGGTGCAGCGCCAGAGCGCCACCGTGTCCCTGCCCGGGCACGGCACCGTGGCGCGCACCGTCGTCGACACCGACGAGCACACCCCGGCGCACCTGCGCCAGGTGCTGCGCCGCCGACTGGACACCGGCCCGGTCGCCTCGCTGAAGCTCGCCAGCGGCTGCGACCGGCGCTGCGCGTTCTGTGCCATTCCCGCGTTCCGTGGGGCCTTCGTCTCGCGTACGCCGGACGAGCTGCTCGCCGAGGCGGAATGGCTGGCCAAGACCGGCGTACGGGAGCTGGTGCTGGTCAGCGAGAACTCCACCTCGTACGGCAAGGACCTCGGCGACCCCCGCGCGTTGGAGAAGCTGCTGCCGCAGCTCGCCGCGGTGTCCGGCATCGTCCGGGTGCGGGTGAGCTATCTCCAGCCGGCCGAGACCCGGCCCGGTCTGGTCGAGGCGATCGCCGGCACACCGGGGGTGGCCCCGTACTTCGACCTGTCGTTCCAGCACTCCAGCGAGCCGGTGCTGCGTCGGATGCGGCGTTTCGGCTCCACCGACCGGTTCCTGGAGCTGCTGGCCAGTGCCCGCGCGCTGGCCCCGGAAGCGGGCGCGCGGAGCAACTTCATCGTGGGCTTCCCCGGCGAGACCCGCGCCGACATCGACGAGCTGACCCGGTTCCTGACCGAGGCCCGACTCGACGCGATCGGCATGTTCGACTACAGCGACGAGGACGGCACCGAGGCGGCCGGCCTGCCCGGCAAGGTCTCCGCCGCGACCATCAAGCGGCGCTACGACCGGCTCAGCGCGCTCGCCGACGAGCTCTGCTCGCAGCGGGCCGAGGACCGGCTCGGCTCGACCGTCGAGGTGCTCGTCGACGCGATCGTCGACGGCGTGGTGGAGGGCCGGGCGGCGCACCAGGCGCCGGAGGTGGACGGTTCCACCACCCTGGTCGCACCTGCCGATGGCGGGGTCGACCTGGCCGCGTTGCGCCCGGGTGACCTGGTGCGGGCCACGGTGACCGGCACCGAAGGGGTGGATCTGCTCGCGGTGCCGGATGAGATGATCTCGGCGGCGCCCGGCGCGGCACGGTGACGGCGGGCCCGGACGAAGCGGGGGAGCCAGGTGGTGCGGTGCCGGAAACGCCATGGCGACCCGAGCGGAGCGAGGCGGTGACCGGGGCGACGGAGTCGACGCCGGCCCGGGTGGTCGCGCGGGTGCCCGTGCTCAACGCGGCCAACGCGCTGACCGCGCTGCGGCTGGTGCTGGTGCCGGTCTTCGCCGCGTCCGTGATCGTGTCGGGGATGACCCACGCGGGCTGGCGGATGGCGGCCTGCCTGATCTTCGCGGTGGCCTCAGCGACCGACCTGGTGGATGGCTGGATCGCCCGCCGGTTCGCTCTGGTCACCTCGGTCGGCAAGGTGGCCGACCCGATCGCCGACAAGGCGCTCACCGGCGCGGCCCTGGTGCTGCTCTCCTGGTACGACCGGCTGCCCTGGTGGGTGACGGCGCTGATCCTCGTCCGCGAGCTGGGCATCACCGGGCTGCGGTTCTGGGTGATCCGGCACGGGGTGATCGCGGCCAGCCGCGGCGGCAAGATCAAGACTGCGCTCCAGATCCTGGCCATCGCCTGGTACCTCTGGCCGATGCCGGCCGCCCTCGTGGCCGTCGGCCCCTGGATCATGGGTGCCGCCGTCCTGGTCACGGTGGCGACGGGCTTCGACTACATAACCCAGGCCCTCCGCCTCCGCCGCCCCCACCACCCCTGACCCCCCGGTGATCATGAAGTTATTGCCGTCCGGGCCGGCGTGTCGGGGCGATAACTTCATGATCGACGGGGTTCGGCCGGGAGGGTTGGGGGTCGGCGGGTGGGGAAGGACGAGCTCATGCGGCGGGAAGAGCGGGACGAGAACGCGACGGGTAGCGCGGCGGCGGGTGTCGTGCACAGTCTGTCGCAGCGCCACGAGACAGTGGCCACCGTCGAGTCGCTCACCGGCGGGCTGCTGGCCGCGTCGATCGTGGAGATCGCCGGGGTCAGTGGGATCTACCGGGGCGGGCTGGTCGTCTACGCCACCGAGCTGAAGTCCACGCTGGCTGGCGTACCGGCCGATCTGCTGGCCGAGCGCGGCCCGGTCGACCCGGACGTGGCGGCGGCGCTCGCCGAGGGCGGCCGGCGGCGCTGCGGCGCGGACTGGGGGCTCGCCACCACCGGGGTCGCCGGCCCGGAGCCGCAGGACGGCAAGCCCGTGGGCCTGGTCTACGTCGCGGTCGCCGGCCCGAGCGGTGTCGAGGTCCGCCAGCTCGACCTGGACGGCGGGCGGGACCACGTACGCTCGGCCGCCGTGGTCGAGGCGCTGCGGCTGCTCGCCGAACGGATCCACGCCGCCGACGAAGCCGCCCGGGACGGGTTGGAGACGGCCGGCGAGGTCGCCCGGGGCGGTCTGGGGACGGCCGGTGCGGGGCGTCGATGAGCCGCCCCGGGCGAACCAACGGGCGGGGCGGGATGTCGCCGGGCCCCACAGCGGGTACGGTTGCGGGAAGGCTCCGACGCTCGGAGTCGGCGCGGTCCGCCGCGGCCGGCCGCCCGACGCCGGGCGAGAGGTATCCCTCAGGGGGAGGTGCGATGGTCCTGCTACGCCGGGTGATCGGTGACGCACTGCGGGCGCGCCGGCAGGGACAGCAGCGCACACTGCGTGAGGTGTCCACCGCCGCCAACGTCAGCCTCGGCTACCTCTCCGAGATCGAGCGGGGGCACAAGGAGCCGTCCAGCGAGCTGCTCGCCGCGATCTGCGACGCGCTCGGCGCCCGCCTGTCCGAATTGCTGCGCGAGGTGAGCGACACCGTGGCCCTCGCCGAGCAGATGCCCGCCGGGGTGCTCGTCGGCATGCAGGACGAGCCGGCCGAGGCCGCGCCCGTCGGCGCGACGACCGCCGTGCGCAAGGGCGCCAACCGGGGCGTCCGTCAGGTCACCTCCGATGGCAAGGTCGCCGTGTCGGTCCGGCAGGACTCGCCGCTGCGGGCAACCCTGCGCAGCACCCGGGTTCGCCCCACCGAGCGCGACCGGGACGTGGTCTGCGCCGCCTGAGCCCGCCGAGCGGTTGACCATGGGCGACGTGGCCACAGCCGCGTAGGGTGGCCCGCAGGAGCCGACGGTTCCCGTCGAGCACCCGGTACGGATGCCTCGGTGGCGTTCGGCTGGGACGATGGAGACCGGCCGGTCCGCGGTCGGTCGGCTGAACCCGACCCGATCGCGGTGGAGCGACGCTACTGAGGGGATACCGCGGAGATGGCGAACCCGTTCGTCAAGGGCTGGAACTACCTGATGGCGCTCTTCGGTGCCAAGATCGATGAGCACGCCGATCCCAAGGTGCAGATCCAGCAGGCCATCGAGGATGCCCAGCGGCAGCACCAGGCGCTGGTCCAGCAGGCTGCGGCGGTCATTGGCAACCAGCGTCAGCTGGAGATGAAGCTGTCCCGGCAGATGTCCGAGGTCGAGCGGTTGCAGGGCAACGCCCGGCAGGCCCTGGTGCTCTCCGACCAGGCCCGCGCCAAGGGCGACGAGGCCGAGGCGGTGCGGTTCGAGCAATCCGCCCAGGCCCTGGCCACCCAGCTGGTCTCGGCCGAGCAGGCCACCGAGGACCTGAAGACCCTGCACGACCAGGCGCTCGGCGCCGCCGCGCAGGCCCGCCGCGCCGTCGAGAACAACTCGATGATCCTCCAGCAGAAGCTCGCCGAGCGCACCAAGCTGCTCAGCCAGCTGGAGCAGGCCAAGATGCAGGAGACGGTGGCCCGCTCGCTGGAGTCGATGTCGTCGATGACCGCCCCCGGCACCACCCCGTCGCTGGACGAGGTGCGTGACCGCATCGAGCGGCGGTACGCCAACGCGATGGGCCGCGCGGAGCTGGCCGGCAACTCCGTCGAGGGCCGGATGCTGGAGATCCAGAAGGCGACCATCGACTCGGCGGGCTCGGCCCGGCTGGAGCAGATCCGGTCCAGCATGGCGGGGGAGCAGCTCGGCGGCACGGCGCAGCGCCCGGCGGTGCCGCAGGGTGAGACGGCGAGTCCGGGCAGCGACCCGACCGCCGCGGCCCGGCTGGACGAGCTGCGCGCCAGCATGGCCCGCGAACGGGGCACCGGCGACCCGACCGCCGCCGGCTGAACGGTTCGAGGAGGTCTTCGGTGGCAGACGAGCGGACGCGGTACTTCCGTCGGCTGGGTCGGCTGCGCCGGTCCGCCCGGCGGTGGAGCGTACTGGCCGGTGGGCTCGGCGGCGCCGCGGCGGTGCTGACTCCGTACGCCGGCCTCGGTCTGCCGGACGCGGCCTGGGCCGGCGCCGCGGGCAGCGCGGTGGCGTTGGCCGCCTGGCGCTGGATCGATCTGCGGGCGCTGGCCGCCCGCCCGGCGCCCCCGGCGCTGGATCCGGCCGAGGCTGCCGCCCGGTCCCGAGCCCGGCTGGTGGCCGCCGTCGAGCGACTGCCGGTCGGCTCGGGCGTGCTCGCCGAGGTGCGCCGCGTCCGCAGCCGGGTCGCGCTGCGCGGCACCACCGCCGGGCAGCAGTGGGCCCGACTGGACCGAGCGTCGCTCACCCTGGCCGGGATGGCGCCCCGGCTTACCGGGCTGGCCGAGCCGGCCGTGCTGGAGGCCGCTGCCGCCGACCGGTCGTTGCGCGACCTCGCCGCGCGGGTGGCCAGCGTGGAACGAGCCCTGCGGCTCGCGCCGACCGACGCCCGGGCGCCGCTGGCCGAGGCGCACCGCACGCTGACCGCCCAGCTGGAGAGCGGCGTGGCGGCCTACGAGCGGCTGGTGGTCGCCGCCGCCGGCTACCTCGCCGAGGACGCCCGACCGGAGCCCACCCACCCGGCAGCCGACCGGCTCACCGAGGCGACCGACCTGCTGCACGGGGTGGCCTCCGCCCTGGCCGAGCTGCGTGCCGGCGGCTCCGGGCTGCGGGCACCCACCAGCTGAGCCCCGCCCGGCCCGTCACGGTGGGGTCGTGACCGGGATCGGGCCGGTGTACGGCGAGCTGCCCACGACGTTGAACGACCGGATCCGGTAGTGGTAGGTCACGCCCCGGGCCAGCCCCGTGTTGGTGAAGCCGCGACCGGTCACGGTGAAGGTCGCCACCTCCTGCCCGAACGCCGGGTCCAGCGCCCGCTGCACGATGAACCCGGACCCCGGACCGGCGGGCGTGTGCGCCGTCCAACCCAGCACCACCGTGGCGGTGTCCGGCCCCGGCGCGCTCGCGGCGGCGGTCACCTCGCTCGGGGTGCCCGGCGCGGGCGGGGTGCTCGCCGCGGCCACCGTCGACCAGGCCGAGGCGGCACCCAGGTACGTGGTGCGGACCCGGTAGTAGTACGTGGTGTCCGGGGCGGCCGTGGTGTCCAGGTGGTTGTCACCGACCCCGATCGCCGTGGTGCCGGGGCCGCTGGTGAAGGTCGGGTTGGTGGCCCGCTGCACGTCGATGCCGGTGGCGAAGGAGCGGTTCGTCCAGCGCAGGGCCACCCGCAGCGGCGCGGCGGGCGGGATCGCCGCGATCAGCCCGCCCGGCGCGGCGAGGTGCACCGAGGCGGGCACGCTGTTCGACCAGGACGAGTAGCTGACGTCGTTCTCCGCGCGGATCCGGTAGTGGTAGGTCGTGCCGGGGGTGACCGTGGCGTCGGTGTAGCGGGTGGCGGCGGCCGCGACGGTGATCGTGGTGACGTCGCCGCCGAAGGTCGCGTCGGTGGCCCGTTGCAGCAGGTGGCTGGTCGCGGGCGGGCGTCCGCCGTTGCCGGTCCACGCCAGGGCGATCGCCGGCAACGCCGTGGCCGAGCCGGGCACCGGCGTGGCGGTCAGCCCGGTGGGGGCCCTCGGGGTCACCCGCAGCACCAGCGGGCGACTCATGCCCAGGTCGCGGTGGCCGGCGAGCTGGCTGTGCCAGCGGTACTCCCAACCGAGGTTGACCATCTGGTTGACCACCACTGCGGGTCGCCCGTCGGTCGGGCTGATCGGCGTCGACCCGGCCCGCGCGCCGGGTGGACGGCCGGGGTCGAGCAACCGGACGCTGTCGCCCAACTTGAACGGCAGGGCCGGGGCCACGGGGCGGAGCGCCACCACCACGTCCTCCCGCGGGTTGACCCGCACGATCTGCTTCCAGCCCAGCTCCGCACCGTGCGGGGGGCGCTGCGTGCCGTCCCAGCCGACCCGGTTGACGAGCTGCACGTCGCAGCCGCCGAAGTGCAGCGGCTCGGTCTGCCGGACGTTGCCGCTGATCCGCCAGAGCTGGGTGCCGTCGGCCGGCGCGCCGACCGGTATGGCCGGGTCGGCGGCGTACAGCACCTCGGTGACCGGGTCGGTCGGGCCGAGCGGCAGGGTCGCCGGGGCGAGCGGCCCGGCGTGCGGGTGGGCCACCCCGAGCCGCCCGGCCAGCCGCCCGTGACCGGGTTCGAAGACCTGTTGGGCGGCCTTGACCTCGATCGGCAGGGTCACCGGGCCGGCGCCGCCCAGCGGTGTGAACGTCACGGTGTCGGCGTGCGCCGACACCGTCGTCCCGGCCGCCGTCCGGCTGCCGAAGGCCGGGTCGTACGCCGGCTGCGGCACGATCGGCGGGCGCTGGCTGGCCGCGTACGCCCCGGGCAGCCGCTCCCGCAGCCGGGCCAGGTCGTACGCCGGTTCGGGCACGCCGCTCACCCGGAACTGGAGCAGGGTGCGGGTGTTCGGGCCGTACCCGGGCTCGGTGGGCGGCGGGCCGCCCTCGGCCGTCCGGTCCGGCGCGTCGGTGTGCTGGTCGTAGCGCGGGTCGAAGCCGGGCAGCGGTGCCGGGGCGTCGTTGTAGAGGATCAGCGTGCTGCCCGGTGCCACGGTGGAGAAGTCGACGAGCACATCGGCGCGCTCACCCGGGGCGAGCAGCAGCGTGTGCCCGTCCACGTTCAGCACGGTCGGGTCGAGCCGGTCGTAGCGGTACCCGATCGGCCGGTTCGGCAGCACCACCGGGGCGGGCAGCAGCCCGGCCTCGTTGCCGATCTGGACGAACTCCGGGCCGGCGGCCCGTGGGTCCGGCACACCGCCGTCCCGCCCGTCGCTCGGCCAGGCGGCCGGCCGGTCCGGCGCCCGTACGGCGGGCACCATCGGCACCTCGCCGGCGTCCGCGTCGGCCAGGACGCCGTCGTCGGTCCACATCGGCGCGTCCGAGCAGGCCCGGTAGAGCTGGAGGTTGAGGCTGCGGTCCAGGCAGGCGTTGAGGATGCGGAACCGGTACGCGCGTGGACGCACCTCCAGGTGCGGGTAGGCGACGCCGTTGACGAGCGGGGTGTCGCCGTACGCCGCGGGCACCGCGGACGGGTGCGGCACCCCGGGGCGCAGCGGCGGCTCGGTGGGCGCGCCGACGGGGTCGTGGTGCGGGTTCGGCACCGGCCCCGGTCCGGTCGGCGGTGGCCCGCCGGTGATCCGTTCCGCCAGCGGCCAGCCGTCCACCGTGGGCTCGCCGTCGGCCCGGCTGCCGTCCGGGGCGGGACTGCGCGACCAGGGGCCGTAGTCCCACCGGCCGGTGGGGTTGCGCCCGCCGGACCGGTACGGGTTCTGCCGGGGCTGGTAGACGTGGGGGTGCCACAGGCTGCCCCGGGCCCCCCACCGTTCCCGGTCCCAGGTCGGGTCCTCGGCGGCGAGTTGGGTGTCGTCCGGCACGAACGTCTTGTCCTCGATCACCAGGGGCAGCTGGTCGGCCGGCAGCACCCCGTCGGCGACGAGCTGGTCCTCGACCGGGTCGGTGAGCAGGTAGGGCGCGAGCTGACCACCGTAGACGGTGAGCCGGGCCAGGCCGAGGGTGTTGTCGTGGAACCAGAGCAGCCGGCCGCTCTGCTCGTTGGGGAAGTAGAGCGTGGTGGCGCCGGCACCGGGCGGGGGCATGTCCGGCACGGGCGTCAGGCCCGTCCCGGTCGGGTACGGGGTGATCTCACCGGCCGGGGTGATCCACTGCCCGGGGTTGCCCGCGCTGGTCCAGCCGGTCTGCGCCCCGGCCAGGTGCAGCACCGCTCGATTCTGCGGGTACGGCGCCGGGCCGTCCAGCGGGCCGATGCCGGCCCCCTCGACCGTCTCGTCGACCGGCAGGAACAGCTCGCCGGCCCGGCCGGTGGGGAGCTGGTTGATGAACTTCACCCGGACCGGCCGGCCCCGCCGGGCGTGGATCATCGGGCCGAGGTGCCAGGGCCGTTCCGGGGGCGCCACCGTGTTGTGGCCGGACGCGTCGGTGCCCAGGTTGAGCTGGCGGTAGCCGCGCAGCCGGGTGGCCGGCAGGTCCCGGTGCAGGCGTTGCGTGTACTCCTGGAGCCCGATCTCGTAGTAGTCGCAGCCCGGGTAGCTGATCGTGTCGGGCACCGCAACCGGCAACCGCCCGCCGAGGTCGGTGCCGCCCGCCCGGCCCGGGATCGGCAGCGCGTCGACGAACTTCCGCAGCCCCGTGCCGGGCACCGACCGGCCGTCGGGGGCGCGCGTCGGGCGGGGACTGTACGCGACGTTCGGCACCGGCCCGAAACAGCGCGGCACGGCGGTCGGGTCCAGGCTCGCCGCGGGGGCGGCCTCCTCGGCGGTACGCGCGGCCGGGACGGACACCGTCCGGGCGAGGCTGTCGGAGGTGGGCCGGTAGAAGAAGGTGGAGCGGAGTCTGCGGAAGATCGCCATGACTCTCCCCGGGGTTGGGGCACGAGGATCGCCACCCCGGCGTGGCGACCCCCGGCACTCTGCTGACGGGCGGTGAGCATTCAACCGCAGCATGCGACGTCGGAGGCCGGATAGGAATTACCCAATCGTCCGTATCTGGGCTGGCCCCGGTCGGTGGGGGCCCGGTCAGCCGGGCGGTGGGGTGTGCGGCTGCTCCGGCTGGCAGACCGGGCACCAGTAGGTGACCCGTTCGCCCAGCTCCTCCTTGCGGATGGCGGTGCCGCAGCGGCGGCACGGCTGGGCGCGGCGGCCGTACACGTAGCTGGTCTGACCCCGGTGCAGCGAGCCGGTGGTGCTCTGCGTCCAGCGGCCCCGGTTGGCGGCCAGCAGCCGCTGGGCGAGCGCCACCGTGGCGGGCAGGTCCGGCACCGCGGCGACGGGCGTCCACGGCGACACGCCCCGCAGGAACAGCACCTCGCACTTGTAGAGGTTGCCCACCCCGGCCAGGTTGCGCTGGTCGAGCAGGGCCTCGCCGATGCTCTGCTCCGGGTGCGCGGCGAGCCGGTGGACCGCCTCGGCCGGGTCCCAGTCCGGGCCGAGCAGATCCGGCCCGAGGTGACCCACCAGACCGCTCTCCTCGGCGGTCGGCACCAGGGCCAGCTCGTGCAGGTGGTAGCCGACCGCCACCGCGCCGGGGGTGCGCAGCACCACCCGGATCAGGTGCGCGGGCCGGCCGCTCCACCGTTCCCCCGGCGCGTACGCCCGCCAGGCGCCGTCCATCCGCAGGTGCGAGTGCAGCGTCCACCGCGCGTCGTCCGGGGCGGTGAGGCGCAGCAGCAGGTGCTTGCCCCGGCTGGCCGACCCGCGGACGGTCCACCCGGTGAGGTCGGTGGTGGCCAGCTGCGGCACCCGGAAGTCGGACCCGGTGAGCCGCGCGCCGGCCAGCGCGCGGTGCAGCACGCGGGCGGTGTTCCAGACGGTGTCACCTTCGGGCACCCTGCCATCCTCCCTCTTTCGAGCAAGATTCGCATGTGTCGCTATTTGTAGGCAGGTTCCTCATGATCTCCTGACATGCGAGGGTCAGGGGGTTCTGAGGAGAATGCCCATGACGCGACCTCATTGTCGTATCCGATCCGCTACCCTCACCGCCACCCTCGCCCTCGCGCTCACCGCCGCCGTCGCGCCCGCCACCAGCCTTTTCCCCAGCGCCGTACCCGCAACCGCCACGTCGCTCACCCTGACCGCCGCCGTGCCCGGTGTGGAGCGGTGGAGCGCCAACCTGTCGGTCGTCGACCGTGACGACGTCAACGTCCGGCGTACCGCCGCCGGGCTGCGGCTGCGCGAGGCGCGCACGGCCGGGCGCAGCCCGCGCAGCCCGCACAGCGCGGTCGCCGAGGGCATGCTGCTGACCGCACCACGCACCCTCGCCCGACCGGCCACCCGGGTCCGCGCCGAGATCAGCGCCGACGTCCCCGCCGGCGCCAGCGTGGAGGCGCAGGTCCGCGGTTGGCGGGTCAGCGGCTGGACCGAATGGCGGTCCGCGACCGCCGGCGTGGTCTTCGACCGACCGGTCCGCCGGGTGCAGACCCGGGTGGTGCTGACCGCGCGGGCCGGCGGCGCCACCGCGACGGTACGCGGCGTCCAGCTCACCGCCGACGCGACGGCAGCCGTCTCCGCCGCCACGCCCGGCCTCACCTACCGGGTGTACGCCACCCGGATCGGGCTGGTCGGCCAACTGACCGCCAACGGCCGCACCATCGCGCCGCGCGACCACTTCGCGGCGCTACCGTCGCGCCGGAGCCTCTCCCCGCTCAACAGCGGCGACTACACCGTGCGGGTCTGCACCACCACGGGCGCCCGCTGCGAGTACGCCCCGGTCTGGGACGTCGGGCCGTGGAACACCCGCGACGACTACTGGAACCCGTCCGCCGTACGGGAGAACTGGAAGAACCTGCCGCAGGGCCGGCCCGAGGCGCAGGCCGCCTACCAGTCCGGCTACAACGGTGGGCGGGACCAGTTCGGGCGTACGGTGCTCAACCCGGCCGGCGTCGACCTGGCCGACGGCACGTTCACCGACGGCCTGCAACTCACCACCAACGCCTGGGTGGACGTCGCCTACCTGTGGACCGGCGGCGGGCCGCGCGGCGTCGTCGGTGCAGGGCCGCTCAACATCCGCAGCGGGCCCAGCACGTCGTACAGGGTCCGCGGCCTCGCCGCCCGGTTTGCCAACGTGCCGATCCAGTGCTACGTCACCGGTCAGTCGGTCGCCGGCCCGTACCGCACCACCACCAGGTGGAACCGCCTGGCCACCGGGCAGTACGTCAGCCACGCGTACATCTCCGCCGTCTACGGCGGCGGCGTGCCGGTCTGCTGAGTCGGCCCTACCCCGGCGGGGTCGTCAGGGACGCTCGTCGGGGCGGGCGGGGCGCACCATGTCCTGGTAACGCGGGTGGCTCGCCCCGTACACGGCGTAGTTGAGCCGGGCGTGCGACAGGCTCAGGTCGCCGTTCGCGCCGCCGCGCACCGCGTCGGCGTCGGCGTCGCTCTGACCGTCGTCGGTCCAGAAGCAGACCGGGCAGGTCCCGCCGCCGGTCCGAGAGGCACAACAGGGACAGTCCACGGGAACTACGTGTTCACCCACCGGGGCAGCATTCCATAGTCGAATGTCACCCGGCCACCCGCAGGAGGTCGCCCGGACGCACCCCGAGGACGTCCACCGCTCGGCCGCCGTTGACCGCCACCGCCACCAGATCGGCCGAATCGACGTACACCACCAGGCCGCCCTCCGGTGCGTCGCCGAACGTCCGTCCGCGCACCGCCCCGCGGGCCGGTGCGGGCCCCGGCGGGCCCACCCGGACGGTGGCCGGGAGCGGGCCGAGCACCTCGGCCGGTGCGGCCAGTTGGACGTTTCCGAAGTGGTCGACGGTCAGCACCTCGGCGGTGAAGCCCTCGGCGTCGCGGGCCACGACCGCCGGCGGCAGCCGGACGAGCCCGTCCGGGTCGACCGCCGGACCCGCCTCGGCCAGCGGCGCGCCGAGCGCCAGCCGGGCCGCCACCGGGGCGAAGACGTCCCGGCCGTGGAACGTGCCGGACACCCGGGCCGCCAGCCAGCGCGGCTCGGTCAGCTCCACCGCGGCGGTCACCCCGCCGAGCGCGGCAGCGGCGTCCGGCAGCAGCCCGTTGTCCGGGCCGACCAGCAACCCACCCGGGGTGGCCAGCGCGACGCCCCGCCGGGCGGTGCCCACCCCCGGGTCGACCACCGCCACGTGCACGCCCACCGGCAGGTACGGCACCGTCTGCGCCAGCACGGCGGCACCGCGTCGGACGTCCGCCGGCGGCACCAGATGGGTCACGTCGATGACCCGGGCGGCCGGCGCGATCCGGGCGATCACCCCGTGGCAGGCGGCCACGAATCCGTCGGTGAGGCCGTAGTCGGTGGTCAACGAGACCCAGGGCGTGACAGCCATGCCGGCAGGTTAACCGTCGACGTCGGTCCGCGGTTCCACCAGTGGGATCTCCGGCTGAGCCGACGGGCGCGTCGGTGCCCGCCGGAGCGCACCCCGGCCGTGCGGTCGATCGCCGGTGGCGGATATGGGACAGCGCGGTGGCTGACCGGCCACTGCCGCCGTCGGGCGTGGCCCGGCAGACTGCCCTGGTGACACATCGGAGCCTGCCCGCCGTCGGGATCCTTCTGGTCGCCGTCGCGCTGACCGCCGGCTGCGGCAGTGACGACGACAGCCCTCGGGCGGCCCCGCCGGCGTCGCCCGTCGCGACCCTGGCGGCGAGCGACCTCGCGAGCGCGCCGACGCCGTCGGTGGTCCCGTCCGGTTCGGCCGATGCCGCCGGGCCGTCGGGCCGCCCCGCTCAGCCGACCCCGCCGCCCGCCGTGCCGCCCGCGCCGCCGCAGGGGCCGGTCGAGCGCCGGCCGGCCAGCCCGCCGCCGGTGGTGCTGCCCCCGCGCCCGGCCGGTGCGCCCGGTGCCCGCCAGGTGGTCGACGCCTTCAAGGCCGCCGGTCTGCGAGTGACGCACCCCAAAGACCGCTCCGTTGACTGTGGACCGGACGGTCTCGGTCTGGGCTGTTCCGAGATCGTCGCCACCGATGGCGTGACGGTCTACGTGTTCCCCGACGAGACCAGCGCCGGCGACATCGCCGAGACGTGGGGCGGCCAGTCGTACCGGCGCGGCGCCGTGGTGCTCAACTACCTCGAGGCGAAGACCCCGGCGGCCGACCGACTTCGCTACGAGAAGATCCTCAACAACCTCCACTGAAACCGAGCGCCGGCCACCAGCCGCCGCCGCCGCCGACCGCCGACTGCCGACCGCCGACTGCCGACCGCTACGGGCCTTAGCGTCGGTGGCCGGGGCATGTCTGTCTCGTGAGCGATATGACTGTGAGTCATATTTATGACTCACAGTCATATCGCTCGACGGGAGATTGGCTAGCCGGTGGGCCGGTGGGCCGGTGGGTCGATGGGCCGGTGGATCTGGCGGGCCAAGTGGGCCGGGTGGGCCGACACCGCCCGGCGCAGCATGTCGCGTGGGCCGGGTGGCCCAAGTGCCCGAAGTGGCCCAAGTGCCCGAAGTGGCCCAAGTGGCCCAAGTGGCCCAAGTGGCCCAAGTGGCCCAAGTGGCCCAAGTGGCCCAAGTGGCCCAAGTGGCCCGAGTGGGCCGGGTGGGCGCGGGCCGGGTGGGCCCGGTGGGCCGGGTGGCCCAAGTGGGCCGGGCGGGCCGGTGGGCCGGACGGGCCGGGTGCGCCGAGTGGCCCAAGCGGGCCGGACGGCCAGTGGGCCAGGTGGCCGCCGCGCTGGCGTCGCGCGGTCGGATCAGCCGCGCAGGCGCAGGCCGCGCGGGGTGGCCCGGAAGCCGGCGGCGGTCAGCGCGTCCCGCAGCGGCGAGGAGTGCACCGCCTCGCCGTCGGCCCGCTCCACCGACATCGCGCCCAACGCTCCGGAGTGGACGGCGTCGGCGAGCGCCTTGCCGGCCGCGGCGAGCATGTCGGTGTCGTCGCTGAAGGAGAGCAGGGTCCGGCCGCCGCGTTCCACGTACAACACCAGGTCACCGGCGACCTGCACCACCAGGGCACCGGCCTTGCGGCCGGCCCGGTGCCCGGTCGCGGGGGCGGCCCCGTCGCCGGAGTCGACGACGCGTTCCGGCCAGGGCAGCGCCGCGCCGTACGGGTTGGCGGGGTCGGTGGCCGCGAGGACTGTGGTCGGCCCGCTCCGGCCGCGCGTGCCGTCGGCCGGGTCGGCAAGCGCGCGGAGCCGGTCCACCGCGCCGGGCACCGCGAACTGCGCCGCGCCGAGGCCCTCGACGAAGTAGCCCCGGCGGGCCGCGCCGCGCTCCTCCAGCGCCGACAGCACCGGGTAGACGGCGGAGAACCCGCCGACCACCTGCTCGGCCATCACCGCGCCCCGGGTGACCACGCCGTGCCGTTCCAGCAGCACGTCGGCGAGGGCGGCGGCCCGCCTCGTCGGGTCGAGGTCCCGCTCGGGAAGACGCGACCAGCGGCCGGCGACGGTCGGTGGGCCGCTCCGGGTGGGCAGCGCCACCCGGCCGGGCCGCCGGTAGCGGGTGCGCGGCGCGGAGGGCCGCGACCGGTGCGCACCACCGGCGCCGAGGACCGCCCGCAGCGGGGCGAGGGTGTCGTTGGTGAGGTGGCCTGCCCAGACCAGATCCCAGATCACCCCGGTCAGCGCGGTGTCGTCGGTGGAGCCGACCCGGTCGGCCAGTGCGCGGAAGAACAGCGCCTGCCCGTCGCCGAGCGCGTCGAGTACCGCGTCGTGCAGCGGGGTACGGGTCAGCGCCTCGTCGGGCGGCGGGAGCAGCAGCGGCGCGGCGTCCGCGTACGCCAGGGTGACCCAGCCGTCGCCCCCGGAGATCGCCCCGGACCCGGCCCAGAGCACCTCACCGCTGGCGCACAGCTCGTCGAGGTGGGCGGGGGAGTAGTCGGCGACCCGGCCGGGCAGCACCAGCCGCTCCAGCGCGGACGCCGGCACCGCCGCGCCCTGCAACTGCTCCACCGTGGCGGCGAGCGCCTCCACGCCCCGGGCGGACGAGCCGACCTGCTGCCAGCGCGGCAGGAACGTGGCCAGCGCCCGGGGCGGCACCGGCTCGATCTCCCGGCGCAGCGCCGCGAGCGAACGGCGGCGCAGCATCCGCAGCACCTCGGCGTCGCACCACTGGGCGCCGGCCGTGTCCGGTGTGAACTCCCCGGAGACGACGCGGCCGGTGGCGGCGAGGCGGCGCAGCGCCTGCTCGACGACGAACACCCCGAGCCCGAAGCGCGCCGCGCAGCTCGCGGCGGAGAACGGCCCGTGGGTGCGGGCGTAGCGGGCCACCAGGTCACCGAGCGGGTCAGCCACCGGGGCGAGGTACGCCTCGGCCACCCCGACCGGCAGCGCCACGCCGAGGGCGTCGCGCAGCCGGGCGGCGTCCTCGATGCCCACCCAGCGCTGCTCGCCAGCGATGCGGACCCGCAGCACCCGGCGGGTGGCCTCCAACTCGGTCAGCCAGCCCTCCGGTACGCCCCGCTCGGTCACCTCGGCGTCGCTCAGGTCGCCGAGCACCCGCAGCAGCTCGACCACGTCCTCCGCGTCGCGCGGGCGGCGCTGGTCGGTCAGCCAGCGCAGTTGCCGATCGGTCTCGGCGAGCACCGCCGGATCCAGCAGTTCGCGCAGGTCGACCCGGCCGAGCAGCTCGCCGAGGAGGGTGGAATCCAGCGCGAGGGCGGCGGCCCGGCGCTCGGCGAGCGGGGCGTCGCCCTCGTAGAGGAACGCCCCGACGTAGCCGAAGAGCAGCGACCGGGCGAACGGGGACGGCGCGCTGGTCTCCACCTCGACCAGGCGGACCTTGCGGGCCGCCAGGTCGCGCATGAGCCCGGCCAGCGCCGGCTGGTCGAAGACGTCCTGGAGGCACTCCCGGGCGGCCTCCAGGGTGACCGGGAAGTCGGCGTACTCACGGGCGACGTCGAGCAGTTGCGCGGCGCGTTGCCGCTGCTGCCAGAGCGGCTGGCGGCGGCGCGGGTCGCGGCGGGGCAGCAGCAGCGAGCGGGCGGCGCACTCCCGGAAACGGGCGGCGAAGAGCGCGGACGTGCCGACCGACTCCTCCACGAGCTGGGCGATCTCGTCGGGTTCGAAGACCACCACGTCGGCGCCGGGTGGCTCGTCGGCGGTGTCGGGCAGGCGCACCACGATCCCGTCGTCGGAGGGCATCACCTGAGCGTCCACCCCGTACCGCTCGGCCAGCCGGCGGCCCACGGCGAGGGCCCACGGCCCGTTGACCCGCGCGCCGAGAACGCTGTGCACGGCCAGCCGCCAGTCGCCCAGCTCGTCGCGGAACCGCTCGACCACGATGGTGCGGTCGTCGGGCAGCGAGCGGGTGGCCTCCCGCTGGTCGCGCAGGTAGGCCATCAGGTTGGCGGCGGCCCAGTCGTCCAGCCCGCCGTCGCGCAGCGCGGCCAGCGCCGCCTCGTCGCTCAACCGCAGGAGGGTGCGCACCCGGGCGCCGATGGCCCGACCCAGCTCGACCGGGCGGCCCAGCTGGTCGCCCTTCCAGAACGGCATCCGGGCGGCCTGGCCGGGCGCGGGGGAGACCAGCACCCGGTCGGGTGTGATCTCCTCGATGCGCCACGACGAGGAGCCGAGCAGGAAGACGTCGCCGACCCGCGACTCGTAGACCATCTCCTCGTCCAGCTCGCCGACCCGGGCGGCCCGCTCGGCGCCGGCCAGGAAGACCCCGAACAGGCCCCGGTCGGGGATGGTGCCGCCGCTGGTCACCGCGAGGCGCTGCGCGCCGGGCCGGCCGGTGAGCAGGTCGCTGGCCCGGTCCCAGACCAACCGGGGGCGCAGCTCGGCGAACGCGGTGGACGGGTAGCGGCCGGAGAGCATGTCCAGCACGGCGTGCAGCGCGGAGTCGGGCAGCTCGTTGAAGGGCGCGGCCCGGCGGACCAGCACGGCCAGGTCGCCGACCCGCCACGGCTCCAGAGAAACCATCGCGACGATCTGCTGGGCCAGCACGTCCAGCGGGTTGCGCGGGTAGTGCAGCTCCTCGATCGCGCCGTCGGTCATCCGCTCGGCGACGACCGCGCAGGACAGCAGGTCGCCACGGTGCTTGGGGAAGACCACCCCGCGGGAGACCGCGCCCACCTGGTGCCCGGCCCGGCCGACGCGTTGCAGGCCGGCGGCGACGCTCGGTGGGGCCTCGATCTGCACCACCAGGTCGACCGCGCCCATGTCGATGCCCAGCTCCAGGCTGGAGGTGGCCACCACCGCCGGGAGCTGGCCGGACTTGAGCGCCTCCTCGATGTGCTTGCGCTCCTCGCGCGAGACGCTGCCGTGGTGCGCGCGGGCGATCACCGGCGCGGCGCCGGTGGCCGCGCCGGACTGGGCCATCACCTCGGCTGGCGCGCGACTGCTGCCCGGACCGGGCGCCGAGCCGCCGTTGGCCGGCGCGCGACTGCTGCCCGGACCGGGCGCCGAGCCGCCGTTGGCCGGCGCGCGGTTGCGGACCGGACCGGCCGGGCCACCCCACCGCTGCGCGCCGGGCGCCGGGCCGCCGTCGGCCGCCGGCTCGTCGCCCACCGACAACCCATCCGGTACGTCGATCGCGCCCACGGCCGACGCGGAGGCGATCGCGGCGGAGGCGACCTCCTCGGCGGCCAGCTCGTTGAGCCGTGCGCACAGGCGCTCGGCACTGCGGCGGGAGTTGGTGAAGACGATGGTGGAGCGGTGCTGACCGATGAGCGTGAAGACCCGCTCCTCGACGGCCGGCCAGATCGAGGCACGGCGTGGCCCGGGACCGCCGAGGGAATCCTCCGGCGGCTGCTCCTGCTCGTCGAGGCGGGTCATGTCCTCCACGGGGACCTGCACGCTGACCTCGATGGTCTTCGCCGTGGCCGGCTGCACGACGTCGACCGGCCGGGCGCCGCCGAGGAACCGGGCGCAGGCGTCGACCGGTCGGACGGTGGCGGAGAGGCCGATCCGTTGTGCCGGCGTGGGCAGCAGCTCGTCCAGGCGTTCCAGCGAGAGGGCGAGGTGGGCGCCGCGCTTGCTGCCGGCCACCGCGTGCACCTCGTCGACGATCACCGTCTGGACGCCGCGCAGCGAGTCCCGAGCGGCGGAGGTGAGCAGCAGGAACAGGGACTCGGGCGTGGTGATGAGGATGTCCGGTGGGGTGCGGGCGAAGGCCCGTCGCTCGTCGGCAGGTGTGTCGCCGGTGCGCATGCCGACGGTGATGTCCGGCGGCGTCACGCCGAGCCGGGTCGCCGCCTGCCGGATGCCGGCCAGCGGGGCGCGCAGGTTGCGCTCCACGTCGACGGCGAGAGCCTTGAGCGGGCTGACGTAGAGCACCCGGCACCGCTGCCGTGCCTCGGCCGGTGCGGGCTCGCGGGCCAGCCGGTCCAGCGACCAGAGGAAGGCGGCGAGCGTCTTGCCGGAGCCGGTGGGCGCCACGACGAGGGCGTTGCGGCCGGCGGCGACGGATCGCCAGGCACCGGTCTGGGCGGCGGTGGGCGCGGCGAAGGCGGCGTCGAACCAGGCGCGGGTGGCGGGACCGAACCCCTCCAGCACCTCGCCCTTGCCCGCGTCTGCCCCGCTCACCGGTCCATCGTGCCCCGCCGGTACGACAACGACGAGCGCCCCACGAGGGATCGTGCCGCCCTGTATGGAAATTGCGTGTGATGCGCCATTAATACGTTAAGTCTCACTTAACTGCTTGCTTGTAAGGAGCAACATAAAGTAACTTCACCCGCAACGCGAACCGGGTGGAGGGGATCGGATGGCCGGCGAGCCGCGACACGTCGAACCCGCCACCGATGTGCTGATCCGCAAGGTCGACAGTCACCTCGCCACGCTCCGCGGCGGCCTGCACGGGCCCGAGCTGGAGCTCGCCGAACGCCTCGCCCGTTGCCTGCGCGAGATGGTCGTCTCCACCGCCCAGGCCAGCGCCGCCGACCGGGGGCAGGTCCGCGTCGCCGTGCACTATTTCGTGCTCCGCCGGGAGAGCCGCGGCCGGCTGCTCTCGATGCGGTCCCTCGCTGTCGCGGAGCGGGTCGTCGCGAAGGTCGCCCGCCAGCTCGGCCGCGTCGATCTGCTGAGCGAGCTGCACCTGGAGAGCTCGGACCTCGACGACGAGCTGACCGTCGGCGACGCCCTGCTGCGCTGACCGTCGCCCGCCGACCGCACACCAGGGCTCATAGCGGGCTGATTCCGGCAAAACCGCCCGAAGGGCGGAGAACTGGCGTTCGATCGCTGCTAGGCGCCACCGCTGTACGGGCGTCGGCCACCTCGATCGGGAGTGCGGGTGCTGGTACTGCTCATCCTCCACCTCGCGGCGGCCCTCGCCGCGCCGCTGCTCGTCCGGTGGTGGGGTCCGCGCGCGTGTTATCCGCTGGCGCTCGCGCCGGCCGCCGCGTTCGGCTGGGCGCTGGCCCGCACCCCGGCAGTCGGTCACGGCGGCGCGGTGGTCGAGACGTACCCGTGGATCGGGCAGTTGGACCTGGACATCGCGCTGCGCCTCACCACGCTGTCCTGGCTCCTGACCCTGTTGATCGGCGGCGTCGGCGCGCTGGTGCTGGTCTACAGCGCCCGGTACTTCGACGCGGGCGCGCCCGGGATGGCGCAGTTCGCCGCCGTCCTGGTCGCCTTCGCCGGCGCGATGCTCGTCCTGGTCTTCGCCGACGACCTGCTGCTGCTCTACGTCGGCTGGGAGCTGACGACGATCTTCTCGTACCTGCTGATCGGGCACAGCACCGAACGCCGGTCCAGCCGGTGGGCGGCGGCGCAGGCGTTGACCGTCACCACGGCGGGCGGGCTGGCCATGCTGGTCGGGTTCATCCTGCTCGGCCAGCACGCCGGCAGCTACCGCTGGTCGGAGATCGCCACCCACCCGCTGCCCGGCGGCGGCTACCTGATCACGGCGGTGCTGCTGATCCTGGCCGGGGCCCTGTCCAAGTCGGCGGTGCTGCCGTTCAGCTCCTGGCTGCCGGTCGCGATGGCGGCGCCCACCCCGGTCAGCGCGTACCTGCACGCCGCCGCCATGGTCAAGGCGGGCGTCTACCTGGTCGGGCTGCTCACGCCGGTGCTCGCCACGGTCGGCCCGTGGCGGCCCGTGGTGCTCATCGCCGGTGTGGCCACCATGCTCATCGGCGGCTGGGCGGCGCTGCGGCAGACCGACCTGAAGCTGTTGTTGGCGTACGGGACGGTCAGCCAGTTGGGCCTGCTGGTCGCGGTGACGGGCGCGGGCACCCCGGACGCCGCGCTGGCCGCCACGGCGATGCTGCTGGCGCACGCCCTGTTCAAGGCGGCGCTGTTCCTGGTCGTCGGCGTCATCGACCACGGCGCCGGCACCCGCGACCTGCGCGAGCTGTCCGGGCTGCGGCGCTGGTCGCGGCCGTTGTTCGCGGTCGCGGTGCTGGCGGCGGCGTCGATGGCCGGCGTGCCGCCGCTGGTCGGGTTCGTCGCCAAGGAGGCGGTCTTCGCGGCGTTCACCGACGACCCGGTGCTCCTCACCGGGCTGGTCGCCGGGACGGTGCTCACCGTGGCGTACAGCGCCCGCTTCCTCTGGGGCGCGTTCGCCGACCGGCCGGGCGTCGAACCGGTCGAGCCGGTGCCGATCGCGGCGTCGATGCTGGTCCCCCCGGCCGTGCTCGCCGTCGTCGGGCTGCTCGCCGGCCCCGCCGCCGGCGTGCTGGACGGGCTGCTCAGCCCGTACGCCGAACTGCTCGGCGCGGTCGACGGGCACCTGACGCTCTGGCCCGGGCCGACCGCGGCGCTCGGTCTGTCCGTGCTGGCGCTCGCCGGCGGCGGCCTGCTCTTCGCGCTACGCGGACCGCTCGCCCCGGTGTTGGCCCGGCTCCGCGCGCCGGTCAGCGGCAATCAGGGGTACGAGTGGACCGTCGGCCGGTTCGACCGGCTCGCCATCGAGGTCACCGGCGCGACCCAGCGGGGCTCCCTGCCGCAGTACCTGGGCATCATCCTGATCACCCTCGTGCTGCTGCCCGGTGGGGCGATGCTCGCCGCCGGGCCGTGGCGGGCCGGGCTCCCGCTCTGGGACAACCCGCTGCAACCGGTGGTCGTGGTGGTGATCGCGGTGGCCGCGCTGCTCGCGGTCGGCGCCCGCCGGCGGTTGACCGCGATGCTGCTGGTGGGGATGACCGGCTACGGCACCGCCATGCTGTTCATCCTGCACGGCGCACCGGATCTCGCGCTCACGCAGTTCCTGGTGGAGACCGCAACCATCGCCGTGTTCGTGCTGGTGCTGCGCCGCCTGCCGGAGCGTTTCTCGGCCCGTCCGCTGCGCCGCAGCCGATGGACCCGCCGGGTGATCGGCGTGGCGATGGGCGTGGCGGCGGGCGGGCTCGCCCTCGTCGCGGCCGGGGCCCGTCGCGCACCGGACATCTCCGCAGTCTTCCCGGACCTGGCGGTGGGCGAGGCGTACGGCCGCAACGTGGTCAACGTGACCCTGGTCGACATCCGGGCCTGGGACACCATGGGGGAGGTGGCGGTGCTGGTGGTGGCCGCCACCGGGGTGGCCAGCCTGATCTTCGAGCGGTCCCGTACCGGGCCGCGACCGCGCCGGCCGGAGTCGGCCGATCGAGCGGCCCGGTCCGACCGGCCGGTCTGGTTGCGGGGCGGCCCGACCCTCTACGAGGAGCAGCGTTCGCTCGTGCTGGAGGTGGTCACCCGGCTGATCTTCCACACGGTGGTGCTGTTCTCGCTGTTCCTGCTCTTCTCCGGGCACAACGCGCCGGGCGGCGGGTTCTCGGGCGGACTGGTGGCGGGGCTCGCGCTGGCGGTCCGCTACCTGGCCGGCGGCCGGTACGAGCTGACCGAGGCCGCCCCGGTGGGCGCCGGCCTGATCCTCGGCGCGGGGTTGGCCGTGGCGGTGGGCTCCGGCGCGGTGGCGCTGGCGGCCGGTGGGTCGGTGCTGGAGAGCGCCAAGCTCGACCTGTCCCTGCCGCTGATCGGCGACGCCCACCTCGTCACCTCGCTGTTCTTCGACATCGGCGTGTACCTGATCGTGATCGGGCTGATGCTGGACATCCTGCGCAGCCTCGGCGCCGAGGTGGACCGGCACATCGAGGCCACCGGCACGGCGAGCGGCGGTCTGGCCGTCGACAAGGGCGGCCGGACGTGACGGCGAGTGGCCCCGGACCCACGATGGTGTTGGTGCTCGCCGTCGCGGTGCTGGTCGGGTGCGGGGTGATCCTGCTGCTGGAGCGCAGCCTCACCCGGATCCTGCTCGGCGTGATCCTGCTCGGCAACGGGGTCAATCTGCTGATCCTGCTGGGCGGCCGGTCCGGTGGCGCGCCGGTCGTGGGCACCGGGCCGGTGGACCAGATGAGTGACCCGCTGCCGCAGGCGATGGTGCTGACCGCCATCGTGATCACGTTCGGGTTCACCGCGTTCCTGCTCGCCGTCGCATACCGGAGCTGGTATCTCACCGGCGACGACGAGGTGCCCGACGACCTGGAGGACCGCCAGATCATCCGCCGGGCCGGGCGCAACGAGGTGGGGGCCGTCGACCACGGCGGCGAGGGCCCGGACGCCGACCCGGAGCAGGTCGATCCCGAGCCGGCCCGCCGACGACTCCGGCGTGGCAGAGGGGACGGGGCGCGGTGAGCGGGGCGCGGGGGACGTGGTGAGCAGGCTCCTGCCGCTGCCGGTGGTGGTGCCGCTGCTCGGCGCGGCGCTGACCCTGCTGCTGGCCACCCGGCCCCGGGTGCAGCGGGCGGTCAGCGTGCTCTGCCTGACCGTCACGTTCACCGTCGCGGTGGTGCTGCTGGTGCAGGCGTACCGGCACGGGCCGGTGGTGCTCGCGATCGGCGGGTGGCCGCCACCGGTCGGCATCGTGCTGGTGGCCGACCAGTTGGCCGCGCTGATGCTTGTGGTGTCCTCGGCGGTGACCCTCTGCGTGCTGCTGTACTCGATCGGCCAGGGCCGCAGCGAGACCAGCGAGAGCGCGCCGGTGGTCATCTTCCACCCGACGTACCTGGTGCTCACCGCGGGTGTCACCAACGCGTTCCTGGCGGGCGACCTGTTCAACCTGTTCGTCGGCTTCGAGATCCTGCTGGCGGCCAGCTTCGTGCTGATCACGCTGGGCGGCACCGAGACGCGGATCCGCACCGGGTCGACGTACGTGGTGGTCAGCATCCTCTCCTCGATGATCTTCCTGGCCGCGGTGGGGCTGGTGTACGCGGCCACCGGCACGCTCAACCTGGCGCAGCTCGCCCAGCGCCTCGACGACCTGCCGGACAACGTCCGGTTGACCCTGCAACTGATGCTGCTGCTCGCGTTCGCGATCAAGGCGGCGGTCTTCCCGCTGTCGGCCTGGCTGCCGGACAGCTATCCCACGGCCCCGGCCCCGGTCACCGCCGTGTTCGCGGGGCTGCTCACCAAGGTCGGCGTGTACGCGATCATCCGTACCGAGACGTTGCTGTTTCCGGGTGGTCAGGTCGACGGTCTGCTCATGGTCGTCGCCGGGCTGACCATGCTGGTCGGCATCCTCGGCGCGGTGGCGCAGTCGGACATGAAGCGGCTCTTCTCGTTCACCCTGGTCAGCCACATCGGCTACATGATCTTCGGGGTGGCGTTGAGCACCGCCGCCGGTCTCGCCGGCGCGATCTTCTACGTGGTGCACCACATCACCATCCAGACCACGCTGTTCCTGGTGGCCGGCCTGGTCGAGGAGCGGGCCGGCAGCACCGATCTGCGTCGTCTCGGCGGCCTGGCCCGAATGGCGCCCCTGCTCGGCGTCCTCTTCTTCGTACCGGCGATGAATCTCGCCGGGGTGCCGCCGTTCTCCGGGTTCCTCGGCAAGCTCGGCCTGCTCCAGGCCGGTGTGGCGGCCGGCGGGGCGCTGCCCTTGACGCTGGTGGCGGCCGGCACGCTGACCAGCCTGCTCACCCTGTACGTGGCCTCCCGGGTGTGGAACATCGCGTTCTGGCGGGCGCCCCGGACCGTCTCCAGCGAGCCCACCGTCCGGCTGCCCACCGTGATGGTCGGCGCGACCGCCGCCCTGGTCGCGTTCGGGTTGACGCTCACCGTGCTGGCCGGCCCGCTCTTCGACGTCACCGCCGACGCGGCCACCGACCTGCTCTTGCGTACCCCGTACGTGCGGGCCGTCCTGCCCGGTGTCGTGCCGTGACCGGCCCGCGTGCGACGACCCCGACGGGCGCGACCCCGCCGGTGCGGAGCCGGTTCGGGCGTTGGCGGGACCAGGCGTTGGCGCTCGGCTGGCTGGTGCTCGTCTGGAACCTGCTCTGGGGTTCGATCAACCTCGCCAACATCATCGGTGGCCTGCTGGTGGGCGGCGCGGTCCTGGTGTTCTTCCCGCTGCCGGCGGTCAGCTTCGGCGGCCGGCTGCGGCCGGGTGCCCTGGTGGCGTTCGCGGGCCGGTTCGCCGTCGAACTCGTCAGCGCGAGCCTGCACATCGCCCGGATCGCCGTGCAACCCGGCTACCGCCCGCGCGGGGCGATCATCGCCGTGGCGCTGCGGGTTCCCACCGACCTGAACCTGGCGCTCACCGCCGAGGCGGTCTCGCTGGTGCCGGGCACGCTGATCCTCGAGGTGGACCGGGAGTCGGCGACGCTCTACCTGCACGTGCTGGACACCCACGGGCCGGCGGACCTGGCCCTCTCCCGGGAACGCACCCTCGACGTCGAGCGACGGATCGTCCGGGCGGTGGGCAGCGCCGCCGAACTGCGCCGCGTCGGGCCCCATCCCGTCGAGAAGGGAAACTCCCAATGATCACGTTCCTGGCCGTCGTCCTCACCACCCTGCTGTCGGTGACCGCGCTGCTCGCGCTGATCCGGCTCTACCGGGGCCCCTCGCTGCTGGACCGGGTGATCGCGGCGGACATGCTCCTCGCCACCATGGTCGGCGCGGTGGGCGCGGAGGCGGCGGTCAACCGGCACGCCACCACGCTGCCCGTGCTGGTGGTGCTCTCCCTGCTCGGTTTCGTCGGCTCGGTGTCCCTGGTCCGCTTCGCCGTGCGGGAGCAGGCGTGATGGTGGCGACCGGCGGACACTCGGCGGCCGGTGTGCTCGCGACGGCTGCCGACTGGCTCGGCGCCGCCTGCCTGGTGACCGGCGCGCTGCTCGCCCTGTCCGCCGCGATCGGTGTGCTGCGCTTCCCGGACGCCCTGTCCCGGATGCACGCGGCCACCAAACCCCAGGTGCTGGGAGTGCTCCTGCTGCTGCTCGGCATCACGCTACGGCTGCGGTCCGCGGCCGACGTCGGCACGATCCTGCTGGTGGCGGTCTTCCAGTTGGCCACCGCGCCGGTCGCGGCACAGATGATCGGCCGGGCCGCGTACCGGTCCGGCCGGTTCGACCGCGGCCTGCTCGACGCCGACGAGTTGGCCGAGCGCCCGGCGGGCGGCGGACCCGGCGACGGCCGCGCCCGGCCGGAGTGAACCGGACGATCGACGCCTTCGGCCCACCCTCAGCGGAGTCCCAGGCAACGCCGATAAAATAGCGGCATGATCGACTCTTCTGCCCAGGAGGGCAGCAGTAGCCAGCCGGGTCGTGCCCGGCATATTCCCGTCCCGACGGCCCCGGGAGCCCTGAGCGACCCGTGTTGATCGTCGTCGGCCTTCTCTTGATCATCCTGCTCACTGCCGCCACCGGTTACTTCGTGGCGCAGGAGTTCGGCTATGTCGCCGTGGACCGGGGCAAGCTGCGCCAGCTCGCCGACGACGGCGACCAGGCCGCCGCCCGGGCCCTCACCGTCACCAGCCGGCTCTCCTTCGTGCTCTCCGGTGCGCAACTAGGCATCACCGTCACCGCCCTGCTGGTCGGCTACGTCGCCGAGCCGTACCTCGGCGGCGGCCTCGCCGACCTGTTCGGCGTCGCCGGTCTCCGCGAGTCGGTCAGCCTGCCGCTGTCGGTGGCGCTGGCCCTGGTCATCGCCACCGTGGTGCAGATGGTCCTCGGCGAGCTGGCCCCGAAGAACCTCGCCATCGCCCGAGCCGAGTCACTCGCCCGGGCGCTGAGCCGGTCCACCCTCCTCTACCTGGCGATGGCCGGGCCGGTGATCCGGCTCTTCGACCGCGCGTCGATACGCCTGCTGCGCCGGGTCGGCATCGAGCCGATCGAGGAGCTGCCCAGCGGCGCCACCCCCGCCGACCTGGAACAGATCATCGCCGAGTCCCGCGAGGAGGGCAGCCTGGACGCCGAGATGTCCACGCTGCTCGACCGCGGGCTCGACTTCCGCGAGCTGACCGCCGGCGAGGCGATGGTGCCGCGCGTCGACGTGCACACCGTCCGGGCGCAGGAGCCGGTGAGCCGGGTGGTCGAGCTGCTGGACACCGGCCACTCCCGCTTCCCGGTGCGGGGTGCCGAGGGCGTCGACGACCTGATCGGCATCGTCGGGATCGCCGAGGTGCTCGGCGTACCGCCGGGGGAGCGGGCCACCACCCCGGTGAGCGCGGTGGCGGGGCCGCCGCTGCTCGTGCCGGAGACCCTGCCCCTGCCCACGGTGCTGGACCGCCTGCGGTCCGGGCACCGGCAGATGGCCTGCGTGGTGGACGAGTACGGCGGCTTCGCCGGTGTGATCACGCTGGAGGACATCGCGGAGGAGCTGGTCGGCCCGATCCGGGACGAGGACGACCCGCCGGAGCGCGCCCCCGCGCGGCAGGACGACGGCTCGTGGGTGGTGCCGGCCCGCTGGCGGATCGACGAGGTCGCCGACAGCACCGGCATCGCGCTGCCCGAAGCCCCGGAGTACGACACGCTGTCCGGGCTGGTCATGCGCGAGCTGGGCCGGGTGCCGGAGGTCGGCGACCGGCTGGAGATCAGCCTGCTGCCCGAGGGTGCCGAGGTCGAAGACGGTGAGGCGGAGCCTCGGGCCCTGGTCGAGGTGCTCGCCGTGGACCGGCACGTCGCCGACTCGGTACGGCTGCAACTGAGCACGCCGGGGGTGACCGCGTGAGCCCCGGCATCGCGTTGTTCAGCTCGGGGGTCCTGCTGGCGCTGAACGGGTTCTTCGTGGCCGCCGAGTTCGCCCTGGTGGCCAGCAAGCGGTACCGGCTGGAGCAGGCGGCGGCCAGCGGCGGCCGGGCGGCCCGGGCCGCGCTGGACGGTGTCCGCGAGCTGTCGCTGATGCTGGCCGGGGCGCAGCTGGGCATCACGCTGTGCACCCTGGGGCTCGGCGCGCTGGCCGAACCGGCGATCGAGCACCTGATCAGCCCGCTGCTGCACGCGGTGGGGCTGCCCGACGCGGCCAGTCACGTGGTCGCCCTGGTCTTCGCCCTCGCTCTGGTGACCTTCCTGCACCTGGTGGTGGGGGAGATGGCGCCGAAGTCGTGGGCGATCACCGACGCCGAGCGTTCGGCGACGCTGCTCGCGCTGCCGTTCCGGGCCTTCGCCCGGGTGTCCCGGCCGGTGCTGTCGGCGTTGAACGCGCTGGCCAACGCGATCCTGCGCCTGGTCGGGGTCAACCAGCAGGATCAGCTCGCCCAGGTGCACGGCCCGGACGAGCTGCGGATGCTGCTGGAGCAGTCCCGCGAGCACGGGTTGCTCGGCGCTGAGCAGCACCAGCTGCTCACCAGCATGCTGGAGTTGCAGGGCACGTCGGTGGCGCAGGTGATGGAGCCGTTCGCCACCATGGTCACCGTCCGGCGCGACGACCCGGCCGAGCGGATCGAGCAGGTCAGCCGGGACAGCGGCCGGTCGCGGCTGGCGGTCCTGGACTCCAGCGGCGACGTCTGTGGCCTGGTGCACGTCCGGGAGGCGGTACGGGTGGTCACCACCGGCCGGGCCGCCACCGCCGGGGAGCTGATGACGCCGGCTTTCACCCTCCCGGCGACGTCCTCGGTCACCGAGGCGGTGGCCGCGATGCGCGCCCGGCAGTCCCAGCTCGCGCTGGTGCGCAACGGCGGTGGTCCGGCCCGCCCGATCGGCTTCGTCGCTCTGGAGGACCTGCTGGAGGAGGTCATCGGCGAGTTCGACGACGAGACCGACACGGTGCCGCGGGGCCGGCGGTTGCGGTGAGGCGCACGCCGACCCGACCGCGCTGCTGCGGTGCGGCGGGTCGGCGCGTCAGCATCCGGTCGAGGCGGCGGGCGTGAGGTGACCGCGACCGGGTAGGCGCGGTCGGTCCGGGGCCAGGGGGGCCTCGTCCCGCGAGGGGGCGCGCGGTGCGGTTGACGGGGGTGTCTCGGGACTCCGGCTGGACCGGGCTGTCCGTGCGGACCACGCTGCCGAACCCGAGCACCCGTCCGGGCCTGCGTCTGCCGGGGCGGGTGACCCTCGCCGCCGGGCCGGACGACGTGCTCGTACGCCACATCCGGCTCGGCCTGGTCACCACTGTCGAGCCGGACGACCCGGCCGCGCCCCGGCGCCTCGTGCAGTTCTTCTCGCTGCCGATCGCCGGGCGGTTCGTGGTGCCGGCGGGTCGCCGGCGGGCGGTCGACTTCGCGTTGCCGTTGCCGTGGGAGATCCCGGTGACCACGTTCGGCGGGGTGCCGTTGCTGAGCCTGCGGATGGGTCTGCGGACCGAGGTGTCCGTCGACCCGGATCTGGACCAGGGGGCCATGGTGCCGGTCCTCGTGCACCCGATCCCCACCCAGCAGCACGTGCTGGCGGCGCTGGACACGCTCGGCTTCATGATCCGCCAATCCGGGTTGCAGGAGGGCGGGCTGCCGGGGGTGGAGCACACCCTGCCGCTGCACCAGCGGTGGGGCTACTGGGTGGGCCCGCTCTACGCCGGCCCGATCACCGAGCTTGAGCTGATCTTCGTGACGAACTCGGCGGGCCTGGAGGTGATCATGTGGCTGGACCGTCGGCTGTCGCTGGCCGGGATCACCCACCAGAGCATCAGCCGGTTCCGGGTCTGGCACGCGGACGCCGGGCAGCGGGACTGGGTCGCCACCGTGGACGGCTGGCTACGTCAGGCGATCAACCGGCACGCCGCGGCTGCCGCGCACGCCGACTGGTCCGCCACCATCAGCCGGTCCGCCCATGTCAGCCGCCACCCCGACCAGCCGATCAAACCCGGTTACGGGCTGGGCGGCACGGCCGGAAGCGGAGGCGTGGGAGGCGGCTCCGGCGGCGGCGACGGCACCTGAGGGGGTCAGCCGGCGCTGGCGGTGGCGAGCTTGAGGCTGAAGGCGAGGAAGAGGGCTGCCACTGCGGTGGTGCCGCCCACGGCGAGGCGACGCCGTTGGCGGAACTGGGCGGCCAGGAACGTGCCCGCGAAGATCAGCGCGGTCAGGTAGAGCGCGCTGGTGACCTGGGCGATCAGGCCGAGCATCAGGAACGACAGCGCCGGCCAGGCGTAGTCGGGATCGACGAACTGGATGAAGAACGAGATGAAGAACAGGATCGCCTTCGGGTTCAGCAGGCTGATCACCAGCGCCTTGCGGAACGGGCTGCGCATCTGCGCCGGTTCCGCGGCGTCGATGAGCCGCGGCGTGTCCGGGTCGTTGCGGTCGCGCCAGCGCCGCCAGGCGCCGCGCAGCATGGTCAACCCGACATAACCGAGGTACGCGGCACCGGCGTACTTGACCACAAGAAAGACCGGCGGGTACGCCTTGAGCAGCGACGCCACCCCGGCGGCGGAGAGGACCATCAGCACCGCGTCGCCGACCCACACCCCGCTGGCGGCCCGGTAGCCGACCCCCACGCCCCGCTTGGCGGCGGTGGACAGCACGAAGAGCGAGTTCGGTCCGGGTAGCAGGATGATGGCCACGGTGCCCAGCACGTACGTCCAGATGTCGGTGATCCCCAGCACGCCCGCCATCATCACGCCACCGACGCCGTCCGCAGAAGTCTTTCCCGCAGCCTGGCCTGTGCGTTAGGCCACTCGTCGACGGTCATCGCGTACTGCACGGTGTCCCGCCACGAGCCGTCCGGACGCTGGCAGTGCATCCGCAGCACCCCCTCCCGGGTGGCGCCGAGTCGTTCGATGGCCGCCTGCGAGCGGACGTTGCGGATGTCGGTGTGCCAGACGACCCGCACCGCGCCCAGGTCGTCGAAGGCCCGGCCGAGCAGCAGCAGCTTGGCCTCGGTGTTGATCCCGGTACGCCACCACGGCCGGCCGAGGAAGGTGTACCCGATCGCCACCGACCGTCGTTCCGGGTTGATCTCGTAGTAGGACGTGGTGCCGACCACCGCCCCGGTCCTCGCGCAGCGCTGCACCCAGGGCGCCCGCTCGCCGCGCTGCTGTGCGGCCAGCGCCGCGGCGACCACCTCGGCGGTCCCGGCCGGCTCGGTGGGCCGGGTAACGGTGAGGTGCCGCCAGACGTCGTCGTCGGCGGTGGCGCTGTGCAGGTCGTCGGCGTGCGCCAGGTCCAGCGGCTCCAGCAGGACGTGTTCGCCGCGCAGTGATACCGGGTCGTGCCAGGGCGTGCGGGCCGTCCGCAGGTACGCCGGCAGGGGCGCGGTGACCCCGGCGGCGGGTTGCGGCAGGCCGGCGGTCAGCCGCAACGGCAGTACGCCGGCCCAGTGCGGCAGGTGCAGGTCGGCCTCGTCCTCGCGGACCCCGCCGGTGCGGGACCGGATGGACACCTCCCGCAGCGGCAGGGCCAGCACCGCGGTCTCGGCCAGCTCGCGACGGTTCGGCGGGCGGCTGTCCGTGCTGCGTCCCGCGCCCACCTTGTCGACCAGCGCGGTGAGCATGGCGCTCTTCTCCTGCTCGTCGGTGACCAGCCGGGCGGTGCCGAGCGCGACCACCGAGCGGTAGTTGGCGCTGTGGTGGAACTGCGAGCGGGCGTAGACCAGGCCGTCGAGCAGGGTCACCGTGACGCAGACGGGCAGCCCGTCGCCCCGGGCGGCGAGCAGGGGCCGGCTGCCGGTGGACCCGTGCAGGTAGAGGGTGTCGCCGATGCGCACGTGCAGGGTGGGCAGCACCCGGGGCTCGCCGTCGACGGTGAAGCCGAGCGCGCAGTGGTACGCCTCGTCGAGCACGGCGTGCGCCGCCTCCCGGTCGTAGCTCATCCGGTCGCGCGAGCGGGTGGGAGTGGTCCGGGCGGTGGGTGGATACATGCGCGCCCCTTTGTTCTAGTACAATCTCCTGTTTGTGTCAGCACGCTATCAGTTCAGCGGGACGACGGCCGTCGCGATTTCGGCCAGCATCGAGTCGGGAATCCGTACCGGCGCCCTGCCACCCGGCGCCGCCCTGCCGCCGGTGCGGGCCCTCGCCGCCGAGCTGGGCGTCAGCCCGGCCACTGTCGCCCGCGCCTATCGGGAGCTGCGCCAACGCGGCGTGCTGGCCACCGCCGGCCGCCACGGCACCCGCGTCCGTCCGCGCCCCCCGGTGGCCGCCCGCCGCTCCGTGCTACGCCCCGCACCGCTGCCGGACGCCCGCGACCTGTCCCGGGGCGAGCCCGACCCCCGACTGCTGCCCCCGATCGGCCCGCACCTGGCCGCGCTCGCCGCCGACGCGGGTCCTCCGGTCGGCTACTCGCAGGCCGGCGTGCTCCCGGAGCTGGCCGAGGCCGCCCGCGCCCGGTTGAGCGCCGACGGCGTACCTGCCGGGGACCTCACCCTCACCGGCGGCGCGCTGGACGGCATCGAGCGGCTGCTCGGCGCCCACCTTCGTCCCGGTGACGCGGTGGCGGTGGAGGATCCCGGCTGGGCCAACCTGCTCGACCTGGTCGCCGCGCTCGGGCTGCGGCCGATCGGTGTGCCGCTGGACGACGAGGGTCCGCTGGTGGCCGGGGTGGCGGCCGCACTGAGCGCCGGAGCACGGGCGGTGGTGATCACCAGCCGGGCGCAGAACCCGACCGGCGCCGCCGTCTCCGCCGCCCGCGCCGAGGAGCTGCGCGCTCTGCTCGCCGGCCGACGGGACCTGCTGCTCATCGAGGACGACCACGCCGCCGAGCTGGCCCGCGTACCCCTGCATTCGCTCGCCGGCGTGACCGGAAGCTGGGCCTTCGTGCGGTCGGTGAGCAAGCCGTTCGGCCCCGACCTGCGGCTGGCGGTGCTGGCCGGTGACGAGACCACCGTGGCCCGGGTGACCGGCCGGACGCGGGTCGGCGCCGGCTGGGTGTCCACCGTGCTGCAACGGCTGGTGCTCGCCCTCTGGGGGGACCCGGCGGTCGACGAGCTGGTGCGGCGGGCGGCGCAGAGCTACGACCTGCGGCGCGAGGGCCTGTTGGCCGCGCTCGCCGAGCATGGCCTGACCGCGCACGGCCGCAGCGGCATCAACGTCTGGCTGCCGGTGCCGGACGAGACCAGCGCGCTGACCGCGTTGCGGGACGCCGGCTGGGCGGTGGCGCCCGGCGCCCTCTACCGGATCGCCGCCCCGCCCGCCCTGCGCATCACCGTCAGTTCCCTGGACGTCGAGGAGCTGACCCCCCTGGCCGCCGCCCTGGCCCGCGCCATCCATCCCTCTCCTGAAATGGGCTTCTCCACCTGACCTGCGAGCGGGGGTATCACGGCGATTCGGAGCGATTGGGGCGGGTATGCGGGCCGCCGGAGGTGCCTGATCATGGCTGCAGGTGGGAACCGCAAGGGGCTGTGGATCGCGATCGCGATCGCCATCATCGTGATCATCATTGTGCTGATCGCCATCGCGTCCGGTGGTGGCGGGGGCGGCAACGGCTACTGACGCGGCCGGGCCGCGCCCACCCGGGGCGTACCCGGCAGGCGATACCGAACGGGTATATAACAGTCGGCATGGCCGAGCAGACCGACAGCGCTCCCGGCGCCCAGCGGTTCATCCCGCCCGACGCCGACACCATCGACGAACTCCGCGCGGCGTCGGGTGGCTGTCGGGGCTGCGAGCTGTACCGCGACGCCACCCAGACCGTCTTCGGCCGGGGGGACGAGAGCGCCCGCGTGGTCCTCGTCGGCGAGCAGCCCGGCGACATGGAGGACCAGAAGGGCCTGCCCTTCGTCGGCCCCGCCGGACGGCTGCTGCGCCGCGCCGTCGACGACGCCAAGCTGGACCCGACGCAGCTCTACCTCACGAACGCCGTCAAGCACTTTCGTTTTGAGGCGCGCGGCAAGCGGCGCATCCACCAGACCCCGGACCAGGTGCACATCACCGCGTGCCGGCCCTGGCTGGTGGCCGAGTTTGCCCGGCTGCGCCCGGAGATCGTCGTCGTGCTCGGCGCCACCGCCGCCAAGGCGCTGCTCGGCCCGTCCTTCCGGGTGACGAGACAGCGCGGCGAGCTGCTGCCCTGGCCCGCGTCGGCCCAGCGCCCAGAGGACTTCCAACGGGTGCCGGTGGACGACACGGGGAAGCGGGCCGACGCGCCGCCGGCTCGGTTGCTGGCCACCATCCACCCGTCCGCGGTCCTGCGCGCCGACGACCAGGACAAGGCGTACGAGGGACTGGTCGCCGACCTGACGGTCGCCGCCCGCGCCCTGCCCGCCTGACCCAGGTGTTCCCGCCGGTGGTCGGGCGGTGCCCAGGCAACGCCGACGCGCCCGGCCAGAGGCCGGGCGCGTCGACTGAGGGTGTCAGATGATGCTGTTGAAGCCGCCCCAGCCGCTGCCGATCTGCTGGTTGCCGCTGAAGGGGACGCCGTTGTCGCGTTCGATGTTGTTGGGGTACAGCAGGAGGGCACCGCTGGTCGTGCGGCCCACCAGGTCCGTGTAGCCGTCACCGGTCACGTCCGCGCCGACCAGCGTGTCGAAGCCGCTCCAGCCGCTGCCGATCTGCCGGTTGCCGCTGTACGGGACCCCGTTGTCGCGTTCGATGTTGTTCGGGTAGAGCCACAGGGTGCCGTCGGTCTTGCGGGCCACCAGGTCGGTGTAACCGTCGCCGGTCACGTCCGCGCCGACCAGCGTGTCGAAGCCGCTCCAGCCCTGGCCGATCTGCCGCGCCGACGAGCTGCTGTACGGAGTGCCGTTGTCGCGTTCGATGTTGTTCGGGTAGAGCCACAGGGTGCCGTCGGTCTTGCGGGCCACCAGGTCGGTGCAACCGTCGCCGGTCACGTCCGCGCCGACGATCCGGTCGAACCCGCCCCAACCGCTGCCGATCTGCCGCGACGCGCCGCTGCTGTACGGGGCGCCGTCGTCACGAACGATGTTGTTGGAGTACAACAACATCGTTCCGTCTGACTTGACGGAGATCAGGTCGGTGAAGCCGTCACCGGTGACGTCGGCGTTGATGATCCGGTCCGCGCTGCTCCAGCCGCTGCCGATCTGCCGGGACGAGCCGCTGCTGTACGGGACGCCGTTGTCGCGCTCGATGTTGTTCGAGTACAGCCACAGAGTGCCGTCAGTCTTGCGGGCCACCAGATCGTGATAGCCGTCGCCGGTCACGTCGGCGACCCCTGGGTCCTTCACCGGAGCCTGGCCGCCGGTGGTGATGTTGTTGTAGCGGCGGGCGACGTAGTTGCTGGCCGGGTGCGAGTCGATGAGACCGTCCCCGCCGCCGCTGAGCGTCTCGGTGTCGATCTTCACCGGGGTCGATCCGAAGGCGTAGTACTCGAACGTGCCCGTCGACTGGTTGATCCAGCGCTTGAAGAGGATGACGTGCTGGCTCGCCGAGTTCAGGATGTCGCCCGGCTGGAGGTCGCTCTTACTGATCTGCTTCGACACCGTGTACATGTTGTAGGTCGTCTTCGACGTCGAGAGGTGCCAGGCCATCGAGACGAACCCGGAGCAGTCGGTGCGGTAGTTCTTGCCGTTCTCGTCGCGGTAGTAGCCGCCCTGGCTGTAGGGGATGCTGCCGCGATTGTCGTACCAGTACTTGGCGCGGCTGAGCACCTCGGTCGGACTGATCGACCCACCCACGCTGGAGTCGGCGAAGGCTGCCTCGGGACTGCTCGCCAGCACCGTGGCGACGCCCCCGGAGAGGCCGGCGCCGGCGGCGAGTGCCACGCCGAGCGCCATTGTGGTCAGGCGACGAATCGCATTTCGTTGCATGGTGTTCCTTTCTGATTAATTCCGATTTCAAGGCAGGTTTGTCCGTCCGCCGAACGGTATCCGTCGGCGGAGGCGGGAAAATTGAACAGGTGATGCCGTGGTCAGACGATTCGCCACGGGCCGAGCAGTGGGCTGCTGGCGATTGTGCGGTCGACGACGCGGCGCAACGTCACGGCGGCTGCCGTCGGATCGTCGGTGTCCACGAAGGCCAGGATGTCGGCGCTGTCCGGGCCGGCGCGGACTCGAAGGTGTTCGATACCGCTCCCGGCCGTGGCGTTCACGTGGATCAGATTTCGCAGCGTCGCCGGGTCGATGGCGGCCGTCGAGGTGAGCGGGGCGATACGGATGTGCGTCACGATCATCAGGACCACTCCGACGGGTCGACCGGGGGCGGCGAGCCCCAGCCAAATCCCTGGCCTCCGAACTGGCCGGTCGAGGCGTCCTGTGCGGGACCACCCCAGCCGAACCCCTCCGCGAGCGCCGCCATCGCACCCGGTTCCGAGTTCAGGATGATCGCGAGGGCGAGGGCGAGGCCGAGTGCGAGAATGGCGATCGAGGTACGGTAATTGGCATTGATAAAAGTGGTTATGCTCATTGACGTCTCTCCTGTGCTTGGAATGTCGATTCCGGAGGCTCCGTGGTCGTTGTCGCCGCCGTGAGAGAAGCATCGCGGGCCCACGGTGCCCTGTCACCAGGTTCGGCCTGGCGTGACCCCGCCCGGCGGGACCACGCCAGGTGCGGAACGGGTCCACGAGAACGCTCGATACGCGGCAGAATGTCGATTGGTTCTACCGGGGGAGGGGTCATGTTCGACCTGCTGGGACTGTCCGCGCAGCATGAGGCGGTCTATCGCGCCATGCTGCAGTGTCCCGACCTGAACGTCGCCGGCCTGTCCGATCACCTCGGCGTCTCGCCGGGGGAGGTGACGGCGGCACTGGACGTGTTGGCCGACCTCGCACTCGTTCGGCTCGACTCCCTGGGCGATCACGCCCGGCCGGTGCGACCGCAGGCCGGGTTGATGGCGCTCCTGACCAAGGTGGAGGCCGAGGTCGCGGTCCGGCAGCGGCAGGTCGAGGCGACCAAGGCCGCCATCGCCGCCATCGCGACCGCCCACGACGACTACCACCAGGTGGCGGAGGGGCGGTTGCTCGCAGGGGTCGACAGCGTCCGGGACCGGCTTGCCGAGTTGGCCGACACCGCCCGCGCCGAGTGTCTCTCCTTTAGCAGCGGCGGCGCACAGAGCCCGGACACGCTCGAGGCGGAGGCGCCGCTCGACCAGCAGGCTCTGCAGCGGGGTGTCCAGATCCGCAACGTCTATCAGGACAGCTTCCGCAACGACCCCGGCACCCTCGCGCACGCCCGCTGGCTGGCCGGCCTCGGTGGGCAGTCACGCACGACGCCGACGCTGCCGATGCGCATGGTCATCGTCGATCGGGAGGTCGCACTCGTGCCCATCGACCCGGCCAATCCCCGGCAGGGTGCACTGGAACTGCGCAGCCGCGGGATTGTTGCCGGGCTTATCGCGCTCTTCGAGCAGGTGTGGCACGCCGCGACTCCGTTCGGCGAACAGGCGGCGGCCGACGAGCAGGGTCTCACCCGGCAGGAACGCGAGCTGCTGCGGCTGCTCGCCGCGGGGCACACCGACGAGTCGGCGGCCCGCAAGCTCGCAATCTCCCTGCGCAGTGTGCAGCGCATGATGACGTCCCTGACCGAGCGGTTGGGCGCCGCCAGCCGATTCCAGGCCGGCGTGCAGGCGGCCAGCAACGGTTGGGTGTGAGGGGGCGGTACGGCACGGTCGTCGGCTCGGCCGGTAGCGAGATCGGTGACAAAAACCGCCACCGCCGGCGGTCGGTGAGGTGATACCTACCGGAAACGGCGTTGCGTGATCCGCGTAACAGGTCCTCTGCAGACTCACGTGAGTCGATCTTGTAGGGGAGGCGTTCATGAGCGATCAGACGCAGTCGACGGTGAGTCGGCGTGGGTTCCTGCGCGCGGTCGGGATCAGCGGCGGTGCCGGTGCGATGCTCGCCACGATGGGAGCCATGGGTCTCGCGCCCAGCGCCGACGCGTCGGTGACCCCGGCGTTCCGGGCGCCCGAGCCGTCCGACTTCACCCTGACCGGCCGGCCGGGGGCCAGTGTCGTCGTGCTCGGCGGTGGCATCGCGGGGCTCACCACCGCGTACGAGCTGGGCAAGGCGGGTTACCACTGCACGGTCCTGGAGGCGCGCCACCGCGTCGGCGGGCGGAACCTGACCATCCGCGGCGGCGACGTCGAGACCGACCTCGACGGGCACACCCAGCGGGCCGGCTTCTCCGACGGCGTCTACTTCAACGCCGGGCCCGGCCGGATCGCACAGTGGATGCTCACCATGGACTACTGCCGGGAACTCGGCGTACCCATCGAGGTGTTCACCAACCAGAACGCCGACGCCTGGATCTACAACGAGTCCGCCGGGATGACCGAGCCGATCCGGTACCGCACCGCCAAGGCCGACGTGTACGGCTACGTCTCGGAGCTGCTCGCCAAGGCCACCGACCAGGGCGCGCTGGACGCGCGGCTCACCACCGAGGACCGGGACCGGCTGCTGTCGTTCCTGCAGGGCTTCGGCGCGATCGGCGGGCGTGCCAACGACTGGGCGTACGCCGGGACCAACCGTCGCGGCTTCTCCGCGTACCCCGGCGCCGGCAACGACGTGGGGACGCTGCTCGGCGCGCCGCCAGCGCTCTCCGACGTCTTCGCCAGCAACGTGGGCCGGTACTTCTCCTTCGAATTCGGCTACGACCAGGCGATGCTGATGTTCCAGCCGGTGGGCGGCATGGACCAGATCCCGCGTGCCCTCGCCAAGGCAGTGGGCGGGCACCGGATCCGACTCAACGCCGAGGTGACCGGAGTGACCGACCGGGGCGGCCGGGTCGAGGTGACCTATCGGCAGGGCGGCCGGGAGTCGCAGATCGCCGCCGACTACTGCGTGGCGGCGCTGCCGCCGCACCTGATGGCCCGGGTGCCCCACAACCTCGGTGCCGGGGTGACCGCCGCCCTGGCCGACTTCCCGGTCACCGCCGCCGGCAAGATCGGCCTGGAGTACCGCAGCCGCTGGTGGGAGACCGACCAGCGGATCTACGGCGGCATCACGGAGACCGACCTGGACCTGTCGCACATCTGGTACCCGTCCTACGGCTTCCACGGCAAGCGTGGCCTGGTCGTCGGCTACTACAACACCGGGGCGAACGCCAGGGCGTACAGCGGGCTCACCCCCGAGCAGCGCCGGGAGCGCGCGGTCAGCCAGGGGGTGAAGATCCACGGCGACAAGTACCGCAGCGAGCTGGTCACCTCGTACTCCCACGCCTGGGACCGGACCCGCTACATCGAGGGCGCCTGGACCTCGCCCCGCTACGGCACCGCCGGATACAACCTGCTGCTTCAGCCGGCCGGGCGGGTCTACTTCGCCGGGGACTGGCTGAGCCACGAGGTGGCCTGGCAGCACGGGGCGTTCGTGGCGGCCCGTTCGGCGGTGTCGTCCCTGCACCAGCGGGTCATGGCCGGCTGACCGACGGGCCCTCGCGAAGATCCGCACCGCGGAGATCCGCGCGGGCGCGGCGAGGCGGCCCGGCGGGCGGGGCAGCCCGGCGGGGGCGTCGGGGTTCGGGGTGGGTGCGCGAGGATGAGGTCACCCCCGTCCTCAAGGAGCGCCGATGGCCACCGACCTGACCGAGCCGCGTACCGGCGGCGCCGGGCTCGACGTCGCGCCGATCCAGCGGCGCACCATGCGGCTGCTCTTCACCACCCAGATCATCGGCGGCGTCGGTGTGACCATCGGCATCTCCGTCGGCGCGCTGCTCGCCGCCCGCATCGCCGGTACCGCGGTGGCGGGCGTCGCGCAGAGCGCCGGGGTGGTCGGTGCGGCGCTGCTCGCCGTCCCGGTCACCCGGATCATGGCGCGGCACGGCCGTCGTCCCGGCCTGGTGCTGGCGTACACCGTGGGCGCCGTCGGCGGCGTCCTGGTGGTGGTGGCGGCGGCCACCCGCTCGGTGCCGCTGCTCTTCCTCGGCATGCTGCTCTTCGGCGGTGGCACCGCCGCGAACCTGCAGGCCCGCTACACGGCGGTGGACCTCGCCGAGCCGACCCGTCGAGGGCGTCAGCTCTCGCTGATCGTCTGGGCCACCACCATCGGGGCGGTGGCCGCGCCGAACTTCGCCGCCCTGGCCGACCGGGTCACCACCGGCTGGGGGCTGCCGCCGCTGGCCGGCCCCTTCGCGTTCAGCGCGACGGCATTCGTGCTGGCTTCCGTCGTACTCCTCGGGTTGCTCCGCCCCGACCCGTTCCTCACCGCGCGGCGGCTCGCGGCGGCCGACGCGCCACCGACCGCCGTCGGGCCGCCCGCCGACGCCGCGCCGGC
>NZ_JBEXIA010000019.1:0-121864 GCF_040608335.1 Micromonospora sp. NPDC005194 | reverse complement strand
ACGTCGTGGCCGGCGGCGGCGAGGGCGACGGAGAGGGCGTGCACGTGTCGGCCGAGGCCGCCGACGAGCACCGGCGGGTACTCCCACGACAGCATCAGCACCCGCAGCTGACGGGCGGGGTGGATGTCGATCACGTGGGCGTCGGGTGACATGCGGCCCCCTTTGAGTTGTCCCCGGGCGCGCGCCGACCGACACCGGAGTCGGTGTCGCCGTCGCGTCTGGATCGGGGCCAATCCTGCCGGGGCCGAGATAACCAGCGGAGACACCGCCGTTGCGGTCGTGTAAAGCGCTACTGGCCCTTGCGGCGCACCCGCAGCAGCTCGGCCACCGACCACGCCTGGAACGGGCAGCCGGTCGCGGAGTGCGGCGCGACGCCGTCGGCCGTCTCGCTTACCGAGCCTAGCCCATATTCGGTCAGATGGGACTCAATACCGATCAATACGTCATCGACTGACATCTTGCCTCGGCGGCAGGCGTCCACGTACGGCCCGAGCAGCCACGGCCACACCGTGCCCTGGTGGTAGCCGCCGTCGCGCTCGGCCGGGCCACCCCGGTGCCGACCCACGAACTCGGGCGAGTCCGGGGCGAGGCTGCGGGGCCCGAGCGGGGTGAGCAGCCCGGCCGCGATCCGGCGCAGCGTCGGCTCGTCCGGCTCCAGCGGCGCGAACGGCAACGACCAGGCCAGCAACTGGTTGGGGCGCAGGGCGTCGTCGTCGTGCAGGGCCGCCCCACCGAGTGGGTACGCCGGCGCGGGCGCGTCCAGCACGTCGTGCAGCCAGCCGGTCGGGGACGGGAAACGGTCCCGGAACGACGCGGTCGCCTGGGCGTGCCGCCGCCACAGCTCGCCGGCGTCCTGCCCGGCCAGCTCGGTCAGCTCGGCGAGACCGGCCAGCCCGTTGATCCACAACGCGTTGACCTCGACCGGCTTGCCCGTGCGCGGGGTGACCGGCACCCCGTACACGCGGGCGTCCATCCACGTCAGGGCGGTGCCCGCGGCGCCCTGGGCGAGCAGCCCGTCGGCCGGGTCGACAGCGATCCCGTAGCGGGTGCCGGCCACGTGCGCGTCGACGACCGTGCGCAGCGCCGGCAGCAGCTCGTCACCGAGATCGGTGTCGCCGGTGACCGTCACGTGCCGGCTCACCGCGTGCAGGAACCACAGCGTGCCGTCGACGGTGTTGTACTCCACCCGCCCGGTGTCGGCCGTGTTGGCGAGCATCCCCTCGGACAGCGTCGCCGCGTACGCCCGCAGCAGCTCGCGCCCCTCGGCGGCCCGGCCCGTGCAGAGGAACAACCCCTCGTACGAGATCATCGTGTCCCGCGACCAGGCGCCGAACCACGGGTACCCGGCCACCACGTCGACCGCCGCGCCGCCGGGACGGACCACGAACGCGTCGGCGGCCAGCGCGAGCGTCGCGTCCACCTCGTCGGCCGGCTTCGCCGCGGCCACCACCTGCCGGTTGCGTCGCCGGGCCGTCGCCACGATCTCGGCGGCCGGCGGCGGCTCCTCGTCCAGCCGGCCCGCCCAGGCCCGCACCGACACCGTGTCGCCGGGGCGTTCCAGCTCGCCGGCGAAGCGTCCCGCGTACCAGAGGTCCTCGTCCGGGTGCAGGCCCCGGGTGGCCTCCTCGCGGTGGTGCACGCCCAGCCACCACTGCCCCTCCGGCGTCCAGCCGGGCCCGGCGAGCCGGTACGCGCCCTCGACCACCGCGCCGTCCGCGACCGCCTCGACCTGCGGCGTCGGACCGTCGGCCCGACGCTCGCCGTGCGCGTCGCGCCAGGTGCACGCGGCCGACAGCTCCAGCCGGACCGGACCGCCGGCGACCAGCCGGTGGACGACCGCCACGCAGGAGCGGCCGGGCAGCATGGCCAGCTCCCGCTCGATCACGACCGCGCCGATCCGCCACCGCCACCGGGGCAGCCCGTCGACCAGGTCGAAGCGCTCCAGCAGCTCGAAGCCGCGCGGGTCGACGACGCCGGAGGACCACTCGTGGGCGCCGAGCCGGACCCGGGCGCCGGACGGCAGGGTGACCGCCGGGTCGAGGCTGACGAGTCCCACCTGGCGGGACGCGGGAGTTTCGCCCGGCACCACCAGCAGACCGTGGTAGCGGCGGGTCCGCAGCCCACCGACGGTGCCCATCGCGTACCCGCCGATGCCGTCGGGCACCAGCCACTCCCGGCTGGACGCGCTGGTCAGATCGCCGCAGACCTGCGGGCCGAAGTGAATGTCGATCAACTTTCCTCCACCGCCGCCGAGGTGTAACACGCCACGACGAGAATGGCCGCTGTGGTGAAGTACCTCGGCGGCGTCAAAGATGTGCACGTGATCACTGACCGATCGTCCTCCGACGCCTCGCCACCCGACGCTGAGCGGCTCCGGCTCGCCCAGGCCGACTCGGGGGAGCAGGACTGGCGTGCATGGGGTCCCTATCTGTCCGAACGGGCGTGGGGGACGGTACGGGAGGACTACAGCGAGCACGGTACGGCGTGGGACTACTTCCCGCACGACCATGCGCGGTCCAGAGCCTACCGCTGGAATGAAGACGGGATGGCCGGCGTCTGCGACGACCGACAGACCTTCGCCTTCGCCCTGGCGCTGTGGAACGGCAAGGACCCGATCCTCAAGGAGCGGATGTTCGGCCTCGGCGGCGACGGCGGCAACCACGGGGAGGACGCCAAGGAGTACTGGTGGTACGAGGACTCCACGCCCACCCACTCCTGGATGCGCTGGCGCTACCACTACCCGCAGGCCGCCTTCCCGTACGACGAGCTCGTCGCGGTGAACGCGCTGCGCGGCCGGGACGACACCGAGTACGAGCTGGTGGACACCGGGATCTTCGACGACGACCGGTACTGGGCGGTGACCGTCGACTACGCCAAGGCGTCCCCGACCGACCTGTGCATGGTGGTGACCGTGGCCAACCGGGGCGATGAGGCGGCGACCCTGCACGTGCTGCCCACCCTGTGGTTCCGCAACACCTGGGCCTGGGGACTGCCCGGCGGCGACCGGATCCCCCGGCTGACCGGGGAGGGCACCCGGCTGGTCGGTGAGCACCGGGTGCTCGGCCAACTGCTGCTGGAGGGCGACGGCGGCCCGGTGCCGCTGCTCTGCGACAACGACACCAACGCCGAGCGGCTGTGGGGGCTGCCCGGCCGCTCGCCGTACCCGAAGGACGGCATCAACGACCACGTGGTCAACGGCGCCCCCACGGTCAACCCGGCCCGCGAGGGCACCAAGGGCGCGTTGCACTACGTGCTCGACGTGCCGGCCGGCGGTCAGCGCCAGATCCGACTGCGGCTGACCCGTACCGCGTCGCCGCCGGCCGCCGCCCCGCCGCCCCCGGCCGACCTCCGGGACGGCTTCGAGGCCGTGGTGTGGGCACGGCGGGCCGAGGCGAACCGCTTCTTCGCCGGCGTGATCCCGGAGGCCGCGACCGCGGACGAGGCGCTGGTGGCGCGGCAGGCCATCGCCGGGCTGATGTGGGGCAAGCAGTTCTACCACTTCGACGTCAAGCGCTGGCTGGACGGCGACCCGGGCTCGTCGCCCCCGCCGGCCGGGCGCCGGCACGGGCGCAACAGCGCCTGGTGGCACATGACCAGCTTCGACGTCATCTCCATGCCCGACCCCTGGGAATATCCCTGGTACGCGGCGTGGGACCTGGCCTTCCACTGCGTGAGCATCGCCCGGGTCGACCCGGGCTTCGCCAAGGAGCAGATCCTGCTCCTGCTGCGCGAGTGGTACCTGCACCCCAACGGGCAGATCCCGGCGTACGAGTGGGCGTTCGGGGACGTGAACCCGCCGGTGCACGCCTGGGCGGCGCTCAAGGTGTTCGAGATCGACGGCGGCAAGGACTTCGAGTTCCTGGGCCGGGTGATGCACAAGCTGCTGCTCAACTTCACCTGGTGGGTCAACCGCAAGGACACCGGCGGCAACAACGTCTTCGAGGGCGGCTTCCTCGGGCTGGACAACGTCGGGCCGTTCGACCGCTCGGCGGCGCTGCCGGTGGCCGGCGTGCTGGAGCAGTCCGACGGCACCGGCTGGATGGCCATGTACGCCCTCAACCTGCTCGACATGGCCATCGTGCTGGCCGAGCACGACCGGACCTGGGTGGACACCGCCACGAAGTTCTTCGAGCACTTCCTCTACATCGCCGCCGCCGCGTACGAGCAGGGGCTGTGGGACGACGAGGACGCCTTCTTCTACGACGTGCTGCGCCTCGCCGACGGCACGAAGGTGCCGCTGAAGGTCCGCTCGGTGGTCGGGCTGCTGCCGCTGGCCGCCACCACCCGCCTCACCGCCAAGACCCTGCACCACCTGCCGGAGCTGGGCGCGCGGCTGCGCTGGTTCCTCACCAACCGCCCCGAGTACGCCCAGGTGATCGGCACCCGCCGGCTCGGCCCGGACGGCCGCCAGCAGCGGCTGCTGTCCATGGTCGGCCAGGATCAGGTGGTCCGGCTGCTCGCCCGGATGCTCGACCCCGACGAGTTCCTCTCCGACTTCGGCCTGCGGACGCTGTCCCGCGCGCACCTGGACAAGCCGTTCTCGGTCACTCTGGGCGGGCAGGAGTTCTCCGTCGGCTACGAGCCGGCCGAGTCGACGAGCGGCCTGTTCGGCGGCAACTCGAACTGGCGCGGGCCGATCTGGATGCCGACGAACTTCCTGCTGATCAGCGCACTACGCGACTACGCGGCGTTCTTCGGCGACGACCTCCAGGTGGAGTATCCGACCCGCTCCGGGGTGAAACGCTCGCTGGACGAGATCGCCGACGACCTGTCCGCCCGGCTGATCTCGCTCTTCACCCGGGACGACTGGGGCCGACGGCCGATCTACGGCGCCGCTCAGATGTTCCAGACCCACCCGGACTGGCGCGACCTGATCGCCTTCCCGGAGTACTTCCACGGCGACAACGGCGCCGGCCTGGGCGCCTGGCATCAGACCGGCTGGACGGCCCTGATCGCCGACCTGATCCTCACCCTGCGCCGCTGACCCGCGCCCCGCCCCGCCCGCCGCGCCCTGGTACCGCGCATGATCGTGCTCGATCCAGGATGTAGTGGTGTCGGTGGCGTGGTGAGGCGACTCGATCCTGGATCGAGCACGATCATGGGGCGGCGCTCACTCGTGCGGCGCGGCCTCGGCTGCCGATCTGTCGAGGAGGCGAACAGTCACCAATCCGTCATGAGGCGGATACGAACAGTGCTGGTCGTTACGCTCGGCCCGTGTCCGTACCTGCCGAGGAGGCAACCGAAGAGGACCGGCGATATCTCATCGTCACGGCCGCCCGCGAGCTGGCCGAGGCCGAGGGTTGGACGGGGCTGAACGGCCGACGACTCGCCGAGCGGGCCAACGTGGACGTCGGCGACCTCTACCGGCATTTCGCCGACCAGGAGGCGGTGCTGGCCGCCGTCGCGGTGCACGGCTTCGCCGAGCTGGCCGCCGAGCTGACCGCCGCCCACGCCGACAACCCCTTCCCGGAGCGGGCCTGGGCGGTGATGGCGACCGCGTACCTCGACTTCGCGTACGCCAATCCAGCTGTCTACGACGCGATGCTCGCGCTGACCCCGGACCTCGCCCTCGGCGCGGCCGGGGTGCCGGCGGCGCCGCGGGCGGTCTTCGCCGCGCTGCGGGCGGCCCTGCTCCCGCTGGCCCAGGGGCGTGATCCGGACACCCTCGCCGAGGTGGGCTGGAGCCTGCTGCACGGCGTCGTGATGCTCACCCGCGGCGGCCGGCTGCGCCCCGAGGCGCAGGAGGAGCGGGAGGCGATGATCACGGAGAGGCTGCTGTGGTGGCCCTGCCCGGCGGACGGGAACTCGCTGGGTGCCCGGGGCGGAATGCCCTAGAGTTCGCGTCCGCACGAGCATGATCGCGAGGAGGTGCCGGCATGACCACGGACCAGGCGGCCCGTCGACGGGCACAGGTATTGATCTTCGACGCGGACGACACGTTGTGGGAGAACAACGTCGTCTTCGAGCGGGTGATCGACGACTTCCTGGCCTGGCTCGACCACCCCACCCTGGACCGGGCGGAGACCCGGGCGATCCTCGACGACATCGAGCGGGCCAACGCGGTGGCGCACGGGTACGGCAGCAAGGTCTTCCTCCGCAGCCTCGCCGAGTGCCTGGAGCGGCTGCGCGAACGGCCGGCCACCGACGCCGAGCGTCAGGAGATCGACCGGCTGGCCCTGGCGCTGGTGGAGCACCGGGTGGAGCTGATGCCCGGTGTCGCCGAGGCGCTCGACGAGTTGGCCGGCCGGCACGAACTGCTGCTGCTGACCAAGGGCGAACGGGAGGAGCAGCAGCGCAAGCTGGATGCCTGCGGGCTGCTGCACCACTTCGGGGCGGCGCACATCGTCGCCGAGAAGAACGTCGACACCTACCGGTGGCTCATCCGCGAGCACGGGTTCGAGCCGGCCGACGCGTGGATGATCGGTAACTCCCCGAAGTCCGACATCCTCCCGGCGCGGGCGGCCGGTCTGAACGCGGTGTTCATTCCGAACGAGAACACCTGGGTGTTGGAGGACGACGAGCTGGACCCGACCGACACCGGCGTGCTGCGACTGGCCGCCTTCCGGGACCTGCTCCGGCACTTCTGACCGTCGAACCCGAACAGCGTCGAAGATCATGGTCGTGTTACGCGCACATGCCGCTTTTTCCCCTTGAGATCAGTCACGTCCCGGACGGTCCCGCAACGCTTGTCCGCCCCGTCGGGATCCGCCTAACCTGGGCCGGCGCTCACGGCCTTTCGGGGTGTGCCGGGGGCGCACCGGTGTCCGACGGGTGGGCACCGTGGAGCTGAGTGCAGGGCGGCCGGACCTCCCCGCCGGGCCGCGTGGCGTCGTGCCGCGCCCACGCGCGCGGTGGGTGCCGGACCTGTCCGCTCCCCGTCGGACGGCCGGACGTCAGGACCGGGTAGTTGCGGACCCGGTCCTGACCCGGCCACTGCGATCGGTGCCGGCCCGCTAGGCGCGGTGCCGGCCGTCGCCGGTGGGGCGGGCGTCCGGCTCGTCGGACCCGCCACGGACGATCGAGATCGCCACCCGGCAGAACTCGTCCATGTCCGGGTTGAACCCGGCCGCGATGTCGGGATGCAACCCGGAGCGGGTCTCGTCCAACAGCCGCTGGCACACCTGCTCGACCGGCTCGCCGGCGTAGCCGGCGCGAATCCGGTCGGTGGCTGCCTGGAGAGCCGAGGTCAGCTGGTCCTCCAGCGGCCCGCGCAGCTTCTGCTGCACGGGATCGAGCCCGCGCGGGTCGAGCGTGACATGTGGCTCCGACATCGTGCTCCCTTCGTCGGCGTCCGCGATACCCCACCGCGGCCGTCGGTCAAACGCCGGAAGGTACGGCGGCTACCCGCACCTGGTACGAGAAGTCCTCCGCCGGCTCCTCGTGGTACGACAAGCGGCGGATCTGCCGGTCGTCGTCGTAGAGGGCGACATCCACCAGGACGCCGAGGTGCGCCAGGCCGATGGTGGAGACCCGCTTCTTGTCCTGCAGCACCGCGCAGACGCCGCCGAGCAGGGTGCTGGCGTCGGATGTCCGGTGCCCGGGCGGGCAGCGCAGAACCAGGTCCACCTCGATCGGCCCGGGCAACGGCGTCCAGCCGGTGCGCTGGGCCGCGCCCAAGGCGGCCTGGAGCAGGGTGCGGACCCTCGTCGCCTGCCGGTGTCCGGCGGCGAAGATGGACAACGCTTCGGTCTTGACCGGTGGCAGGCCGCTCACCTCGAAGGTCAGGGCGAGAGCGCGGGTGTCCTGCACGACGGCACCTCCCTCATTGGGACGATCCTGCCGAACCGGTGCAGCGGCGGTGGGACGTTCCCGCGATAACCAACCGATCGGGCAGGCTGGGCCGGCCGGAGGCGTGTCGACGTCGGCGGCGAACGCGCTGGCTGCGGCGCTACGGAAACGCTAGTCGACGCCGCCCGCGCTGGGTAGTCAGTCGTTCACCCGGTGGGACGTGGCGGAAAGGCGCAGAACTCGTTGCCCTCCAGGTCGGCCAGCACCCACCAGCCGACCTCGCGGTCGGGTTCGCGGACCAGCCGGGCGCCGGCCGCGAGCAGCGGCGCCGGCTCCGCCCCCGCCAGCCGCAGATTCAGGTGTACGCGTGTCTTGCCGACCCGAGGCTCGGGCACCTGGTTCACCCAGGTCGACTCGGCGTCCGAACGCGCGGAGCGGGGGTCGACGCGGGTGTCGCTGCCCCCGGCGGCCCTGACGCAGCAGTGTCCGGGATGTTGTGCGGATCTTGCGGCGCGTTGGCCCGGGAGAGTGCGCGGTCAGCGCTGTTTGGCGTAACCGATGAATGCCTTCCAGGCATTCGGGGTGACGTGCAGGGTCCCGCCGTCGCGGTCCTTGGTGTCGCGCACCAGCACGACGTACGGCAGATTGTCGGCGACCTCGACGCAGGCACCGCCGTTGCCGCCGGACCGGGTCGACTTGCGCCAGCGTGGAGTCAGGGCATCCATGACTTCGTCACTTCCTTGATCAGCTCGATTGACTGCCGGCGGGGGAGGGCCTCGTTGCGAACGATCTCCCACGTCTTGGCCAGCTTAGCGACGTCGGTCGACGTGTCGACGATCTGCGCGGTGAGCTGGTTGTCGGCGTAGGTCACCCGTTCGCCGTCCGGCATCTCGGCGATGATGAACTGGCCACCCATCCCCAGGTACATCCCCGCGTCCACCGGGACGACGTGCACCTGGATGTGCTCCTGGGCCGCCAACTCCACCAGGTGCTCGCACTGTTCGAGCATGAGGCCCGGCTGGTCGAGCACCGGCCGGCGCAACACCGCTTCGTCCAGCACGGTGATGAGCTGCGGCGGGCGCGGGCGTCGCAGGATCGCCTGCCGCTCCAGCCGTGACGCGACGATGCGGTCGACGTCCTCGGCGTCGAACCGGCCGCCGGCCAGCGTGGCGCGGGCGTACCGCTCGGTCTGGAGCAGGCCCGGCACGTACGCCAACTCGAACCAGCGCAGCGTGGTCGCCTCCCGCTCGAACTCGATCCATTCGCGCAGCCAGGCCGGTTCGGCGTCGAGCCGGCCCAACCGCTCCAGCATCCGCTGGAAGCGCTCGCCGGTCCGGTGGTGGTTGTCGACCGCCCGCATGAACTCCTTCGTGGGCGGTCGCCCGCCCGTCTCGACGGAGCTGACGTGCGAGCCCGAGTAGCCGATGGCTCGGCCGAAGTCGTCCTGGCTGAGCCCTGTCTCCGCCCGGAGTAGCCGCAGTTCCTCCAGCACGTAGTCGGTGACGGTCCCCATCAATTCCCCAATCTCTGCCCAACCCGCATCGGCGTGTCGGTCCCGACCGCTCGCCTGAGTCCATGAGCTGCGCGGATGGCACGAGCGCGTATCGAAGGTAGTCGAGTCATCGCAGACTGTCACCAATGGCGGGTTCGCTGGTGGCCGCAACGGCGGTGGCGGGCTCTGCCCCCGGGGGTCGCTCCCGTTCCCCCCTTGCGGGAGCGGCCCCTTCCCCATGCGCGAGGAGGCCGATGTGCTGAGCCCGACAGACCACCACGACGAGACACGGTGGTGGTGATGGTGGTTCGTCCGCCCACCCCGCATGTCGCCATGCGTCCGCTGTGGCGGTGCCGCAATTGCGGCCGGGAGTGGCCCTGCCAGCCGGCCAAGCTCACCCTGTTGACGGAGTACCGGACCGACCGGACGGGTCTGCTGATCTACCTCGGCACCCTGATGAACGAGGCGACCCACCAGCTCACCCAACTCCACCCGGACCACCCGCCGACACGGATGACCGAACGCTTCCTCTCCTGGGCGCGAGCCCGGGGCTGACGCTTGTCGGTCGGGGCGGGGTGCTCGTCTTGCCCGTTGCGGGCAGGTTTCGCGGCGCGGGGAGTGGGGCAGTGTAGCCGCACGGAGCATCCGGGCCTGGTCATTTCCGCAGCTCATCGGCCCGGAAAGGTCTCGCCGTGCGCCGGGGCACGGATGCCCCTCCCCGGTTTCTCGCCGAAGAGAGGGGGAGGGCGATGACGGACCCCGAAACGGCTCGACACCGGCGTCGGCCGGCTGCCCGGCTTGGCGCCGCGGCCGCCGCGCTGGCGCTGGTCGCGCCGCTGGCCGCGTGCGGCGCCGACGACGGTGGCGGCGGCGGTACGCCGACGATCAACCTGTACTACCCGCCGGAGCAGAACCTGCAGAAGGTGGTCGACGACTGCAACGCGCAGGCCCAGGGACGATACAAGATCGTTTACCGGGTGCTGCCCCGTCAGGCCGACGACCAGCGGGTGCAGATGGTGCGCCGGCTGGCCGCCGAGGACAGCGGGATGGACGTGCTCGGCCTGGACGTCACCTGGACCCAGGAGTTCGCCAGCGCCGACTGGATCCGCGAGTGGACCGGCCAGGAGAAGTCCGACGTCGAGCAGGGCACCCTCGCCGGGCCGCTGGACACTGCCCGCTACGAGGACAAGCTCTACGCCGCGCCGAAGAACACCAACGTCCAACTGCTCTGGTACCGCAAGGACCTGGTGCCGCAGCCGCCGACCACCTGGGACCAGATGATCACGGCCGCCCAGCAGCTCAAGGACCAGGGCAAGCCGTACCAGGTGCTCACCATGGGCGCCCAGTACGAGGGCCTGGTCGTCCTCTACAACACCCTGGCCGAGAGCGCCGGCGGAAAGGTCCTCTCCGACGACGGCAAGAAGGCCGTGATGGACGACGGCACGGTCCGGGCGCTGGAGCAGTTGCAGCGGTTCGCCACGTCGGGCGTGACCTCGCCGTCGTTCAGCAACGCCACCGAGGACCCGGTCCGGCTGGAGTTCCAGTCCGGCTCGGGCGCGTTCCAGGTGAACTGGCCGTTCGTCTATCCGGCGTTGCAGGAGGCCAACCCGGAGCTGGCCAAGCAGGTCGGCTGGGCGCGGGTGCCCGGCATCGACGAGAACACCACCAGCAAGGTCACCATCGGCGGCGTGAACCTGGCGGTCAGCTCCTACTCCCGGCACCCGGAGCAGTCGTTCGAGGCGGCCCGGTGTCTGCGCAGCCCCGAGCACCAGAAGTTCTCCGCCATCAACGACGGCGTGCCACCGACCATCGAGGCGGTCTTCGACGAGCCGGAGATGACCGAGGCGTACCCCATGAAGGACACCATCCTCGAAGAGCTGAAGGAACCGGCGACCCGTCCGCTGACCCCGGCCTACCAGAGCATCTCGACCGTCATGTCGGCGATCCTGTCGCCGCCGTCGGCGATCCGTCCGCAACAGACGGCCGATGAGCTGCGCGGCGCCATCGCCGACGCCCTCCAGTCCAAGGGGGTCCTGCCGTGAGTGTCAACGCCACGCCGGCCGGCGCGCAGGTGAGCGCCGAGGCGGAACGGGCCACCACCGTCCCCACCCAGCGGGGCGGCCGTCGCAGGCCGCCGCTGAGTGAGAACAAGAAGGCCGAACGGCGACTCGGTTGGCTGCTCTGCGCGCCCGCCGCGCTGGTGATGGTCGCGGTGACCGCGTACCCGATCATCTACTCGGTCTGGCTGTCGTTGCAGCGCTACGACCTGCGCTTTCCCGATCAGCGTGAGTTCATCGGGCTGGAGAACTACGTCACCGTGCTCACCAACGAGTTCTGGTGGACGGCGTTCGGGGTGACCACGCTGATCACGGTGGTCACCGTGGCCGTCGAGCTGGTGCTCGGCATGGGGCTGGCGCTGATCATGCACCGTACGCTTGTCGGGCGCGGCCTGGTGCGGACCTCGGCGCTCATCCCGTACGGGATCGTCACGGTGGTCGCCGCGTTCTCCTGGCGGTACGCCTGGACGCCCGGCACCGGCTACCTGGCGGACGTGTTCAGCGACGGTGCGCCGCTCACCGAGCGGGCCAGCTCGCTGGCGATCATCATGCTGGCGGAGATCTGGAAGACCACGCCGTTCATGGCGCTGCTGCTGATGGCGGGGCTGGCGCTGGTCCCGGAGGACCTGCTCAAGGCCGCCTCCACCGACGGGGCGACCGCCTGGCAGAAGTTCACCAAGGTGATGCTGCCGGTGATGAAGCCGGCGATCCTGGTCGCGCTGCTGTTCCGCACCCTGGACGCGTTCCGGGTCTTCGACAACATCTTCGTGTTGACGGCGGGCGGCAACGAGACCTCGTCGGTGTCGATGCTCGCCTACAACAACCTGATCCGGGGTCTCAACCTCGGCATCGGCTCGACGATGTCGGTGCTCATCTTCATCACTGTGGCGATCATCGCCTTCGTCTTCGTGAAGCTGTTCGGCACCGCTGCCCCCGGCAGCGACGACGGGGAGAGGCGCTGACATGGCTGTCGAAACCACCACCCGGGCGAAGGTGCGCTGGGGTCTGCTCGACGTCCTCGTGGTCGTCTTCGCGATGGTCCCGGTGCTGTGGATCGCCTCGCTGTCGTTCAAGACGCCGGCCACCCTCACCGACGGGAACTTCATCCCCCGGGAGTGGACGCTGGACAACTACCGGACGATCTTCGACACCGACCAGTTCGTCCGCGCGCTGATCAACTCCATCGGCATCGCCCTGATCGCCACGCTCATCGCGGTGGTGCTCGGCGCGATGGCCGCGTACGCGATCAGCCGGCTGGACTTCCCCGGCAAGGGGTTGCTGGTCGGGGTCTCCCTGCTGATCGCGATGTTCCCGCAGGTGTCCCTCGTGTCGCCCCTGTTCGAGATCGAGCGTCAGCTCAAGATCTTCGACACCTGGCCGGGACTGATCCTGCCGTACATCACCTTCGCGCTGCCGCTGGCGATCTACACGCTGTCGGCGTTCTTCAAGCAGATCCCCTGGGACCTGGAGAAGGCGGCGAAGATGGACGGCGCCACCCAGGCACAGGCGTTCCGGCGGGTGATCGCGCCACTGGCCGCGCCCGGCCTGTTCACCACGGCGATCCTGGTCTTCATCTTCTGCTGGAACGACTTCCTGTTCGCCATCTCGCTGACCTCCACCGAGCGGTCCCGCACGGTGCCGGCCGCGCTGTCGTTCTTCACCGGCGCGTCGCAGTTCGAGGACCCCACCGGGGCGATCTGCGCCGCCGCCGTGGTGATCACCGTACCGATCATCCTGTTCGTCCTCTTCTTCCAGCGCCGCATCGTGTCCGGCCTGACCTCCGGCGCAGTCAAGGGATAGGTGAGTAGTCATGGCTGACATCGTGCTCGACAAGGTGAGCAAGAGTTTCCCGGACGGGACCGTCGCCGTGCAGGACGTCGACCTGGAGATCGCCGATGGCGAGTTCGTGATCCTGGTCGGCCCCTCGGGCTGCGGCAAGTCCACCACCCTCAACATGATCGCCGGGCTGGAGGACATCAGCTCCGGCGAGCTGCGCATCGGCGGCCAGCGGGTCAACGACAAGGCCCCCCGGGACCGGGACATCGCGATGGTGTTCCAGTCCTACGCGCTGTATCCGAACATGACGGTGCGGGAGAACATGGCGTTCCCGCTGCGGCTGGCCAAGCTGGACCGGGAGACCATCAACGCCAAGGTCGACGAGGCGGCCAAGGTGCTGGAGCTGGTGCCGCTGCTGGACCGCAAGCCGGCCAACCTCTCCGGTGGGCAGCGTCAGCGGGTGGCGATGGGCCGGGCGATCGTCCGCCAGCCCAAGGCGTTCCTGATGGACGAGCCGCTGTCCAACCTGGACGCGAAGCTGCGCGTGCAGATGCGCACGGTGGTGTCCCGGTTGCAGAAGCAGCTCGGCACCACCACCGTCTACGTCACCCACGACCAGACCGAGGCGATGACCCTCGGCGACCGGGTGGTCATCATGCGGGGTGGCGCGATCCAGCAGGTCGGGCCTCCGCAGGAGCTGTACGACCACCCCCGCAACCTCTTCGTGGCCGGCTTCATCGGCTCCCCGTCGATGAACTTCCTGCACGCCGCCGTGCAGGACGGCAGCCTGCACACCGCGCTGGGCGAGGTGCCGCTCGGCGACCGGGTCCGCCGCGAGTTGGAGGCGGCCGACGCGCCCCGCGAGCTGATCCTCGGCGTACGCCCCGAGCACTTCGAGGACGCCGAGCTGGTCGACGAGGACACCCGCCGCCGGGGTCTGGAGTTCGAGGCGCCCGTGGAGATCGTCGAGTCGATGGGCTCGGACAAGTACGTCTACTTCACGGTGGAGGGGGAGCGGGCCAGCGCCGCCGAGTTGGAGGAGCTGGCCGCCGACGCGGGCGGGGGCGACTTCGCCGGCACCGGTGGCAACCTGGTCACCCGGTTGTCGGCCGAGTCACCGGTCGCGGAGGGCCAGTCCCGCCGCGTCTGGTTCAACCTGGAGAAGATCCACCTGTTCGATCCGACCAACGGCCGCAACCTCACCCTGCACGAGGGCAGGTCGGCCGGCGCGCTCGCCGACTGACGGCCCGACCCCGCCGCCAGTCCCGCCGATCTTGCAGTCTCCGTTGTCGACCTGGGTCGAATGTCCCCTGTGTCGTGGCAGGAACCGCAGGATCGGCGGGGGCAGGGTGCGCTGCGGTCGGTGGGTGGGCGTGGCAAGGTGGTCGAAGGTCGCATCGTGAGGCGGGGGGCGGGATGGACCGACGACTGGCCGCGCTGGCCAAGGCGCACGGCGTGTCCACCTGGTACGAGGACTGGCGGCACCGTCGAGTCGAGGTCGCACCGGAGACCGTCGTGGGCGTGCTCGGCCTGCTCGGCGTGGACGCCACCAGCCCGGCCGCCGTGGCCGACGCGCTCGCCGCCGCCCGCGCGGTCGATTCGACCGCGTTGCCGGCGACGGTGGTGCTGACCCAGGGCACAACCCGGGCGCTGCCCGGCCCGGGCGTGGTGACCCTGGAGGACGGCGGCCGCCGCGACGTCGACGGCGAGTTGCCGGAAGACCTGCCGCTGGGCTGGCACCGGTTGGGCTGCGCCGGCCGCGAGACGACGCTCGTGGTGGTGCCCCGTCGGCTGCCCGTGCCGCCGCGCACCTGGGGTTGGATGCTCCAGCTCTACGCGCTCACCTCGGAACGCTCCTGGGGCATGGGCGACCTCGGCGACCTGGCCGAGTTCACCGGCTGGGCCGGTGCCACGGGCGCGGGGCTGGTGCTGCTCAACCCGCTGCACGCGGTGGGACCCGCGCACCCGGTGGCCGCCTCACCGTACTCACCCGCCAGTCGGCGCTTCGTCAACCCGCTCTACCTGCGCGTCAGTGACACCGCCGCGTACGCCGCGGCAGACTCGGCGACCCGGGCGGTGGTGGACGCGCTGCGCCCCGACCGCGGCGACCTGATCGACTACGACGAGGTGTGGAGCGCCAAGCGGCACGCCCTGGAGCTGCTGCACCCGTACGCCCAGCCGGTCGACCTGGCCGCGGACCCGGCGCTGGCCAGCTTCGCCACCTGGTGCGCGCTGGCGGAGCGGCACGGCAACGACTGGCGTGCCTGGCCGGCGGAGCTGCACCACCCGGACGCCCCGGCGGTCGCCGAGCAGCGTCGGCAGCTCGCCGACCGGGTGGCCTTCCACGCCTGGCTGCAACACCTGTGCGACGAGCAGCTCGACGCCGTCACCGCGGCGGCCCGGGCGGCCGGGATGCCGGTCGGCGTGGTGCACGACCTGGCCGTCGGCATCGACCCGGGCGGCGCGGACGGCTGGCAGCTCGCCGACGTCCTGGCCCAGGGGGTGCGGGTCGGCGCCCCACCGGACGACTTCAACCAGCTCGGCCAGGACTGGGGCCTCGCCGCATGGCGGCCGGACCGGCTCGCCGAGACCGGGTACGCGGCGTACCGGGACATGCTGCGGCGGACCCTGCGGCACGCGGGCGGCCTACGGGTCGACCACGTCGCGGGGCTGTGGCGGCTGTGGTGGGTGCCGCCGGGCGCCGGCGCCGCCGAGGGCACCTACGTCCGATACGACGCCGAGGCGATGCTCGGCATCCTCGCGCTGGAGGCCCACCGGGCCGGCGCGGTGGTGGTCGGCGAGGATCTCGGCACGGTCCAACCCGCCGTGACCCGGGGCCTGCGGGGGCGCAACATGCTCGGCTCGACCGTGCTGTGGTTCGCCCGGGACGACGACGGCACCTTCGTCCCGCCGGCCCGCTGGCCGCGTAACGCGCTGGCCAGCATCTCCACCCACGACCTGCCGACCGCGCCGGGCTTCCTGACCGGGGAGCACGTCCGTGTCCGCGACGAGTTGAAGTTGCTCGGCACCGACGTGGCGGTCGAGCGCGCCCGGGCCGCCGCCGACCGCGAGCGACTGCTGGCGATGCTGCGCGACGAGGCGCTGCTGCCCGAGCCGGCCGACCCGGGGTCGACGCCCGGCGGCGAGCCGGGCCCACCCGACGACGACGTGGTGGTGGCGATGCACGCGGCGCTCGCGGCCAGCCCCACCCGACTGCTCGGCGTCTCCCTCTACGACGTGCTGGGTGAGGTGCGCCAGCCCAACATGCCGGGCACGGTCGACGAGTATCCGAACTGGCGGCTGCCGCTGCCGGCGACCGTGGCGCAGATCCGCGCCGACCCGAGGGTGACGCGGGTCGTCGACCTCCTCACCGCCGCGCGTCCCCGATCGACCGCCCCGCGCCGGTCCGGGACGAGCAGCCCTCAGGCCGACCAGTCGTAGCGGGCGGGCAGCCCGAGGAAGTCGGCGTACCGCCCCAGGGCCTGCTCCACCCGGGCTCGCTCGCCGGCGTCCAGCGTCGTCAGCGGCCGGATCGCCACGGTGACGGCGGCCCGGCCGAGCGCGCGCTTCCAGACGCCCACCACCCGGCCGGCACGGACCACGGTCGCCTGGAAGATGCCGTTGTTGCCGGGCACCACGGCCGCCTGGTGCGCGGGGTCGAGCATCAACGTGCGGTCCCGGTAGCCGAGCAGGTACTCGTCGAAGCCGGGCAGCGCCAGCACGTCGGCCTGCGGCGCGCGCGCACCGGCCAACGCCGTGTCACACAGCGCCGCGTCCACGTGCATCGGCTCGCCGTCGACGAGCACCGTGCTCAGCAGTTCGCCGGCGGCTGCCAGGCCGCGCCGCGCGTCGGTCAGGGTGAGGCCGCTCCAACCGGCGAACTCCCGGGCGGTGACCGGCCCGTGCCCGCGGACGTAGCGGTGGGCGAGCAGGGCCAACGCCTCGTCCCGATCCAGGTGGCGTTGCTCCGGCGCCCACTCGTCGAGCAGGGCGAAGGTCTGGTCTGTGCCGACGTTCGGCGCCACGCAGGTCACCCCGCGCACACTCGCGTACCAGAGCAGGTGGTAGCCGCGCTGGCCGTCCGTCGACAGGCCCGCCGCGCGAAGGGCCGCCAGGCACTCCGCCCGCGTGAGCCGGCGCCCGCCGACCAGCGCGGCGCCGAGCACGTCCAGCGCCCGGTCCGCGTCGGCCTCGGTGAGCCCGAGTTGCGTTCGACGGGCCGCCGCGCCGGCCAGCGAGCGGACGCCGGTCAGCTCCAGCATCCAGCGGGTGTCGGCGGGAGGAACGAGGTGCACGGTGCCCCGCATCGGCCAGGTGCGCAGAGCTTCGCGGCGCTCCAGCGCCGCCTGCACGTCGGCCCTGGTCCACCCCGGCAACCGGGCGCCCAGCGACCACAGCCCGCTCGCCAGATCCTGCGCCTGCATGGCGCCGAACCACTCGACCACCTCGGCCACCGCGCCGGGCCGGATGCTCGGGTGCGGTCGCAACAGCAGGCTCGTCATCCGCAGACCGAGCGCCTCGGACGCGGTGAGTTCCGTGGTCATCGGACTCCCTTTCCCGGAGGTGGCTGCGTCAGGGTAGGGCACCCGGCCGACAGTGCCTCGTGTGCATAACCACCTGAGCAGCGGGAAGGCGGCCCCCCGGAAGTACGCGAGCCGCGCGTACGGAGGGGAGTCTCATGACTGCCGCAAGCGAGCCGGCCCGGGGTGCCGGCGTACCGGCCGGGTCTCGGAGCCACCGGGGGGAAGCCAACGCGAAGACCAGTGCGGCCGCCACCTTCGCTCTGGTGTTCGGCGTCGCCGGCCTGTTCAGCGTGTTGACCGCCATCCTCGCGTGGCTGGGGCTGGTGCTCGGCATCATCGGAATCATCCTCGGCATCGTCGGGCTCAAGATGGCGCAACGACCCGGGGTGACCGGCCGCGGGGTGTCGATCGGCGGTCTGGTGCTGAGCATCCTGGCGGTGCTGATCGGCCTCGGCCTCGCCGCGGGCATCACCACCTTCGTCAACAACGAGAACGCGGTGGACCGCCTCCAGACGCAGGTCAACAAGCTGCGCGACAAGCTCGACTGACGCGGGCCGCCCCGACGGGGAGCACGTTCGACGACGCGGGGCGGGTCGCGACCCGGGCCCCAGTAGGGTGGGCGACGTGCTCCGCCAGGTCAACGCCATCCGCTACGTCACGCCGCTGCGCGAGGGTGGCTCGCTGCCGGGCGTCGTGGAGGCCGACGACCTCGGCACGTACGTGGCGAAGTTCTCCGGCGCCGGGCAGGGGCCCAAGGCGCTCATCGCCGAGGTGATCTGCGGTGAGCTGGCCCGCCGGCTGGAGTTGCGGGTGCCGCCGCTGGTGGTCCTCGACATCGACCCGGTGATCGGGCGGGCCGAGCCCGACCAGGAGGTGCAGGAGCTGCTGCGCAACAGCGGCGGCGCCAACCTGGGGATGGACTTCCTCCCGGGAGCGCTCGGCTTCGACCCGGTCGCACACCCGGTCGATGCCGTGCTGGCGTCCCGGGTGCTCTGGTTCGACGCGTACGTGGAGAACGTCGACCGGAGCTGGCGCAACCCGAACCTGCTGGTCTGGCACCGGGAGCTGTGGCTCATCGACCACGGCGCCGCGCTGTACTTCCACCACAACTGGCCGCGCGCCGACGCCGCCGTGCACCGGGCCTACCGCGCGGACGATCACGTGCTGGAGCCGTACGCGTCGCGGCTGGCCGAGGCCGACGCGGAGCTGGCGCCCCGGGTCACCCCGGAGCTGCTGCGGGAGGTCCTGGCGCTGGTGCCGGCACAGTGGCTGACCGCCGCCGACTTCGACTCGGCCGACGCGGCGCGGGAGGCGTACGTGGCGCACCTGTCGCGGCGGGTCGCCCGCCCGGCGGACTGGCTACCGGCGGGGAGCGTGGCGTGAGGCATCCCTTCGAGTACGCCCTCATCCGGCTGGTGCCCCGCATCGAGCGCGGCGAGCAGATCAACGTCGGGGTGCTGCTCTACTGCCAGCAGCGCGACTTCCTGGCCGCGCGGACGCACCTGGATGTCGACCGGGTCCGCGCGCTGGCGTCCGACGTCGATCTGCCGGCCGTGGCCGCGGTGCTCGACTCCCTGGACCGGACCTGCTCCGGTGACGGGCCGGCGACCCGGATGCGGCTCGGTGAGCGGTTCCACTGGCTGGCCGCGCCCCGCAGCACGATGATCCAGGCGGGCCCGGTGCACACCGGCCTCACCGCTGACCCGGCCGGCGAGTTGGACCGGCTGATGGCGGCGCTGGTCCACTGAGCGCACCGGCCGTGAGGTTCGGGAAGAGCCCCTGATCGCGCTGCGCCAGCGTCGTTGCCGGCGGAGCGCGATCCCCCGTTCAGGCGCCCGGTGCCATCCGGCGGCAGGATCGCGCCGGCACCGATGGCATCAGGATGGCCGCCCGTGCTGGCGGCCGGGCCGCAACGACCGGGAACTTGCGGAAAACTTGAGCCCGGACGACCGGAAGGCCGCTGTCGGCGTCGTTTGTCACCGCACCTGGGGGGTAGTCGCGGGAGCTGACCCGAGACGAGAAGGGGACAATCTGATGGCTGCCCAGACCAAGGTAGCGGTGATCTATTACAGCGCCACCGGCATCACGTACCAGATGGCGCAGGCCACGTGCGAGGCCGCCGGGGAGGCCGGCGCCGACGTGCGCCTGCGCAAGGTGCGGGAGCTGGCGCCGGACGAGGCGATCCGCTCCAACTCCGGCTGGCAGGCGCACCACCTGGAGACCCAGGACGTGCCCGAGGCGATGATCGACGACCTGGCCTGGGCCGACGTGGCGATCTTCGGATCCCCCACCCGGTACGGCATGATCGCCGCCCAGCTGAAGCAGTTCATCGACACCACCGGTCCGCTGTGGGCGCAGGGCGCGTTGGCCAACAAGGTCTACGCGGGCTTCACCTCCACGGCGACCTCGCACGGAGGGCAGGAGACCACCCTGACCTCGCTCTTCAACGTCTTCTACCACTGGGGTGGTGTCGTGGTGCCCCCCGGCTACACCGACTCCAGCCAGTTCATCGCCGGCAACCCGTACGGCGCCTCGCACACCAGCAACAACGGGGAGATCGCCCCGGACGCGGTGGCGCTGGGCGCCTGCGCCCTCACCGCCCGCCGGGCGGTGCAGATCGGCGCCGCGCTCAAGCAGGGCATGGGCGGCTGACAGATGGTGCGACCGGTGGCGCGGGCGGGGGCTCTCGGCCCGCTCGCACCACCGGTCGCACCAGCCCTACCCCACGACGGCGGTGGCTATGCCGAGCGGGCGCGGCCGGTCGGCTACGCCTGGTGGGCCGGGCCGGTCGGCGATGCCTGCCGGGCCGGGCGTGGCGCCGGCAGCAGATCGGCCAGCAACTCGGTCAGCACGGTCAGCCCGTCCGGGCTGAGCACCGACTCCGGGTGGAACTGCACCCCGGCGAAACCCTGCCCGCGCAGGGCGTGCACGGACCCGTCGCGCGCGTCCCGGGCCAGCTCCACCGTCCCGTACGCGGTGTGCAGCCGGTCCGCCTCGGCCCGCGCGGTGAACGAGGAGTAGAAGCCGACCCGGCGGGCCCGGCCGAACAGGGCGACCTCCCGTTGCAACCCCTGATAGGGCGCGTCGCGGCGGTGCAGGGGCAGCCCCAGCAACCCGGCCAGCACCTGGTGCCCCAGGCAGACCGCGAGGGTGGGCCGGCCGGTCGCCAGCAGCCCGTCCAGCAGCTTGCGCAACGCGGCCATCTTCGGGTCGTCCGAGCTGCCCGGGTCGCCCGGCCCGGGCCCGGCCACCACCAGGTCGTACTCGTCGACCGGGCCACCTGCGTGCCACGGCCGCAGGGTGACCGCGAGACCCAACGCGCCCAGTTGGTGCGCCAACATGCCGGTGAAGGTGTCCTCGGCGTCCACGATCAGTGCCCGCAGACCAACCAACCCGGGCAGCCCCGGCGCGTCCGGCGCCCGCTGGTCCAGCCAGAACCGGGCCAGCGGCGTGTTCCGCGCGGCGAGCGCGTCGCGTACCGCCGGGTCGTCGGCCAGCCGCACGACCGGCCCGCGGTCGCCGGCGGGCGCCGCCGGGCCGAGACCGAGCGCGGCCAGCACTCCGGCGGCCTTGGCGTGCGTCTCGGCCACCTCGCCGGCCGCCGTCGAATGCCGAACCAGGGTCGCGCCGACCGGCACCCGCAGCCGGCCGGTGGGGGAGATCTCGGCGGTACGGATCAGGATCGGCGCGTCCAGCGTCTGGCGACCGGCGTCGTCGTGACCGAGCAGGGCCAGCACGCCCGCGTAGTAGCCCCGGCCCCGGCGCTCGTGCCGGGCGATCACCCGGCAGGCGTTCTCCATCGGGCTGCCCGTCACGGTGGGCGCGAACATCGTCTCCCGCAGCACCTCCCGCACGTCGCGGGTGCCCCGCCCGGCGAGCAGGTACTCGGTGTGCGCCAGGTGGGACATCTCCTTGAGGTACGGGCCGATGACCTGGCCGCCGTGCTCGGCGACGGTCGCCATCATCTTCAGCTCCTCGTCGAGCACCATGTAGAGCTCCTCGACCTCCTTCGGGTCGGCGAGGAACCGCAGCAGCGCTTCCCGGTCCGGGGCGTCGCCGCCGGGCCGGAAGGTGCCGCTGATCGGGTTCATCATCACGAGCCCGTCGTCGACGCTGACGTGTCGTTCCGGGCTGGCGCCGACCAGGGTCCGGGTGTCGGTGTGCACCACGAACGTCCAGTAGGCGCCGCGCTCGGCGACCAGCAGCCGGCGCAGCGCGGCCAGCGCCGCCACCAGCGGGGCGCCCTGCACGCTGGCGTGCAGGGTGCGGTGGATGACGAAGTTCGCGCCCTCGCCGCGGCCGATCTCCTCGGTGAGCACCCGCTGCACGATCCGCGCGTACTCCTCGTCGCTGACGTCGAACGCGGCGTCGCGGGTGCGGACCGGCTGGTCGGGCAGCGCGGCCAGGGCCTCGGCCAGGGGGATCCGCCGGTGCTCGCGGACCTGGAGGCACTCCAGCGGGGCGTCGTCGTCGACGCAGGCGAAGCCACGCTCGGCGATCTGCCGGAACGGCACCAGGGCCAGCGTCCGCGCCCCGGGCGCACCCGGCGACAGCGGGATGTCCGCCAGGCGGTCGACGGTGGCGACGACGCCGGTGAACAGTTCCAGCTCGTCGGCGCCCTCGCGGCGCAACAGCGCGAACGGGCCGGGGTCGTCGCCACGGGAGATGGCGGCGAGCAGGTCGGTCAGGTGGGTCAGGCTGGTCATCGTGGTCTCCGTGGGCCGGGCGCCGCCAGCGGTGGCGGCCATCCGGGCCGGGAGATCCGGCGGCCGCCTCGGTGGCGGCCGCGTGGATGGAGCTACGCGCGGGGGGTGGCCGCCGGGTCGGCGGGCCACCAGGAGGTTGGGTGCGCGAGCATGCGGTCCACCTTACGCGGCCGCGGGCCGGCTCGGGACCCCTTCGGGCGTACCGGTGTGCCCGGCCGGACCTCCGTTCCCGCGCGGCCGGCACCGGGTAACTTGACCGGCGATGAACATTCTCGCGCTCGACCTGGGCACCTCCTCCGTACGGGGGCTGGTGCTGGACGGGGAGACCCAGCCGCTGCCCGGCGCCCTGGCCCGGCGGAAGGTCAACCTCGCCCTCGGTGACGACGGCACCGGCACGCTCTCCGGCCCCGACTACCTCGCCTGTCTCATCGAGTGCCTGGACGAGCTGGCCGAGGCGGGGCACCTGCACGACGTCGACCTGGTGGCGACCTCCGCGCAGTGGCACTCGGTGCTTCCGCTGGACCGCGACGGCACTCCGCTGGGCCCGGTCGTCACCTGGTTGGACACCCGGCCCGCGCCGGTCGGCGACACGTCCGGCCCGGCCGACCCGGACGCCTTCCACCAGCGCACCGGCTGCTGGTGGCACCGCTCCTACTGGTCGGTGCGCCTGCCCTGGCTGCGGGAACAGTCCGGCACGCCGATCGCCCGGTTCGTCGGCCTGCCGGAATACGTGCTGGGCGAGCTGCTGCAGGCGGCGCCCATGTCGGTCTCCCAGGCCTCCGGCACCGGCCTGCTGGATCTGAGCAGCCTGCGCTGGGATGAGGAGGCGTTGACGCTGGCCGGTGCGCGACCGCGCGACCTGCCGACCCTGGGTGAGCTGGACTGGCACGGCCGGCTCCGGCCCGACCGCGCCCGCCGCTGGCCGCAGCTGGCCGAGGCCCGGTGGGCGCCGCCGGTGGGTGACGGCGGGGCGTCGAACGTCGGCTCGGGCTGCGCCGACCCGAGCCGGGCCGCGGTCACGGTGGGCACCTCCGCGGCCGTACGCCTGATGCAGCGGATCCCGGCCGGAGAGCCGCTACCACGACTGCCCGAACGACTCTGGCGCTACCGGGTCGACCACGACCACGTGGTGACCGGGGCTGCGTACTCCAGCGGTGGCAACCTGTTCGCCTGGGCGAACAGGGAGCTGCGACTGCCCCACGGGGATGAGCTGGACGCGGCGCTGGCGTTGGTGCCGGCGGGCGGCGGCCGGCCGACCGACCCCCGTTTCGGGGGCGACCGGCCGCCCGGGTTGGCGCCGGCCGGCTCGGGCGAGCTGCGCGGCCTGAGCTTCAGCACCACGGCGGTGGACATCCTGGCCGGGTTGATGCAGGGGCTGTGCGAGCTGGTCGCCGACGATCTCGCGGTGCTGGAGTCCACGGTCGACAAACCGGTCGGGGTGGTGCTGGGTGGCGGCGCGGTGGCCGCCTCGGTGTGGTGGCGGCAGGCGTTCGCCGCCGCGCTCGCGCCGCGACCGGTGTCGCACCAACGCAACCCGGAGATCGGTGCCACCGGCGCCGCGTTGGTCGCGCTGGGCCGCTTTGGTGCGGCGGCCGAGCTCGCCGACATCGGCCAGACGGATGAGCTGGTCTTACCGACCACGACAGGACGATCCCACCCGCAGTATTCTTCCTGAACTTTCGCCCTGCCCGGGCCGTTGACAGCGCTACCGAGCCTGGTTGGATGGACTGCGCTCCCCGGGTCGCGGTGGACGCGGCAGGAGGAGGCAGGGTGGCGGGAGGTCCCGATCCGGCGACCGGCGGGGTGTCGAATCACCGCCGGCGACGCTTCGACGTCCGCGTCGTTCCGCATCGACGCCGCTCGCCGTTCCGGCTGCGGGACTGGCGGATGAGCACCAAGCTGGCCACCGTGCTGGTGGTGCCGTCGGTGGCGTTCCTGGTGCTCGCGGGCGTGCAGACCAGCGCCCTGGTCGGACGGACGACCGCGCTGAACGACTTCTCCCGGCAGGTCGGCATCGGCCGGCAGATCACCGCAGTGGTGCACCAGCTCCAACAGGAGCGGGACCGTTCGGCGGGTGAGCTGGGCGAGCTGCGCCGCGGTGGCGACCGGCAGGCCGCCGCCACCGCGCTGCGACCGTTGCAGGCGGCCTCCGACCGGGCGATGGCCGACCTGAGCCGGGCGGCCGGGCCGCTGGCCGATGCCGACGCGTCCTGGCGGGTGGCCTTCTCCGAGGCGCAGGAGGCGTACGACCAGGTGATCGACATCCGTCCGGCGATCCCGCCGGCGGTGCTCAGCAACGACACCATCCTGAGCAACTACCACCGGGCCGTGGGCGCGCTGCTGGACCTGCTCGCCGAGCCGACGCCGGGTCAGGACCGGGCGGCGCTGAGCGACTCGGTGCTGCGCTACGTGCAGCTGGCCCGGGTCAAGGAGCTCTCCTCCCGCGTCCGCGCCCAGCTCTACGCCGCCGCCCGCGCCGGCCGGTACGGCACGGAGGACCGGGTGGTCCTCACCGACCTGCGCGCCCAGCAGTTGACCGCCCTCGGCGCGTTCCGGGTGGCCGCCACCACGGATCAGATCCGCCGGTACGACGAGACCTCGGTGAACCCGCTGTTCCTGGTCGCCACCCAGCTGGAGGAGCGCAGCCTGCCGGCCGGGAACGCCGCGCCCGAGGTGCTGCCGTCGGAGCAGTGGTGGTCGGCCAGCCAACAGCGCCAGGAGTTGCTGCGCCAGGTCGAGGCGGGGGTGCTGGACGACGCGGTGCGCCAGGCCGACGACGCCAGCAGCGGCCAGTTGCGGGCCACCCTGCTGGTGGTGGGCGGTGTCGTCGCCGTGCTGCTGGTCGCCCTGCTGATCTCATTGCTGGTGGGGCGGTCGGTCGCCCGGTCGATGCGGCTGCTGCGCAGCCAGGCGCTGCGCATCGCGCAGGTCGAGCTGCCGGACGCGCTGGATCGGCTGCGGACCGTCACCGGCGGGGTGCCGAGCATCGACGTCGCGCCGGCTGTGGTCCGTTCGCTCGACGAGATCGGTGAGCTGGCGGAGGCGTTCGTCGCGGTGCACCGCAGCGCCGTGACCGTAGCCGTCGAGCAGGCGCTGATGCGTCGCAACGTCAATGCGATGTTCGTCAACCTGGCCCGCCGCAGCCAGGTGCTGGTGGAGCGCCAACTGGAGTTGCTCGACGACCTGGAGCGCGAGGAGAGCGACCCGGACCAGCTCGGCAACCTGTTCAAACTCGACCACCTGGCCGCCCGGATGCGCCGTAACGACGAGAGCCTGCTGGTGCTCGCCGGTACGGACTCCACCCGTCGGTGGAACCGTCCGGTGGGTCTCGGCACCGTGCTGCTGGCCGCCGCCGCCGAGATCGAGCAGTACCAGCGGGTCCGGCTGGATTCGGTGGGCGAGGTCAACGTGGTGGGGCACGCGGTCGGGGAACTGGTGCACATGCTGGCCGAGCTGCTGGAGAACGCGACCGCGTTCTCCCGTCCGGACACGGTCGTGCTGGTGACCGCCCGGGTCGAGGCGTCGGGCGCGTTGATCGAGATCGTGGACGACGGCCTGGGCATGAGCCCGACCGCGCTGGCCGAGGCGAACGCGGTGCTGGCCAGCCCGCCGGCCGCGGACGTCGCGGCGGTCGAGCGGATGGGCCTGTTCGTGGTCAGCCACCTGGCGAGCCGGCTGGGCGTGCGCGTGCAGCTCGACGCACGCCAGAGCGGCCTGGTCGCGCGGCTGGTGCTGCCGGCCGCCCTGCTGGCTCCGGCCGGTGCGGTGGAGCTGGATCCGCCGGCGCCGGCCCGGATGCTGGCGGCGAGTGCGGCGCGGGGCGCCGCGGCGCAGCGGATGGCGGGGGCCCCCCGGTCGGCTGGTGCCCGTGGGCCGGCCGTCGCGCCGCTGGACCTGCCGGTGGCCGGTCGCCCGCCGGCTGCCACCGTGCCGCGCCAGACCCGCCCCGTGCCGGTACGCGCCGAGGACGTGTTGGCTCCGGCCGCCTCCGATGACGGCGGCGGCTGGTGGTCCCGGCAGGGGCCGACCGGGGCGGCGGCCCCCGGCCCGGCCGCGCCGCCCGCCACTCCGGTGACGGCCGGCACGAATGAGCGGGGCCTGCCGGTACGCGTGCCGATGGCGCAACTCTCCGCGGTCACCCGCCCGGCCCAGCCGGAGTCGGCGCCGGCGCGCGCCGAACTGGACCCGGAGGCGGTCGGTGGCATGCTTTCCCGGCTCTACAGCGGGGTACGGCGTGCCGAGGCCGAGGACACCACCGAGATATCGGTGCCACCCTCGTGGGGGCACGACGAAGGAGGACGACGACAGTGACGACGTTGAGCCAGGAGGCACGTGACCTGAGCTGGCTGGTGAGCGCGTTCGCAGAGCGGGTGCCGGGTGTGGCGCACGCGGTGGTGGTCTCCTCCGACGGGCTGCTGGTGGCGATCTCCGACCATCTGCCCCGCGACCACGCGGACAAGCTCGCCGCGGTGACGTCCGGGCTGATGAGCATCACGGCGGGCGCGGCGCAGATGTTCGACGGCGACATCGTCAAGCAAACGGTGGTCGAGATGGGCCGGGGCTACTTCCTCGTGATGCAGGTGCGCGACGGATCGATCCTGGCCACGCTCGCGGCCGGCGACGCGGACATCGGCGTGGTGGGCTACGAGATGGCCCGGCTGGCGAAGCAGGCGGGGGAGATGCTCACCCCTGCCCTGCGGGCGGAGTTGCAGCAGGCGCTGCCCCGCTGAACGTTGCCGACCGTGACCCGGACGGTCACCGGCTCACCCGGAGCCGAGCCGTCCGGGCCCGGCCGTCCGGGCGGCCCGCTCAGAAACCGCCCTCGGCGATGACGGAGCGGTACCAGTGGGCGCTGCGCTTGAGCACCCGGCGCTGGGTGGCGTAGTCCACGTAGACCAGGCCCCAGCGTTGGTCGTACCCTTCGTCCCACTCGAAGTTGTCGAGCATCGACCACACGTGGAAGCTCTCCAGCGGCACTCCGGCGCTGATGGCGCGGTGCGCGGCGGCCAGGTGGTCGCGCAGGAAGGTGATCCGGCCGCTGTCGTCGACGGTGTCGTCGGCGGCCAGGGTGTCGGGGGTGGGCAGGCCGTTCTCGGTGACGGTGAGCGGGATCGGGCCGTAGTCGCGGGTGACCCGGGTCAGGATGTCGTACATCCCGTCGGGGTAGATCTGCTGCCAACCGGCCTCGGAGGTCGGCCACCGGTGTTCGGTGCTGCCGTCGGCCGTGACGTAGATGGGCGTGTAGTACTGCACGGCCAGCAGGTCGACCGGCGACGAGATCACCGCCAGGTCGCCGTCGCGGATGCCGCGAACCATCCGGCTCTGCGGGCCCAGGTCGGCCAGCACGTCCTGCGGGTAGCTGCCCTTGAGCAGCGAGTCGAGGTAGAGGCGGTTCTCGTAGCCGTCGTAGAGCTGGGCGGCGGCGCCGGCCTCGGGGGAGTCGTCGGTGGGGTAGCAGGGGTGCAGGTTGAGCGCGGGGCCGATCCGGCCGGTGCCGTTGGCGGCGCGCAGCGCGCGGACCGCGAGGCCGTGGGCCAGTTGCAGGTGGTGGGCGACGAGGTAGGCGGCGTCCGGGTCCTGCCGGCCGGGCGCGTGGTGGCCCATGAGATAGCCGTTCTGGACGACGGTCTTGGGCTCGTTGATGGTGAGCCAGACCGGCACCCGGTCACCGAGGGCGGTGAACACCGCGTCGGCGTAGTCGGCGAAGCGGTGGGCGGTGTCGCGGGACTCCCAGCCGTCGGCGTCCTGCAACGCCTGCGGCAGGTCCCAGTGGAACAGGGTGGCCATCGGGGCGATGCCGCGCTCGTGCAGGCCGTCGAGGAGGCGGCGGTAGAAGTCGAGCCCGCGCTGGTTGGGCGCGCCGGTGCCGTCGGGCTGAACGCGGGGCCAGGAGATGGAGAAGCGGTAGCTGCGCAGACCCAGGTCGCGCATCAGGTCGAGGTCTTCGGCGTACCGGTGGTAGTGGTCCGCGGCCACGTCGCCGGTGTCGCCGTTGCGGGTACGCCCGGGGACACGACTGAAGGTGTCCCAGACCGACTCGCCGCGGCCGTCCTCCTTGGTTGCGCCCTCGATCTGGTAAGCGGAGGTGGCCGCGCCCCAGCCGAAGTCGCGGGGAAAGCGCAGCGGGCCGGCGGGCCCGGTAGGTATCGACATGGATTCTCCTCGTGGATACGGGGCCGCCGCCGAGATTCGGGAGCGCTCCCAGAATAGGCCAGGAGCGGCCGGCCCCGTGAGCCGGCCGTCACGGCGGCCGGACATGGCGGGTCGAGGCGGGTGAGGGCCCCGGACAGCGAACGAGGCCGACCGGGCGGCGCTTGGCGCCTGTCCCGTCGGCCTCTTTTCCCATTGTGTACGGGGGTTTAGTGTGGGGACGGGGGAGGGCAACCCCCGTCCCCACCGTAACTGCACACACACGGGCGGAATTTGGGTCCTGCCGTGCGTGTCGCGCGGGAGCCGGGCCACGCGAGTGGCTCTGGTTCCACCTCCCTCCCTGTGGCGGGATGATGGCTGACGGCGGCGTCCGGGCTGGCCCGCCGTCGGCCTTCGGGTTGGTTCCCCGGGGCCCGCCACGAGGACGGTCCCGGTGATCTTCCAGTTGGAACCTTTGTCGATGGAAGCGCTCCCATCGACCGATGTTGCGACTGTAACGCCCGTCACGCCTTTGTGAAAGACCCAAAACGAGATCGAAACAACTGGGTGATCCCGTCCCCTGTGCGCTTGTTGTGGGAGCGCTTCCATGGCACACTGTCGATTCAACGCGACAGGAGCCAGATCGCGTGGGCGCGGGTCCGCCGAGGGCAGCCGGCAGCACGACTTCCGGTCACGGCACCCGAGCGCAGCCGGCGGGACCCCCTCCCGCGCGGGCCGCACCGCCGCACCCCGGCCGGGCCCGGGGCAACCACCTTCCCGGCGCCTCGAATCCCCCGCGTACCACCACACCCGCGGGCAGGCGCCTCGCCGGGGACCATCCCGGCCTGGTCCGAGGAGACACCGCGCACATGAGACAACTGGCACGACGCCGCCGAGTGGCGATCCTCGCCGCCGCCGCGCTCGCCATCGGCGGGGTGACCCTGCCCGCCGGCGCCGCGCAGGCCGCACCCGCCTGCGACGTGGTCTACGCGACCAACGACTGGAACACCGGCTTCACCGCCAACGTGACCATCAAGAACCTGGGCGACGCGGTCAGCAACTGGACGCTCAAGTGGACCTTCCCGAACAGCAGCCAGCGCGTCACCCAGGGCTGGTCGGCCAGGTTCAGCCAGTCCGGCAGTGAGGTCACCGCGACCAACGAGTCGTACAACGGCAACCTCGGCACCGGGGCTTCCACCACCATCGGCTTCAACGGGTCCTACTCGGGCAGCAACCCGAAGCCCACCTCGTTCACCCTGAACGGCACCTCCTGCAACGGCACCCCGGCCAACCAGCCGCCGACGGTCTCCCTCGCCCTGCCGAGCGGGCCGTTCACCGCCCCGGCCGACGTGCCGCTGACCGCCACGGCCAGCGACCCGGACGGGACGATCAGCAAGGTCGAGTTCTACCGCAACGGCCTGCTGATCAACACCGACACCACCGCGCCGTACACGTACACGCAGGAGGACCTGCCGGCCGGCAACTACACGGTGCAGGCCAAGGCGTACGACAACGCCAACGGCATCGGGGTCGCCGAGAAGGCGTTCACCGTCGGCGCCGCCAGCGGCCCGACGCTGATCGCCACGCCGTCCGCGGTGAGCGTCAACGAGGGTGGCACGACCACCTTCAACCTCAAGCTCAGCGCCGCGCCGACGGCCAGCGTGCCGGTCACCCTCACCCGCAGCGGAGACACCGACGTCACGGTCTCGCCGAGCACCGTCACCCTGACCCCGAGCAACTGGAACACCGGGGTCACCGTCACGGTCGCCGCGGCGGAGGACACCGACACCGTCGGCGGCACCGCCACCATCACCGCGTCCGCCACCGGTCTCGCACCCCTGGCGGTCACCGCCACCGAGATCGACAACGACACCCCCGGCGGCGACAACGCCTACATCAAGAAGTTCCTCGCCCAGTACGGCAAGATCAAGAACTCGGGCTACTTCAGCCCCGAGGGCGTGCCGTACCACTCGGTCGAGACGCTGATCGTCGAGGCGCCGGACTACGGCCACGAGACCACCTCGGAGGCGTTCAGCTTCTGGATCTGGCTGGAGGCCCAGTACGGCCGCGTCACCCAGAACTGGGCGCCGTTCAACAACGCCTGGACGGTGATGGAGAAGTACATCATCCCGTCGCACGCCGACCAGCCCACCGCGGGCTCCGCCGGCACACCGCAGTACGCCGCGGAGTACAACCTGCCCAGCCAGTACCCCTCGGCGCTGAACCCGAACATCTCCGTCGGGCAGGACCCGCTCCGCTCGGAGCTCCAGTCCACCTACGGCACCGGCGACATCTACGGCATGCACTGGTTGATGGACGTCGACAACACCTACGGCTTCGGCCGCTGCGGTGACGGCACCACCAAGCCGGCGTACATCAACACCTTCCAGCGGGGCACCCAGGAGTCGGTGTGGGAGACCGTCCCGCAGCCGTCCTGCGACACCTTCAAGCACGGCGGTCAGTACGGCTACCTCGACCTGTTCGTCAAGGACACCGGCACTCCCGCCAAGCAGTGGAAGTACACCAACGCCCCGGACGCCGACGCCCGTGCCGTGCAGGCCGCGTACTGGGCGCTGACCTGGGCCAAGGCGCAGGGCAAGCAGGCCGACGTCGCCGCCACCGTGGCCAAGGCCGCCAAGATGGGCGACTACCTGCGGTACGCGATGTTCGACAAGTACTTCAAGAAGATCGGCAACTGCGTCGGGGCCAGCACCTGCCCCGCCGGCAGTGGCAAGGACTCGGCGCACTACCTGCTGTCCTGGTACTACGCCTGGGGCGGCGCGTACGACACCAGCCAGAACTGGTCCTGGCGAATCGGTTCCAGCCACAACCACTTCGGCTACCAGAACCCGTTCGCGGCCTGGGCGCTGACCAACACGCCGGAGCTCAAGCCGCAGTCGTCGACCGCGGTCGCCGACTGGACCAAGAGCTTCGACCGGCAGCTGGAGTTCTACACCTGGCTGCAGTCGTCCGAGGGCGGCATCGCCGGCGGCGCGACCAACAGCTGGGACGGCAGCTACGCCCAGCCGCCGTCGGGCACCAGCACCTTCTACGGCATGTTCTACGACGTCGACCCGGTCTACAACGACCCGCCGTCGAACCAGTGGTTCGGCATGCAGGCGTGGTCGATGCAGCGGGTCGCCGAGCTGTACCTGCAGACCGGCAACGCGAAGGCCAAGGCGCTGCTGGACAAGTGGGTGCCGTGGGCGATCGCCAACACGACGGTCGGCACCAACTGGTCGATCCCGTCGGACATGAAGTGGACCGGTCAGCCGATCACCTGGAACCCGTCCAGCCCGCAGCCCAACACCAACCTGCACGTCGAGGTGATCAGCAAGGGCCAGGACGTCGGCGTCGCCGCCTCCTACGCCCGGACCCTGATCGCGTACGCGGCCAAGTCGGGCAACGCGGCGGCGAAGACCACCGCCAAGGGCCTGCTGGACGCGCTCGACGCCGCCAGTGACGCGAAGGGCGTCTCCACCACCGAGACGCGGGGCGACTACAAGCGCTTCGACGACACCTACGACGCGTCCACCGGGCAGGGCCTCTACGTCCCGCCGGGCTGGACCGGGAAGATGCCCAACGGCGACGCCATCGCCGCCGGCAAGAGCTTCCTCGACATCCGGTCCTTCTACAAGAACGACCCGGACTGGCCCAAGGTGCAGGCGTACCTGAACGGTGGTGCGGAGCCCAGCTTCAACTACCACCGCTTCTGGGCGCAGGCCGACGTGGCCATGGCGTACGCCGACTACGGGACCCTGTTCCCGAACGGCTGAGAGCCACCCGGGGTGGGTGGAGTGCCCCGCCCACCCCGGGGTTCGGCCGGGTCCGGGGGAACGATGGGACCCGGCCGGCGGACGGCCTGACACCCACGGTCAGGCCGGGGTGGGCCGGTCATCTGGCCAACGCAGCGGGTCGACCGGCCCACCCCACCGCCCGGACTGAAGACTGCCGCGAAAAAGCCCAGAAATTCGGGCTGTCGCGGGATCACACCAATGAGGATGACGGAGTAACGTACGTCACCGGAGAGGCCGCTCCCCCCGTGGCGGCCTCTCCACTTTTTATGCCCGCCGAGGCCCCTTCCCGGCCGGCTCGTCGGGCCGGATGTCCGGGTCGCCGGTGACCGGGTGACGCAGCCCCGGGTGCCCGGTCGGCAACGACCGGCGCAGCACCACCCAACTCACCGCGAGCGCCGCCGCGACCAGCGGCCAGGTCAACGCGATCCGGGCCACCACGAGCGCGAGCACCTGCCCACTCAGGTACAGCGGGACGAACACCGCCACCCGCACCACATAGGTAGCCGTCCACACCCAACTCGCCCGGCCGTACCCGCGCAGCAGCGCCGGATCCCGCCGCCACCGGGCCCGCTGGCCCAGCGCCGCGCCGACCAGCACGCCCAGCAGCGGCCAGCGCACCACGATGCTCACGGCCCAGGCCAGCGCGCTGGCGGCGTTCGACAGCAACTGGATCAGAAAGAAATTCTCGGCCCGGCCGGTCCGCACCGCGATCAGCGCCGCGACGCAGACGGCGAGCAGCCCGATCAGCACTGAGCGCGGCCGGTCGCCCCGCCGCAGCCGTACGCCGGCCACCACGACGCCCACGGCGAGCGCCGCGCCCACCCCGGCCCACAGCGACTCGCCGCCGATCAGCCAGCCCAGCGCGAACGCCACCGGCGGCAGGGTGGCGTCCACCGCTCCCCGCCGCCCACCCAGCAGGTCCGCCAGGGACTCGGCCGGGGCCGCTCCGCCGGCCTGCCGACCGGCCGTCGTCGCCCGGTCCGGGCCGGGCTCGACCTGGCCGGACTCCCGCTCCGGTGTGCCGCCCACCGCCACCTCCTCGCCTCCGCCTCAACCTAACCGCCGGGAGCCGGTGGGCCACCGGCCGACCGGCCGGCGCCGGCCGCTACGGTGTGCGGATGCGCGCGACGGCACGGGGTTGGACCGCGGTCTGGTTGGTCGTACTGGCGCTCGTCCAGGCGGCCGCCTTCCTTGCCGTCTGGCGGGTGGCCGTGCACACCGAGATCGGTCAGTGGGTCGACACGGTCGCCCTGACCGGCAACGAGATCGGCCACGACCGCATCGACGGGCCGGTGGACCGGATCCTCAACGCGATGTCGGTGGTCTCCCTGCTCGCCGCCACCGCGATGATCGGCTTCATCGCGCTCATCCGGGGGCGGATCGCCCTGGCCGTCACCGCGACCCTGCTCATCGCCGGGGCGAACGTCTCCACCCAACTGCTCAAGTACGGCCTGAGCCGGCCCGACCTCGGCCTCGACCCGGAGCGCGCCGCGGTGGGCAACAGCCTCCCCAGTGGGCACACCGCCGTGGCCGCGTCGGTGGCGGTCGCGCTCATGCTCGTCCTGCCGCCCAAGGTGCGGGCCGTCGGCGCCTTCGTCGGCGCGAGTTACGCCGCCATCGCCGGGGTGGCGACCCTGTCCGCCGGTTGGCACCGACCCAGCGACGCGGTCGCCGCCTACCTGGTGGTGGGCGTCTGGGCGGCGCTGGCGGGACTGGTCCTGCTGATCACCCAACGCGAGCAGGCCCAGATCGCGCCCGGTGACGCCCACCGCGTCGCCGCGGTCGTGCTCGGTGTGGCCGGCGTGCTCGCCCTGATCGCCTCCGGACTGGCCCTCACCTGGCTGGTGGACCTGCGCGGGACCGGCCCGGAGGAGTTGAGCCGCCGCCCGCTCTTCGTCGGGTACGCGGGCAGCGCCGCCGGCATCGCCGGCACAATGGCGCTGGTGATGGCGCTGGTGCTGACCGTCGTGCACCGGCTGGTGCCCCGGGTCAAGGGTTGAGCCGACCGGTGGACCCGGTTCGCGCGGCGTTCCGTGCCGAGTGCGTACGGCTCACCGAGATCCTGGCCGAGGTGGACGCCGTCGACCTCGACCGGCCCACCCCCTGCCCGCCGTGGACCGTCCGGGAGTTGCTCGCGCACGTGCGCACCGGCGCCGGACGGCTGGCCGACATGCTCGCCGCCCCCGCCCCGCCGCGCGCCGAGGTGGACGCCGCCCGGTATTTCGGCGCGGCGAAGTTCACCCCGCAGGTGGACGCCGACCGCATCGCCGGCGGCCGCCGCGACGCGCGGCAGGTGCACCGGGAGGCGTTGGCGACCGGGTTCGAGCGGGCCTGGCGGGCCGCCGACGCGGCGGTCGCCGTGGCCCCGCCCGATCGGGTGGTCCGGACCCGGCACGGCGACGCGATGCTCCTCACCGAGTTCCTGCGGACCCGGGTGGTCGAGGTGGGCGTGCACGGCCTGGACCTGGCGGCGGCGCTGGACCGCCCGCCGTGGCTCACCCCGCGTGCGGCCGCGGTGATCGCCGACCTGCTCACCGCAGGGCGACCCGCACCGGCCGCGTTGGGCTGGGACCGGCTGACCCTGATCCGCAAGACCACCGGCCGTGCGGCACTGACCGTCCCGGAACGGGCCGCGATCGACGCCGCCGGTTTCCGCTGGCTCGCCTTCGGCCGCTGACCCCGACCGCCGTCGCGAGTCGCCCGCGCTGGCTCGTCACCGGGTGCCGCTGACGCCGCCCCGGCCGGTCAGCCCGCCGAACGGGGCGCGGGAACGTGCGGGGCCGGCCCGGCCGGTCAGCTCGCCGGTCGGGGCGCGGGAACGTGCGGGGCGACGCCCCGCAGGTGCGTGAGCACCACCGGGTCGATGCGCCCCGGCACCAACCGCTCCTCCAGGTTTTCCAGCCCTGCCCAGGAGACCAGCGCCGCCTCCGTCCCGGCGTCGCCGACCGGGTGACCGAGCGCGGTGAGCAACGTCGCCACCTCGTCGGCGACCGCGCCGCTCAGGTCGAGCAGGGTCGCCGGGTCGGGCCGACTGAACAGCATGGTGTGCACGGCCAGCAGCCGACCCAGCTCGGTGACCGGGTCCGGATGGTCGTCCACCCGCAGGTCGATCAGCACGTCGCTGGTGCCGCCGTACCCTCCGCCGCGCTCGACCACCAGCAGGCCGGCGCTCTGCCGGCCGCGCCGGTCCCCGCCGGCCTCGTCACCGGCGCGCAGCGCCGCGACCAGCCGCTCGGCGAACGGCAGCGCCGAGGAGGCCAGCCACGCGTCGCCCAGCGCGTCGACGACCTCCGGGCCGGTGAGGACGTTGCCCTGCGCGGCCCAGCCGTCGCCGGTCCGCCCGCCGGCCCAAGGGTGGCAGGCCGGGCCGGTCCAGCTCGCACCCGGGCCGCTGACGCCCACCACGCCGAGTTGCCGGTGCTCCCGCTCGGCGTCGGCGGCGATCAGGCCGGCCACCACGTCGGCGGCGGCCACCCCGGTGCGGAGCAGCGTCAGCCCCTGCGGGCGGTAGGCGAGGTTGACGTGCGCCTGGGTGGCCAGCGCGCCGACCTCGGCCTGCGCGGCCGGCACCAGCGCCCCGGCGGCGAGGAACTTGCTGGCCACGACGACGCCGTGGCGGCGGCCGTCGGCGGAGCGGGCGACGAGGGAGAAGGTCACCCGCCGAGACTAACCGGCTGTTGGGCGTACGCCGACGGTCAGAACGGGGTCGCGGCGGCCTCCGGCGGCGCGCCCCGCGCCCGGCGGGCGTCGGCGACCGCGACGCCGCCCAGCACGAGCACTCCGGCGGCCAAGGCGGCCAGCCCCGGCAGGAACAGCAGCGGTACGACCACCGCCGCCAGCACCAGGATGGCGATCCACCGCGACGGGGAGACCCGCCCGAACACCTCGTACTCGAAACGGGCCCGGCCGGCCAGGAACAGCGCGGGTCCGCCGAGCACCATGGCCAGCCACGCCCCCGGGGCATGGCCCAGCGGATGATCGATGATCAGCTCGTAGCCGACCGCCGTGGCGGCCAGGCCGACCACCATGACCAGGTGCGTGTCGGCCGCCGAGCGGCCGATGTTCGCCGGGTGGCGGGCCGTCATCACGGCCTCGCCCAGGATCTGCCCGGCGCGCTGGACGTAGATCCGCCACAGCATGATCGACGTGGCCACCGAGAGCGCGAAGGCCCACGCGTGCCCCGACTCGTACGGGCCCTTGCTGTACGCGAAACCGGCCACCAGGATCGTCTCGCCCAGCGCCACGAGAAAGAACTGCTGGTACCGCTCGGCCAGGTGCTCCCCGGCGATCTCCCACTTCGAGACCGTCGACCGGCCCAGGCCCGGCACCGGCCAGCCGCACCGCGCCGCCAGGTACTCGATGAGCAACGCCAGCGCCCAGAGCATCACCTGCCCGTTGATGGGCAGCAACGCCCCACCGATCCAGAACACCCCGCTGACGGCGAACACCACGGTCATCCGCACCTTCAACCGGCGGTACGGATGCGGTCCCAACGCGATCGACAGGATCAGCGGCCGGGTCACCTGCGCGACGACGTACGCTGTCGCGAACGTCAGCCCGGTCTCGCTGAACGCCCGGGGGATCGCGACCCCCATCACCATGCTGGCCACGAGCGCGGTCAACACCACGGTCTGCAGCGGTGCCCGGTACGGGTCGTAGCGGCTGGTCGTCCACGCGGTGCCCTGCCAGACCGCCCAGAGCGCCAGCAGCAACAGCAGCGTCTTGCCGCTGCCGGTGACCGCCGGCCAGCCCAGCTGCGCCGGGCTCTCGGTCAGGTCCTCGAACGCACGCGCGGAGATCCGGGTGAGCGCGAAGACGTAGACCAGGTCGAAGAAGAGCTCCAGGAACGTGGCCCGACCGGGCGCGGTCGCCGCCGGGACCGGCTCCAGGTGTCCCGCCGCCCTGGAACCCATGGTCAGCGGCCTGCGCCGGTGCTCCGGTCCACCTCGAAGTCGTAGCACCTCGGCCGGCACGCGCGGCCGCGAACCGGCGATTCTGCCCACTTCGGGGATCTTGCTCGCAGGCCCCGTCAACGGGCACGATCGATCGGTGACGAATCGATGGGGCATGACGGTGCCGTTGGGCGGGATCCCGCTGGCCGATCACCAGGCGGTCTACGCGACCCTCGATAGCGCCGGGTTCACCGACGTGTGGTCCTCCGAGGTCGCCGGGACCGACGCGTTCACCCCGCTGGCCCTCGCCGCGGCGTGGCAGCCGCGGCTGCGGCTGGGCACCGCGATCACCCCGGTCTTCACCCGCGGCCCCGGGCTGCTCGCCATGAGCGCGGCGGCGCTCGCCGAGGCGGCCCCGGGCCGGTTCGCGCTCGGCATCGGCGCGTCCTCGCCGGTGCTCGTGCGGGACTGGAACGCGGTGCGGTTCGACGAGCCGTTCCGACGTACCCGCGACGTCCTGCGGTTCCTGCGCGCCGCGCTGCGCGGTGAGACGGTGGACGAGGTCTACGACACCTTCACGGTGCGCCGGTTCACCCTCGAACGGCCACCGGCGGTGCCGCCGCCGATCCTGCTCGCCGCGCTGCGCCCGGGCATGCTCCGACTCGCCGGCGCCGAGGCCGACGGGGTCATCCTCAACTGGCTCAGCGCCGAGGACGTGCCGCGGACCCTCGCGGAGTTGGGCGAGCGGCGTGCCGGCTTTGAGGTAGCCGCCCGGATCTTCGTCTGCCCCACCGAGGACGCCGCGTACGCCCGCACGCTCGGCCGCCGGCTGATCACCAGCTACCTCACCGTGCCGGCGTACGCCGAATTCCATCGCTGGCTCGGCCGCACCGAGGCGCTGGCGCCGATGTGGGAGGCCTGGGCCGCGGGGGACCGGCGTGCCGCCAGCGCGGCGGTGCCCGACGAGGTGGTCGACGCCCTGGTGCTGCACGGCTCGCCGGAGCGGTGCCGGGCCCAGGTCCGCCGCTACGCAGACGCCGGCGTGGACGTGCCGGTCCTCGCGCTGCTGCCCACCCCCGAGGTGACCGCCGGCAGCGCGGCCGCGCTGATGACCCTCATCGCCCGGTTGGGCACCGAGCCCGTGGGAGCGTCCCAGTGAATCTGACCGACCGGATCGCGGTGGTCACCGGCGGCGCCGGCGGCATCGGGGCGGCACTGTCACGGCGCTTCGCCGCCGAGGGCGCCGCCGCGGTGGTCGTCGCCGACCTGGACGCCGAGGCGGCCCATGCCGTGGCCGAGGGCATCGGCCCGGTGGCGCACGCCGCCGCCCTCGACGTCACCGACGAGGCCCAGGTCCGCGCGCTCGTCGACGACACCGAACGGCGCTTCGGCCGCATCGACCTGTTCTGCGCCAACGCGGGGGTGACCACCGGCGGGGGAATCGAGGTCGACGACGCGGCCTGGGATCGCGCGTGGCGGGTCAACGTGCTCGCCCACGTCTACTCGGCCCGCGCGGTGCTGCCCGGCATGCTCGCCCGCGGCGGCGGCCACCTGCTGCACACCTGCTCGGCGGCGGGCGTGCTGACCGCGGTGGGCGACGCCGCGTACACCGCGACGAAGCACGCCTCGGTGGGTTTCGCCGAGTGGCTCGCCATCACCTACCGGGACCGGGGCATCCGGGTCAGCGCCCTCTGCCCGCAGGGTGTGGACACCCCGATGCTCGCCGACGGCATCGTCGAGGGCCACCTGGGCGCCCGGGTGATCGCCGCCTCCGGAGCGGTGCTCACCCCGGACCAGGTCGCCGAGGCGACCATCGCCGGGCTGGCCGAGGAGCGGTTCCTCATCCTGCCGCACCCGGAGGTCGCCGACTACGCCCGCCGCCGCGCCGAGGACCCGGACGGCTGGCAGGCCGGCCTCCGCAAGCTGGTCCGCCGACTGACGGCCTGACGGTCTGGGGCTTTGACACACGTCCTAGCGGCCCGGAACGCGCCCGGCGGCCAGGAGGTGCGCGCTCGATCCGATCAGCGCCGGCTCGGTGCTGTAGACGCGGGCCAGATCCAACGCCGCGGAGAAGACCGTGTCCTGCGCCGGCCCACCTGCCGCGGCCTCCGCCGCCGTCCACGCCGGGCCCTCCACCCCGTGTACGACGACGTCGGTCAGCCCTGCCGCCGAACACTCGTCGGTGATCTCCTCGACCCGATGGAAGTACGCGTGGGTGAAGCCGGTCCGTGGATCGTTGGTGCCGTCGGTCAGCAGGTTCCTGGCCTCGTCGAGCAGCCGCTCGTCGAGGCGTGCGGTGGCGGCGAAGTCCAGCGGACCGGCGAAACGGGAGATGACGGCCGCCACGATGAGACCGCCGGGGCGGGTGACCCGGACGGCCTCCCGTAACGCCTGAACCCGGTCGGCACGGTCCAACAGGTGGTAGAGCGGCCCCAGGAGCAGCGCGGCGTCGTACGCGTCGTCGGCGTCGGGAAGCGCTCGCGCGTCGGCGACCCGTGCCTCGACGGGTGGCTGCCCGCCGCGTGCCTGCGCGACGTGACTCGGCACCAGGTCGACGAGACGGACCTCGTAGCCGGCAACGGCGAGGGCCCTCGCGTACTCGCCGGTGCCTCCGCCGATGTCCAGGACACGGGCACCCGGGCCGGGCAGGAGATCCCGCAGGAGCTGCGTCGTGCGGATCCACTCCAGTCGTGCCTGCGGGCGGGCGGAGAGCCGCTGGTCCTCGCGGTAGCGCAGCGTGTAGTAGTCGACGATCTCGCTCGTGTGCTGATCCACCCCCTGATGCTCGTCGTTACGCCGTACCCGCCGCCACCGTGTTTCCGCTCCGGCATGCGGCCGCTACCTCGGCTGCGGGAGCGCATTCACCTCTGTCACGTCCCGCTGGTCGCCCGGGCCCCCGGGTGACAGCCGTGGCCGCCGACTACGGCCGCCGCGCCCGGCTCCGCTCCCCCCGATCCGTCACCGGTGATCAAGAGGTTCGCGTCAGGAACGGGTCCTGAGATGACGCGAACCTCTTGATCACCGCGGGGGGCGGCGGGGGTGGGAGTGGGGGGACCGGCGGGTTTGGCGGAGGGGGGAGGGGTGCACGGACCAGAGCAGGCGGCGCCACCAGGGGCGAGCCGCGCGCAGGTTGGCGACGTAGACCGTGGCCACCTCGGCGGCGCGGGCCGCCTGATCGGCCGCCGCGGCGCCGGGGGCGAAGCCCACCTGATTGAGCAGGATCGCCAGCTCGTCGACTGTCGGCTCGTCGCCGGGCACGCCGCTGCCGGTCGCGTCGCTGCCGTTCGTGCCGCCTCTGGTCGTGGCTGCTCGGGCGTCGGCCAGGGTCTGCCGGGCCTGCGCGGCCACCTCGGTCGCCGCCAGGTCGTCGCCGACCGGGCGGCCGGCCAGTCGCAACGCGTCGGTGACCTCCCGCCAGGCGCCGGCGATGCGCTGGTTGGGGTCACCCCCCGCCAGTCGCTTGCGGGTGAGGGAGCGACGCATCGCCAACAGGGTGAGCAGCAGCGCCCCCACCACGAGCAGCAGACCACCGCTGCCGCCCGCGACCAGCACCGGCGTGGACACGCCACCTCGTGCGGGCGGCCCGTCGGGAGCGGCCACCGGCTCCGGCGACGCGGTCGGCTCCACTGTGGGCGCCGGCGCCTCCGACGGCGGCGGGTCCTCCGGGGTCGGGCGGAAGTCCTCCTCCACCGGCCTCGGCTCGTTATCCGGGCGGGGCAGCGGGTCGAACGCCACCCACCCCAACCCGTCGAAGAGCACCTCCGGCCAGGCGTACGCGTCACCGGCCCGCACCGGCCCCTGCCCACTGCAGGAGAAGCCGACCACCACCCTCGTCGGCAGACCGGAGAGCCGGCCGAGCACCGCGAACGCCGCCGCGAACTGCTCAGACGTTCCCCGCTGCCCGCCCCCGTTGCGCGGACCGAAGAGGAAGAAGGCCAGGTTCGGGTATGCGTGCCCGCTCGGCGCGTCGGCCACCACCCGGTAGTGCTCGGCCAGGAACTGCTCGATCGCCGACGCCCGCGCGTACGGGGCGCCGTTCTCCTCGGCGAGCTGCGCGGCCAACCGGCGCATCGGGTCGGGCACCCCGTCGGCGACCCGCAGCACCCGGGCCACCTCCTCGCCGGCCGGCACGTTCGCGGTGGCCAGCAGGTTGTTGTCCGGGCGTTCCCGGGCCGACGTCACCGTGTACCGCAGCCCCGGTGTCAGTCCCTCCGGCCTGATCAGCGTCCCCGTCGCCGGGTCGTACGCCACCCGCGCCCCGCTGACCTCGCGCGGCGTCGCCACGGCCGGGAGCAGCCGGCCGCTCAGCTCCGCCACGGTGATCTCCTGCCGAACGGTCTGCACCGTGCTGTCCCGGGCCGGCGCGGTGGCCGGCAGGATCCGCCCCGCGTTGCGGTACGTCGCACCGACCCGCCAGGTGATCCCGTCGTAGTCGCTGAGCACCGCCAACCGGATCTGTACGCTGCGGCCCGCCTTCGGGTCGTCCGCGTCGCCGGTCGCCGTCGGGTCGTCCGCGCCGCCGGCCGGTGGGGTGGCGCCCACCGTGCTCACGTCGAGGAGCTTCTGCTCCGGTCGCAGCGCCCACCCGGAGATCCGGATCAGCGGGTTCTCGTCGAGCGTCTGCACCTGCGGTGGCTCCACGTACCGGCGCGGGTCCACCGGCCGCCCGTCGACCTGACCGGCGACCACCGGGCCGAGCAGCGCGACCAGGCCGATCACCAGCGCGACGCCGAGCGCAGCCGAGGCCGCCAGCCGAAGTCGTACCGCCGCGCGCATCCCCGGGGCGAGACCGGCCGTCGGGTCACCGCCGGCCGGCGGCGTACCCGTCGGCGCGGCGAGCCCGACCGCCGCGACCGCGACGAAGGCAACTGTCGTCCCGATCGCCGGTTCGGCGTTCGGGCCGACCACGTAGAGGGCCGCGGCGTAGAGCCCTGCCGCCGGCAGGTAGCCGAGCAGCACCCGGCCGGTGCGCAGCGCCACCTCCGCCCCGGCCAGACCGGCCAGCCACGCGGCCACCACCGGAACCAGCACCGTGTCCGGTGTGGGCTCCACCGGAATCATCGCGGTGAGCAGCCGGGGAATGCCGTTGCGTGCGGCGTCCGCGCTCACCTCCAGCAGGCTGCCCGGCAGGTCGGCGCGGGCGGCGGCCAGCCGCAACGACCACAGCGTCCACCCGGCCAACGCCGCCACCGACACCGGTGCGACGAGCCAGGACGGCAGTCGTCGGGCGGCGACGCTGACCAGCACCGAGCCCACCGCTGCGCCGATCACCAGCCGGGTCAGCAGGTCGCCCGCGTACACCCGGCCGAGCACCACCCCGGCGAGCGCGGTGAGCGCGATCAGCGCCAGCGGCACGACGGCCGCCCGCAGCGCGCGTACCACAGGCCCGGTCGCGTCGCCGGCTGCCGACGGCGCCTGCCGCGGGTCCGTCGCCACGTCCGGCGCGCGCTGCGGCTCGACACCCGTCACCACCGGCGCACCCCGTCCCACTCGGCGGCGAACTGCGCGCCGTCCACCGCGTCGACCACCACCAGGCCGGCCGTGCCCGCCGGCGTCGGCTCGGCCGCGCCGAACACCCCGACCACCACCGACGGGTACGCGCCGCGCAGCGCACCGACATGTCCCAACCCGTCCCGCCCACCGGGGCCGGTCAGGAAGATCAGCGTGTCGCCGAGCCGGTCCTGGCGCAGCCGGGTGGTGACCGCGCGCAACGCGTCGTCCTCGTCGGACAGATCGGCGGCGGCGAGCCGGTCCAGGGGCCCGACCTCGGCGTCCCCCGCCGGGCCGCGCTCGATCAGCTCCGGGCCGACCAGCAGCATCACCACCGGCAGGTCCGCGCGGTGCGCGGCGGTGACGACCGACGCCGCCGCCTCACACGCGGACTCGAACGACTCGGCCACCCCGTCGGACCGGTGCGGATGCGCGGCGGCGCGGTTGTCCAGGAGGACGACCAGGCGGGGCAGGCTGGTGTCCACGTTCTCGCGCACCATCAGCTCGCCGACCCGGGCGCTCGTGCGCCAGTGCACCCGACGCAGCTCGTCACCCACCACGTACTCCCGCAGCGAGTCGAACGTGATCGACCCGTGCGGCACACCGTCCACCCGGCCGTCGAGGCTGCGCCCCGCGCCGGTGGGCACCGCCGTGAGCGGATGGACCCGGGGATGCACCCAGACCGGCGTCGTCTCGCCGTACGGGCGGGCCAGCGCCACCAGACCCAACGGGTCGCGCCGGGTCACCCGCAGCGGACCGACCGGCACCACCCCGCGACGGTCGGTCGGCACGTCGTAGCGGACCTCGGTGTCCCGACCGGGTCGCAGGCGCAGCAGCGGCACCGGCACGACACGGCTCCCGCACCGGTCCTCGGCCAGCAGGTTCGCCGAGCGCAGCCGGCCGGCGTTGCGCACGGTCAGCGTCATGCTCGCCGGCTCCCCGCGCGCGACCCGGTCCGGGTCCGCCCGGCGGCCGACCACCAGCCGGGGCCGCCAGGCCGCGGTCAGCGCCGCGTAGCCCACCGCCGCGCCGGCCGCCGCGCCGAGCAACGTCAACTCGGGGTACGCGAAGCGGAACCCCAGGCCGAGCAGGACGACGGCGGCGACGAGCAGCCCGATTCCGCGGGCGGTGATCCCCATGGCGCTGCTGCCGGTCAGCCCTGCACCGGGGCGGGCTGCCCCGACGGCAGCGGCACCGGCACCGAGGCGATGGCCTGGCGCAGCACCTCCGCGGCGGTCACCCCGCGCACCTGCGCGTCCGGGGTCAGCAGCAGCCGATGCGCGAACACCGGTTCGGCGAGCGCCTTCAGGTCCTCCGGCATGATCCAGCCCCGGCCGTCGATCAGCGCGTACGAGCACGCCGCCCGGGTCAACGCGATCACGCCCCGAGGGCTGACCCCGACGCGTACCTGCGGATGGGTGCGGGTGGCGGCGGCCAGCCGGACCGCGTACGCGTAGAGCGGCTCGGCGATGTGCACCCGACGGGCCATCCGGACCATCTCCCCGACGGTCGCGGTGTCGGTGACCGGGGCGAGCGCCTCGGGGGAGCGGACCGTCGCACCGCGCAGCACCTCGACCTCGACCGCCTCGTCCGGGTAGCCGACGGACAGCTTCACCAGGAAACGGTCGAGCTGCGCCTCGGGCAGCCGGTAGGTGCCGTCCATCTCGACCGGGTTCTGCGTGGCGACCACCAGGAACGGCGCCGGCACCGGGTGCCGGACACCGTCCACCGTGACCGTGCGCTCCTCCATGACCTCCAGCAGCGCCGACTGGGTCTTCGGCGACGCCCGGTTGATCTCGTCGGCGATCACGATGTTGGCGAACACCGGCCCCGGGTGGAACTCGAAGTCCCGGCTCGCCTGGTTGAAGATGGTCACACCGGACACGTCCGAGGGGAGCAGGTCTGGCGTGAACTGGATGCGCCGCCACTGACCCTTCACGGTCGCGGCGATGGCCCGTGCCAGGGTCGTCTTACCGACCCCCGGCACGTCCTCCAGCAGCACGTGACCCTGGGCGAAGAGCGCGGTCAGCGCCAGCCGGACCACCTGCGGCTTGCCGAGCACCACGGCGTTGACGTTCTCGGCCAGCCGGGCAGCCAGGGCGGCGAAGCCCTGCACCTCCGGCTGGGTGAGCGGCTCGTGGGTGTTCACGGTCGGCGGTGCTCCTCGGCTGGTGGTTCAGCAGGTGGGCAGGACGTTGATGTTGTCGCCGCCCTCCAGGTTGAGCCAGGCCCAGGGAATGTAGTTCTTCCCGCTGTACTCGACCTGCACCCACCAGGTGCTCTGCTTCTGGTTGTTGTAGATCCACGAGTCGACGTTCTCGCCGGACTTCTTGCAGTACGCCTTCAGTCGGGTGCCGGGCTTCGCCCAGCCGGCCTGCTGGTCGTTGTCCTGCCGGGTGACCTTGAAGATCTCGTTGCCGTTGCGGCCGTCGACGTCCCTGTTGCAGTACGTCCGCTGGTCGCCGTCGGGCCCGTTGTTGCACGTCGCGATGCCGTACAGCGGCTCGGTGTTCTCAGCCTTCTGCGCGGTGCCCTTGCCGGCGGCGTTGCTGGCGGTGACCGTGAACGTGTACGCCGTGCCCGGCGTCAGCCCCGTCATCGTGATGCTGGAGCACGCCCCGGCCTTCGCCGGCTCTCCCGACGTGCTCAGCGAGCAGGTGGCCGTGCCGCCGCCCGCGTCCACGGTGAACTTGACAGTCGCCGACGTGCCCGTCGCCGACGAACCGGTGACGGTGACCCGGGGCGCGGCGACCGTACGGGCCGTGGCGGTGGCCTCCGGACCGGGCCCGGCCTCGTTGACCGCCTTCACCTTCACCGTGACGTTCTGGCCGTTGCCCAGCCCGGTGACGGTGGTGCGGGTCTCGGTCACCTCGCTCGTCCTGCCACCGACGTCCACCAGGTACTTCGTCACCGGCCGGCCGTTCGCCTCGGCCGGCGACCACTGCACGGTGACCGCGCCGGGCTGGTCGGCGACCGTCCCGGCCTGCAGGTCGAGCGGCCGGCCCGGCGCCGCGAACGGCACCACGGTGTTGCTCACCGGCGACGCGGCCGAGCCGGCACCCTTGTCGTTGACCGCCACGACGGTGAACGCGTACTGGGTGCCGAACTCCAGCTCACCGGCCGGCACCACCAGCTCCGTCTTCGTCGACTCGCCGGCCGGCGCGTTCGTCCCCGCCGACGTGGCCGTCACCGCGTACTTGGCGATCTTGTTGCCCTGCCCGTTTGCGGCCGGCCACTTCACCACCACCGTGCCGTCCGGCCGCTCCTGCGCCGTGACGCTGGCCGGTGCATCGGGCACCGCCGCCGTCGGGGTCACCGGGTTGCTGCTGCGCGCCGGGCCGTCACCCTTGGCGTTGACGGCATGCACCGCGAAACGGTACGTCTCGCCGTTGGTCAGCCCCTTGACCTCCACCGAACGCTGGTTGGCGCCCACCTCCAGGCGTTGACCGGCACCCTGCACGAGGTACTTGATGATCTCGGCGCCGTTCGCGGCAGCCGGCCGCCAACTCACCCGAGCCTGGGCGTTGCCGGCGGCGGCGGTGACGCTGCGCGGCGCGCTCGGCTTGCCCACGCGGGGCTTCTTTGGCGGGGGCGGCGGCGGGGGAGCCGGCGGCGGGTCACCGCCCAGCACGTCGTTGGCGTACTTGTCGACCTCGCGCACCTGGTGCTTGTCGTCCACCACCCGGGCCGTCGCCGAGTCGGGCGAGTTGATGAAGAGGTGGTTTTCCCGCACCTCCATCTCCAGTGGCCCGTTCGCCCTGCCCTTGATGGTGTCGACCAACTGGCCGCCCGCGTCGAAGGAGTAGATGGTGCCGGTCGCCTCGTCGGCGCAGTAGAACCGGTCGGCCCAGGCCACCGCCGGGCTCAGCCGGTCGCCGCTGCCCGGCACCGTGAACGCCCGCTCCTCACCGACGTCACCCACGACCAACACCCGCCGCTCGGCCGGTACCGTCACCGGCACCCGCGGACCGGAGGTGCGGGTCGGCATCGCCGCCGGGCCGGGCAGTGTCAACGGCGTCGGGCGGACCTCACCGCGCTGCACCCGCACCAGCCGGGCGGCCGTGCGGTCGAGCACCGCCACCCCGTCGTCCAGGGTGGAGACCACCAGCTCGTGGCTGGCGTCGGCCACGTCGTACGTCTCGACCCGCTCGGGGCTGAGCCCGCCACCCGCCGGCGCGGCCGAGGCCGGCGCGGACGGCAGCTTCGCGGCGGTGATCGCCGAGACGGTGCCCTCGCTGGGCACCGCGATCCAGAGCCGGCCCTCGCCGTCGAACGTGCCGCCGGTGATGCCCGGGGGATAGCGCACCGGCTCGCCGACCGGGCTCAACGACCGCGGGTCGAGCTGCCGCACGATGCCCTGCACGGCGTCGACGACGAACGCCGCGTCCTCGTGCAGGGCGACGCTCACACCCAGACCGGGGGTGGTCGGCGTGGTCGCGGTGAGCTGCAGGGTGGCCAGGTCCAGCGAGCTGATCTGCCCGGTCTGCAGATCACGCAGGATCAGCAGCCGATCGGTCTGGGCGACCTGCATCGGATGCCGGCGGGCACCGGGAACCTCGGTGCGGGTGTCCACCCGGGCGGTGACCCCGTTGACCCGGGCCAGCTCGCTGCGCACCGCGCTCCACAGCCACGAACTCGCGTCGTAGTTGGCCACCGCATTGTCCGCCGCACCCAGCCCCAGGACGGTCAGCCCCATGGCGGCCAGCAGTGCGGTGACCGTGCCGACCGTCACCAGCCCGCCGCGCAGTCGGGACCGGGAACGGGGGGCGTCGGTCCGCTCGGCGTCGTCGATGCTGGCCACAGCCGGCTGCCTTCCCTGAGTCGTGGCAGGTGGCGTACGCCTCGCGGCGACCCCTCCCCTGAGCCGGGTGCCATCATATGGCCCGGCCGGGAACGGGGGAACCCGCACCGTCACCCCTGTGGATACCGAGCGTGCGCAGTGGACGCCCAGCTCAGCTCGACGATCGCGAACCCGACTGTGTCGACTCGGCGGCGTGGACCGCTCGCGATCAGCTTGGCGGCGTGGACCGTTCGCGGTTGGTGCAGACCTGGCTCGACGTGGCGAAGCTGGCCGTGGAGTAGACCGCGAGCACCGTGAAGCAGTAGTCCACCCGCGAGCTGAGCCCGTTGACGGTGTGGCTGGTCCGCCCCGGTTCCACGGTGGCCATCACCCCGAGCGCCAGACCGGCCCGTCCGCCGGCGACCATGAACGGCACCGCCCCTCCGGACGGGTCCGTCCAGGTCAGGGTGATCGTCACGACGTCGTCGCGCAGCTTCAGGTCACCGGGAGGGGGGCCGGTCACCGCCGGTGCCGCCGTCACCGCACCCCCGGTCGGGGGCGGCGCGTCGTCGCGGTTCAGCACCACCGCACCCAGGCCGGCGACCGCGACCAGGGCAACCCCGGCCGCCACCGCCGCACCGATCAGCGTCGCCCGGCTGCGGCCCGCCGAAACACTCTCATCGGCGTACGCGGCCGAGTAGGTGTCCTGCTGGTACCGCTGCCCCGGGTACACCTCGTGGCTCTGCTGATAGGGCTGCCCCGGGTACTGCTGACCGGACGGGTACTGCGCGGCGGGCGGGTGCGTGAGGGTGGCCGGCGGCCCGTAGGTCACGGGCGTCAGGGACGCCGCCGTCGTGTCCTGCGGCGGGGCCGGTGCCGGCCCGACGGCCGGGAACACCTCCGTGGACGCGGACGCGAACCCCGACGGCTCGCCCTGCACTGTCGACATCGTCGCGCTCGCGACCAGCATGCTCTCGCCGCCCGCTGTGGACTGGCCGTCCATGGTGGTCGCGCTGCTCGGTGTCGCCTCGCTGTCCGGTGTGGTCTCTGCGGTGTCCGTACGGGACGGGTCCTTGGGGTCGCCGCCAGCCGTGGGCAGCGGATGCGGGGGCGCGCTGCTGCTCCAGGGCGGGGCGGTCAGTCCCCAGGGCGGCGCGCTCACCGGCGGCGCGGAGACGGGTGGTCCGTAGCCGGGTGGTCCGTAGCCGGGTGGTCCGGACACCGGCTGGGCGTGGGCCGCCGGTGGGCCGGAGGCGGGGTGGGGCTGGTCGGGCGGTCCGGAGACGGGTTGACCGTGGTCGGGCGGAGCCGACACTGGATGCGAAGGGCCCACGGCCGGTGCGGAGGCTGGGCCGACGTGCACGGGCGGCGCGGAGACCGGCTGCGGCGCGGTGGGCGTCGCGGCGACCGCGTGGTGCAGGGGTGGCCCGCTCACCGGGCGGGAGGGCGCCGCGCCTGGAGTCGTCGGGATCGCCCCGGAGCGCCCCGGCCCGTCAGTCGTGCGGGTCGACCCGCTCGGCCCGGTCGCTGCGATCCGGGCGGCCTCCTCGGCCAGCAGGGGCTCGATCTGCCGTACCTGAATGGTCGGGTCGGCCCACCGCGGAGCCGGCGGTTGGGGTGCCGACGGCGTGGCGGAGGGCTGCGCGGCGGCTGCCGGGGCCGGGGTCGCGGGGTGGGCCGGAGGGTGAGCCGGAGCCGCGGCCGCCGCCGCGGAGAGCGGCGCCTCGACGACCGGGTGGGTCGGCTGATCACTCGTGCGCTGACGCGGCGGTGCGGGTGGTGGCTGCTGCCGGACGTACGGCGTCGGCCGGCCGACCGCCCGAGACAGCGGCGCGACCGGTGGCCGGGGCGACGCCGCCGGCTGCTGCTCGGCCCGCTGGCGCGGCGGCACCGGATGGGTGGGAGTGGCGGGCGTCGGCGACATGGCGGACGCAGGCGGTATCGGACGGGCGGGGCTGGCTGGCGTCGGCGACATGGGGGACGTGGCCGGTGCCGGATGGGCGGGGGTCGGGGGAGGCGGTGGGGCCCAGGGCGAGGGGGGAGCCGGACGGTCGCCTGCCGCCGGGCGCATCGCGGCCAGGGTCGCCAGGGACAACGTCGGGCCGGTCAACGCCGATCGGGCGCCAGAGTCCGTCGTCGTGGCAACGGTGGCGGACGTCGGCGGCCCGACGTCCGGCCGGTTCGGGCCAGGGTTGGCCGCGCCGAGGTAGTCGCGGGCAGCGCGTACCGCCGGGTGGTGCTCACCGAGCACGGCGGGCCCGGCGCTGGCGACGCGCGTGTAGTTGCGGCGAGCCTCGTGCCTGTTGCCCAACTCCTCGGCAACCTCGGCCAGTTCGAAGGCGAGCGCGAGCATCATCGGCTCGGAATGGTCCCAGCGCCGCTCGCCCGCCGCGAAGGCCTCCTCCAGCACCCGGCGAGCGGCAAGTGGGTCGTCCGCCTCACGGTGCAGGCGGGCCAGCAGGTGCGCGGTGTGCAGCGTCTCGGGATGGTCCTCGCCGTACGGCGGACGGGCGGACCCGACAGCGTCCGCGAGCAGCTGCCGGGCAGTGCCGAGGTCGCCCTCGGTACGCAGTGCGAGGGCCCGTTGCTGGATGGCGGCCAGAGGAGAGGGATGGGACACAGGGCAATGCTGCCCGTCACCGGGCCGCCGACGCTACCCGGGCTCACGCCCGATCCCGCTTCGGTGACCTCGCGTGACGGGTGTGAGCAGGGGCGGGAGGACGACCCGGCAGGGACCAGTGGGCGATGTGCATGATCCACGAGTGCCGTGTACAGTGACTCCCCGTGCGGCTCGCCGTGCCGACCTCGGATGGAAAGATCATCTGGGCGGCGAGGTAGGCTGAACGAGCAGGTCCGGGTGGCGGAATGGCAGACGCGCTAGCTTGAGGTGCTAGTGCCCGTATAGGGCGTGGGGGTTCAAGTCCCCCCTCGGACACGAGTACGTCTCATATGTGCGACGTAGACGTAGCGGTGGTCAAGGATGCTTGACCACCGCCGAAACCCATCCGATGTAGCGTCTGGCGCTACTCTCAGTGATCAGCGGCGGGCGAGCCTCGCGCTGACGCGCGGCGGCTCTTCAGTGATCCCCGCCGTTGTCCTGCCGAGTCCGGCACCGGTCGTGGGCGTGGCTCCTGGCACCCCTGCGGCAGCCATGAGGTGTCCTCCGCTACCGCTTCCGAGTCTTGCAGTCACTCGAAGCCGTACAGCCCTCTATGGACTGGCAACGCTCGATTCGCGTGGTCGGATCGCCGATCGGTCCTGTACTGTGCCAAAACTGTGCTTCGCATTCGTGACCTGGGGATTTGCGAGTGGATCAAGCGGCTCGGCGGTATTCGTTGATCGCGCCACCGAGAACCCGTCGCCGGCGGATCGGCCTTTCGATCGCGATGACCGCGCCGGGGTCGTAGTCGGGTGGATGCTGGTTCAGGCTCTGGTGTGGCCGGTGCCGGTCGAAGTGGTCCTCGTAGGCGCGGAGCACGGTGCGGGCGTGCTGTTCGTTGTAGATCAGTACCCGGTCGGTGCACTCGGCCCGGACGCTGCGCACGAAGCGTTCCGCGAAGGCGTTCGCCCGAGGCGTACGTGGAGGATTCTTCACCACCTTGATGCCTTCGGCGGCGAACACGGCGTCGAACGACGCGGTGAACTTGGCGTCGCGGTCGCGGATCAGGATCCGGAACCGTGTCATCCGATCGCCGAGGTCCAGCACCAGGTTGCGGGCCTGCTGGGTAGTCCAGCCAGCAGCCGGATGTTCGGTGACGCCGAGGATGTGCACCCGCCGGGTCGTGATCTCCATGACGAACAGCACATACAGCCGCCGCAGCGTGACGGTGTCGATATGGAAGAAGTCGGTAGCCAGCAACCCGGCTGCCTGAACGCGCAGGAACGTCCGCCAACTAGTGTCGATCTCACGCGGGGCGGGACCGACCCTCGATCCGGCGAGGATGCGACGGATGGTGCCGGCGCCGACCCGATGGCCGAGCCCGACGAGTTCACCTTGGATGCGCCGATGCCCCCAGCCGGGATTCTCCCTGGCCAGCCGCAAGACCAGGTCCCGCAGATCGTCGCTGATCGGTGGTCGTCCGGGACGGTTCGGGTAGGTCCAACGCCTGCGGACCAGGCGGCGGTGCCAGGCCAGCAGGGTGGCCGGGGTGACGATCCGATGTTTCCACAACTCCCGCGGCAACGCCCGGACCAGCGCGGACAACACCGCCCGCTCCGGCCACGACAGCCGCGGCCGACCGACCTGACGCCGCAATACCGCCACCTCATGGCGCAGCACCAACAGCTCGGCGACCATCGCCGACTCGCTACGCGTGGCCCGCGGCAACCAGCCGAACACCCGCACCGCACTCAGGTACAGCAGCCGAACCAACACGCCTGCCATGATGCGTCACCGTCGCGAAACAACAGCTCACGCGCTGTGCGACGAGTTTTGGCACCGTACAAGCCTAGGGAGCGAACAGAATGGGGCGATCATGGTGAAGTTTGGCCGCCAGAAGGCGGAACCGCAGGACGTCGAAAGTCATCTCCGCCAATTTCTCGGCAAACCCTTCAGCACCCTTAATGAGGCTCTTCCTGATGGGGCTGTGATTCGTCTTCACGGATTCGCCGAGGTGCCCAACGACGGCCAGGTGACCATGGTCACGGATGGGTTGGCCAGCCTCGCCCGCCAGCACGGCTGGGCTCGTCGGGACGGTTATGCTCAAGAGTTGCTCTTCGTGTTGGACGGCCAATTCATGGGCCCCGATATGCTGGATTTTGTGATGTCCTGCGCGGCGCGTTACGCGCAGCAGGGGCGACTCCTTTCGTGGGACGAGCCCGTTCGCCTGGACGTCGACGTGCCGTCCAGCTCCGGGATGAGGTTTCTCCTACCTACCCCGGCGGCCCTCTTCGAGGAAGATTTCCAGTTCGCAACCGGCCCTACGGGCGAAACCAACTTTTGCCTGTTGGTACCGGCCTACGAGGTGGAGGCTGACCTTCTGGCGTCCCGAGGGCCCGAGCATCTCTTTGATGTCCTTGATGAACAGGACGTCGACGTTTCCGACCTTCGGCGGTCGGCACTGCGTATTCGTGGGCACGGCCTCACGTAGGAGTCACGGCCCGTTCATTCGTCATCTCTGATCTTCTCCCTGGCGTCGCACTGGGTTGCCACGGCTCGTTGACGAAGGAGGGCGCTCCCATCCGTCGCACCGGCCCCAACCCAGGGCCCCGGCAAAGTCGTCAGGTGATGCCGAGCAGTGCCAGCGGGCGGGTGCTGTCGCGGGCGTGATGCCGGTTGGCGGCGGCGATGTTGGCTATTCCGGCGGTGCGCAGGGGGCACCGATGGCGGCGTTGCGTAGGGCGGCCATGACCTCGGGCCCGGTCCCGGGGCGGATCTGGCAGCGATCGTCGTCGTAGGTGACGTCCCGCAGCCAGTGGTCTTTGTTTTCATCGACCAGTGGCCGCGGATCCATGCGGCCAGTTGCGCCGGTCTCGCTTGGTGCACGCGCAGGTCGGTGATGGGCGTAGACGGTCTCGGTGGTGAAGCGTTTCGGCTGGTCCAGGCGCCGCCTGCGGCGGCGGATCTGCAGCGCTTGAGCGGCGTGTGGGAAGTCGATGCCGGTGGAGACCGTCAGGACCTTCAAGGTTCGGATCTCACGGCGGCCGTGCCCACGGGCGGTGTCGCGGGTGGGCGTCGGGAACGGCCCGCCAGGGCAGGCCGGCGAGTTGGGCATGCAAGCTCGGCTGGTTGCCCTTCACGGTCAGGATCCAGTGTGCGCCGCGTTCGGCGAGGTAGTCGACATGCCCACGCTGACAGTGCAGCGCGTCGGCGGTGATCACGGTGTCGCGCAGGTCGCCGATCTGGTCGAGCAGCGGCTGAAACCGGGTGATCTCATTGGTCTTGCCGTCGACGTCGGTACTGGCCAGGACCACGCCGACAGCCTGATCACAGGCGGCCATCACATGCCGGGCCGCGTTGTCGGTGGTGCGCGAGCCGCGCAGGGTTTTGCCGTCGACCGCGATCGCTCGCCGGGACGTCGACGTGCCGGCAGCAGACCGGCCGGCAAGCCAGACGCTGACCGCCGCGGTCAGTAGCTGCGGGTCCATGGCCTGCAATAGCCGGCGGATCATCGCCTCGGACGGGCGTCGATCCGGGGCCATGCCCAGCGCGAGCGCGGTCGTCGCCGGCACGTCGGCGATCCACTCAGCGATCGCGGTGTACGACCGGTGGCCGGCCACCACCGCGCACACCGCAGCAGTCACCACCACCGTCAGCCGGTGCCGGACACCGCGACGGGCCCGCGGATCAGGCAGATCGGCCAGCGCTGCAAGCAGCCCGCCAGCGGCTTCGGACACGGTCAGAGCCGGTGCACACGACACCGACGAGATCAGCGATGATGGCAGCGCGGGCATGACTCACTTCGGCGATCAACACGGCGTAGGAACCCTGATGATCTTCCGATACGTGCCGATCGACAGTATCTATATCGGTGACCGGGTTTCTGCAGTAGACCCAGAGACGGGCGCGGTGACCGCCCAGTCCGTTGTGGATGTCTACGTAGGTAACGGAAGTCGCCACATTGTCGACCTCGACGTCGATGACAATATTCCGGGTAAGCTGCGGGCTACCGCCGAGCATCCCATACGCCCAGGTGAACATCGGCCACGCTCCAGACCGCGATACCCTCAGCATGTGCTGGCCCGTGATCAACGCAGCCCTGAACGACTTGGCGGCCACCGCAACATGACACCGAGGCTGCGGCTCACCGCTCGACGTACTCGACATGCCTCAAGAGATCCATGCGCCAGCAGGCCCAGCCCTTGTCGGCCGGGTGACCATCGCAGACCTCCAACAAGGGCGGTGAATTCGTGCATTGAACCGCGAAGAATCCGGGTGCTATGGCTGCCAACAGGTCGACCCGCTGAAGCGCACCAAAGGCAGAGATGCTTAGCGGCGGCTCGCCGACGCCTGATGATTGAGCGGCCACAGGGGATAGCTGCACTTTCATCCTGGCTAGTCGATGACGGAGCGAGTCGCCGCGCATGTTCAATATGCTATTCGCGCTCACGCACGGTGATCTGGATTGTGGGATCGATCCAGGCCTGGCCGTACCGTAACCTATGAGCATGCGCACCCTGAGTGGCGCACGGGTGATACGTACAGGAGTTCGAATCCCCCCTCGGACACGTTATTTCCCCACGAAGCGTGATTTCTCTTCGCGTTTCGAGCGATCCCCGTCCCGTTGGGCGGGGATTTTTGCTGCGCGGGGCAGGACGCTCGTCGGGGCGGTGAGCGGGAAGACCTCCGTGTCAGTTTCGATGGTCCAGGCGTCGTGGTCACACACGATGATCATGTTGTTGAGCCGCAGGTAGCCGGCGACGCTGTCTGGATCCTGGTCGCGCATCGCCGGGTGGTGCCGACGCAGGCAGCTGTGGTGTCGAATCCTGTCCAGGAGATGGTCTCTCGGACGTAGAGGGTCTTCTGTCGTCTCGATGAGGTGGGTCGGGTGCAGGTGTTGCCGTGTCGGCAGCGGTAGCCGGCACGGTCGTGGACCCAGTGGGAGTCCATGATTCGGCCGCACACGCCGCAGCAGATCACTCCGGCCAACACATAGCAGCGGGGGATGCCGTCGGCTGGGGTCGGTGCGCTGTGGATTGCCTGGACGGCGACGAAGTGTTCTTCGCTGACCAGCGGAGTATGCGCGATCTCGCGGGAGATGACCCAGTCAGTGGAGGCGCTCCACCGTTGGATCTCGTGGTGTCGATCGAAGGTTCCCTTGTCAGGGAGGGCATCACGGTCGGTGCGTTGACGGTTCCAGACCTGCCGCCCGGTGTAACGGGGGTTGGCCAGGATGGCCGCGACAGTGGTGAGCATCCATTGGCGGCCGCTGCGGTGGGGGTTACGCGCTGGGTCGACGCCGGACGGGCACAAGACGCCGTTGTCGTTGAGGGCGCGGGCGATGCTGGCCACGCTCCGGCCGGCGAGCCGCTGCTCGAAGATCCACCGTACGTGGGGTGCGGTGGCAGGGTCGGGCGGCTGACCGGCGCGGACTCGCAGTGCCGGGGCTTGCGCTTCACCGTCGGTACGGGTCGATGATTTCCTTTGGGCGCAGCGCGGGGGCGGCGAGGTCGCGGAGTGTCGGCGAGGTGAGGTAGAACCTGCCTCGGGTCTCGCCGTGCTGTTCGAGCATGTCCGCCCGGACGAGGGTGCGAAGGTCGCGGGTTGCTTGGTCGTCGGTGAGGTTCTCGTCGCGTTGATAGAGGGTGCGGCGTACTCGACCGCCGGTCGCGGCGAGGTGTAGGGCGCTAACAACCCGCTCGGGCAGCCCGTTGCGCCGGACCCAGGTGTCCAGTAGTTCCCAGAGCTGCGCGGCTTGGTCGAGGCGTTGCCGGACCAGTTGGGCTTGTTGGTGGTGGGCGCTCAGGCAGAATCGGATCCACTTGCTGGTGTCGTTGTCGGGCTGCCAGGTCGGGCCGCCGACCTCACCGAGCGCGTCGTAGTAGGCGTACGTGTTTCGGCCGACGCCGAGCCACTCCTCGATGGAGGAGAACTCAGGGGCGAGGACGCCGTCGCGGGCGAGTACGAGGGTGTGGAGGCACCGGGACATTCGGCCGTTTCCGTCCCGCCAGGGATGGATCTTGACCAGGTTCAGGTGAGCCATGGATGCCCGGACGAGCAGCGGTGTCTCCGGTTCGCCGTCGGCCAACCAGTCGATCAGCTCGGAGATCAGCGACGGGACGTCGTCGGCGTCTGGCCCGGTGTAGACGCGTCGGCCGGTGTGCGCCTCGTCGATGTGGATGTCTCCTGGACGGTAGCGGCCCGGCCACTTGCTGAGGTCATGGCGGAGCATCATGAAGTGCAGCGCGTTGAGCAGCATGTGCTGCCAGGTGAACTCGCGTGAGCGGGCGAGTTGTTGCACGTAGGTCAGGGCGTCCCGGTAGCCGGTGATGACCCCCCAGGTTTGCGGGCTCGTCTCTACCGGTTCGTCGCCGGCGACGGCCGCGGCGGCGACGTCCAGGGACACCTGGTAGCCCTCGATCGAATTCGAGCTCTGGATGGCGCCGCTCCTCAGCGACGGCCGGTGCGGGCCTCGGGTGACGTGCCGCCGTAGGTGGACAGATCGACGCTGATCAGGGCTGGGTGGATGGGACTTCACTGCCGGCGGGCTGACCGTGCGGGCCACCGTGGGCATGGGGGATCGCTCGGCGGCCACGTCCCGGGATCGGCCGGGGCGGTGGTGGCGCCGTCGAGGCGCGGACGACGAGCTCGACCGGTTGGTCGGCCGCCGGTGGAAGCTCGACGTCCGGCTTCTCGATGACCTGTACCAGCAGCGCGAGGCCCTGCCGCGCGACCTCGTCGAACGGCTGCCGCACGGTGGTGAGCGGGGGAGTGACGTAGGCGGCGACCGGGATGTCGTCGAACCCGACGACGCTGATGTCCTCGGGCACCCGGCGCCCGGCCTCGAGCTGCGCGCGGATGAGACCGATCGCCATGTCGTCGTTCGCGGCGAACACCGCGGTCACGGTGCCGTCGCCGGCCAGTTCCCGGCCCGCCGCGTAGCCGGACGCGGCCGACCAGTCGCCCTCGACGACCGGCGGCTCGTCCGCGCCGTGGGCTCGCAGCGCCTCGCGCCAGCCGGCGAGACGGTCCCGTGCCGAATACCACCGCTGCGGGCCGGCCAGGTGATGGACGGTCGCGTGCCCCAGCTCCAGCAGGTGCTCGGTCGCGGCCCGCGCGAGCCGGCCCGCGCCGACCCTGGCGGTCACCACCTGCGGCGCGGCGAAGGTGGGCGGCGCGCCGAGGACCAGGACCGGCACGTCGACGCTGATGAGGCCGACGCCCTCGTCGATCGGCTCGGAGATGACGACGCCGTCCACGCCCTGGCCCAGCAGCGACGTCAGGGCGCTCGCGATGCCGCCCGGGTCGCCCTCGATCGTGGCGGCCACCCGCAGCGTGTAGCCCACCTCCCGGACCGCCCGCTCGATGCCCATGAGCCACGACGCCGGCCCGTACAAGGCGCTGCCGAGCGTCACCACGCCGATCGACCGGGTCCGCCCGGAGGCCAGCGCCCGGGCCGCCTGGTTGCGCCGGTAGCCGAGCTCCGCGGCGGCGTCCAGGACCCGCCGGCGCACGTCGGCCGAGACATACTGCTCGTCGTTGAGGACCCTGGACACCGTCTTCTGGGAGACGCCGGCCAGCCGCGCGACGTCCACGCTGCGCGGCGTCGGAGGGCTTCCACCCGGCCTCGCCAGTCGCGTCATGGCACCTCCCGCCGCCGGCCATAGTCCTCTATGATTGCGCTGTCATGTCTACGCAGTCAGACGCTCGCCATCAAGATCCCGTAACCCGCCGTGACGCTGGCGAAGCACGTTTCTTACCAGCACCCTAACCCCAGTTTCGAACCGAACAGGTCAGGCCGGGCCGCCCGCCGACTTCACCGAAGACGACAGTGCTGCTGTCCACGCCTTCGGCGTGTCACGCGGCCGGGCGCCGCAGAGGCGAATCGGTTCGCTACTCGATCGGCGCCGCGTCGGTGGGCCGGCGACACGGAGTGCCTGAGCGCGATGCCCTAGCACTCCGGAAGGGTCGTACTATCGGCGGCCACTCGAAGCTTGCGAGGCGTCAGGAGCAGGAAGTAACCGTCTTGAAACCTTGACTTCACGCTCGATGCACCCATTAATACGTACCTATGTATCTGGCCGCAACCACCCTTCCCGGGTGGTCGGCGACGCCGGCAGCTTTGTCGAATCGATTCGAGTATCGGCCTTGAGGCTGTGCCCTGAACCGGTGTTGCGGAGTTGGCGGATGAGTCACAGGAGGTAACCGTGCATCGTACGAACGTCCGCTGGGGTGGCCGATTGTCGGCGTGGGCCAGAGGGTTGGCCGCGACCGTGGCGCTCGCCCTGCCCCTGACGCTGGGTGGCCTGACCCTGGCGCCCCCCGGGTCGGCCCTGGCCGCGCCGGTCGAGACGCAGAGTGTCGCGGCCGCCGGACTTGACGGTGTGGCGGCCGGGAACGCCGCGATCACCTCGATCGACCTGAGCGGGACCTGGGGCTTCACGCCCGCGGGCCGGGCGGCGACCACGATCGCGGTGCCCGGTGGCGGCTGGTACAAGCAGGGCTTCACCGACGTGAACGAGGCGGTGTACTCGCGCAGCATCACCGTGCCGGACTCGGGGCAGCCGCAGTCGACCTGGATCGAGTTCGGCGCCGTCAACCACCAGGCGACACTGTCGGTCGACGGCCGCGTGGTCGCCACCCAGACGACGGCGTTCACCCCGTCGAACTTCGACATCAGCGCATACGCGGCGCCCGGCACCACCCACACGATCACGGTGAACGTGAAGGGCCGCGGCGCGTTGAAGGCATCCAACGGCCGGTACCTGGTGCCCGACGCCGCCACGTGGTCCGAGGCGATACCGCAGGGGATCTTCGGGTCCGCGTTCCTGCGGGTGTACCCGGCGGTGTACGTCAGCGACACATTCGTGCGTACGTCGGTGGCGAACAAGACGCTGACCTACGACGTGACGGTGCGGAACACGTCGGGCAGTTCCCGGTCGGTGACGTTGACCGGGTCGCTGTCGTCCAGCAACGGAACGGCTTTCAGCTACCCGGCACTGCCCAGCCGTACGGTCACCGTGGCGGCCCGCTCGACCGTGATCGTGACCGTCGGGCCGGTCGCGTGGAACCTCGACAGCACCTCGTACTGGTGGCCCAATGTGCCGTACCGGTCGGGGTACCGGGCGCAGTTGCACGGGCTGACGGTGCATGCCGTCACCGACGACGGCCGGACGAGCGACGCCGAGTACCGGTTCGGGTTCCGGGAGGCCACCCAGAACGGTGACTACTACTACCTCAACGGCGTGCGCGTGAACTTCCGCGGCGACAACCTCCAGGGTGGCGACTATGACCGGATCAACAACGGCGGCAAGGGCGACGCGTACCACACCCTGCCCGGCTTCCTGCCCCCGTCGTCCGGCAACGGCGGCTGGCCGCAGGCGGTGGACAACTACCAGCGGCTGAACTACAACGTGGTGCGCATCCACCAGGAGCCCGGGAGCCCGTACATGTTGGATGTCGCCGACGAGATGGGCCTGATGATCATCGACGAGGTCGCGATTCGCGGCTCCCAATCCTCGCAGGAGTGGCAGAACTCCGTCGGGCGCGACAACATGGTCAACCACGCCCGTGCGCTGGTCCTGCGCGACCGCAACCACCCCGCGATCATCCGCTGGAGTCAGAACAACGAGCCGAACCAGAGCGGCCAGGATTCCGAACAGTTCGAGAAGGACCTGTACGCGGCGATGAACGGCGCCGACGGCACCCGGCCGATCATTGTCGAGGTGGGCGTCGGCGGGAATGTCAGCCTGTATCCCGGGATGACGTACGCCAACTTCGCGGTGATCCCGCACTACGTCGACGGCTTCGGCAGGTACGGGGAGGGCCTGATCACCGTGAATGGGCGGCCCGACGGCGAGGGCGAGTTCATCTGGCCGGCATGCAACAACAAGCAGGGCTTCGAGTGGTTCGCCACGGCAACCCTGGCCAAGCGCGGCAAGGGCGCCACCGACCTGCGCCCCTACACGCTGCTGTCCGCCTGGGCCAGCGTCGTGCCCGGAGTGCGGTCCACCGACTTCACCCCGGAGGAGGGTGGCCACCCCATCTACGGCGCGGACAACCTGCCCGACCCGTGGAGCAACCCGCAGATCCAGCGCGTGCAGGCGGCGTTCAACTCGGTGGCCGCGGTCGACCTCCCCTACTGGTCCGCCTCCGGCAATTCGGACTCGAACGGCACCTTCCCGCTGCCGCAGGCGGTACCCAGCTACGCCCGAAACGCCACGGTGACCCGCAACATCACCGTCTTCAACGACGACTTCACCAACACCTCGGTGGGCTTCACCTGGACCGCCCGGCTCGACAGCCCGACCGGCACCCTCGTCGCGTCCGGCAGCACCACCCTGACCATCCCACTCGGCTCACGGGTCACCCAACCGGTGTCCTTCACCGCCCCCGCCACCGGAAGCCGGGTGTACCTGCAGCTGTCGACCGCGAAGTCCGGCAGCACCGTCTTCACCGACGCGGTCGAGTACCTCAACCTCAGTGGAAGCGGCGGAACCGGGCCCGCAGCAGGCACCTACCGCATCGTCAACCGCAACAGCGGCAAGCCCCTCGCCATCGCCGGCAACTCCACCGCCGACGGCGCCAAGGCGGTCCAGCAGAGCGGCACCCCCACGTGGACGATCAGCACCACGCAGGACGCCTACACCCTGCGCTACACCGCCTCCGGAAAGGTGCTGGACGTCAACGGCGGCAGCACCACGGCGGGCCTGCAACTGCAGCAGTGGTCAGCCAATGGCGGCACCAACCAGATGTGGTACCTGCGGCCCACCGGTGACGGCTACTACACCATCGTCAGCCGCAGCAGCGGACTGGCAGCCGACGTCTCCGCCGCCTCGACCAGCGACGGGGCGCAGGTCGTGCAGTGGACCGCCAACGGCGGGACCAACCAGCAGTGGCAGTTCGTAGCCTCCTGACCAGTGGCAGAGGTGAGTGTCAAGTTCGGCCGCCGGTAACGGGCTGCCGATTGTCGCGCCGACTCGGGGGCACGGTTTGTGCCTCCGAGTCGGGCGCGATCCCATCATGGTGGGACACGAGCTACCGATCCGGACAGACGCGGGCCAGGTCCGCTCGCTACCCGTACGTGAGCCAGGCCCGGGCGTCGCGGCTGAGTGCACGGACGGTCGAACGCGCGTACTGGCAGTTGGAGTCCGCTGGCTACTCCCGAACCATCTTGCGGACGCAGCTGAGCCACCGAGATCAGCGATGACTACATGCTCTACATCTGGCGCGCTCAAGAGGGACGGCCTCTCGGCGTACTTGACACACCTCGTGGGGTAGTGCGCAGCATGTCGTGGCAAGACGCCCTCATCATCGCCTACGACGACGGCACGATCATGAGCTGGGACGTACGCAATAACCCCGCGCAGGTTCCGGCTGAAGGCAGTGAGCCACATGCCCTCAACAGCGAAAGAACGCCATCGATATGGCTTGCCGCCAAAGCCAGTCGACTGAAAGTTCACCAGCGTGCAAAACGGCTCCTGGCGGTAGACCTCGATCTCCGCGGTGAGTTCATCAATGATTGCGGTGGGCCAGCCGAAGTAGGACGTCGTGTAAGTGAGGGCATTGTAGAATGCGGCGAGTCCTGCCCTCGCCGCATTCTCGGCGGAAGTGGGGTGGCCGGGGACGCTTGCGGGCAGAGCACAGGACGATTGCCGAGTAGCCGTGTGAGATCTCCCGGGCGACCTGCCGTACCTCAATTGATCCGTCCAGCGGCCCGAATTCGGGTCGCAGCACCGCCCGGAGGTCGTGTTCGTCGACATCCGCACTGGGAAAAGTCTTCTCCCCGACGGTGTAACCGCGGCAGCGGCGCAGGGCCGCGGTGACGAAGAGACCCCCGGGCCGGACCAGGCCAGTGATGTGGCGCATGAAGAACTGCCAGGTCGCCCGGTCGGCGGTGGCGGAGTCCGCGCAGTAGGCGCTGACCACCGTCGCGTATCGGCGGTCCATCGGGCGGGGCTGCCGGGCGTCCACCCGGATCAGCGCGGTGATCTTCTCCCGGGCGAGATCCTCACGGATCGCCACGTCCTCGTCGGTCGGGCAGATGACCCCCTCACACCGCAGGGTGTAGCGGACGAACGGGCGCCAGTCGTGAGCATCGTGTTCGCGGTCGATCCACCGCTGGATCTCGTTGAGATTCGCCGGCAGGTAGTCGCCCAGGTGGATCTCCGAGGCCACCTCGGCGGCCGCGAAAACGTGATGCAGGGTGGGCCCCACCCCGAAGAACAACACGGGCTGACCACCTTCCGCGCGTCGCATCGCCTCGACGAGGAACGCGATGGTGGCAATCTCGTCCGGTTCGACGGTGCGGTAGTAGCCGGCGAGGTACTCCGCCGGTATCCAGTCCGTGTCGAATGACGCGTACCGGCGGCGCCGCCGGGTCAGGAAGGCTCGGGTGAGGCGGGCGAGGCCGTACTCGTACAGGGCGGCGCCCAGGTTGGCGCCGCCGAGGAACACGAGTGCCTCGTTCGAGGTGATCGAGTCGCTGAAGGCTGCGATCCCGAAGGCGCCCGCGTAGTAGGGCACCTCCTTGGCGACCTCGGTACCGGCGTACCCGAGGGCCGCCGCCAGGCGCGGTGCGCGGACGCCGCTCGCCCTGCGCCGGAGCACGTCGTACAACGCCTTGGACAACACGTTGGTGCTGGTGCCCGTCGTCGCCAGGAGCGTCCAGTTCGCCCGCACACCGGTCCGCAGGCCGAACCCCCAGACCGCGTAGGTGGCGACCAGAAACGCCACCGTCCCGCGGTGGTCGAGGCTGCTGAGCAGGCCGGACGCGACCAGGCACGCGCCGGCCGCCACCACGCTCGCCTCCAGCGCGTAGGCCGATGCCGTGGTGGCGACGAGGCTGAAGACCCAGTTCCAGAGCTTGCGGCGCGTCGTCGGGGCACGGTCCGCCGGCCGGCCCACCGGAGCCGCACCGATGTCGTTCATACCGGTGCCGCCGCTCTGGCCGGTCGTCGGCCCGGCTCCCAGGCCATCGACTGAAACACCGCGACCACCAAGGCGCAGACCGGTCGCCCGGTGCAGCGGGCGCCGGCGACCGCGATGCCACGCGACGGGAAGCTCGTGCCGCGGTTGCGACACAGCGCGTCCAGGGACGTGGTCACCAGCCCCCGCAGGCTCACCTCGTCGTCGGCGTCGTGTTCTACCAGCAGTCCTCGCCCGCAGTCGTCCTGCACCCAGCCGAGACCGGCCCAGGCCTGTGCGTCCGGCACCGCCGTCCGCGCCCGTGCCACCACGCAGTACAGCCGGTCGCCCCAGCTACCCGGTGTACGGCCGATCCGTTCGACCTGCTCGACGGAGCTGGCGGGCGGCAACACCGAGCTGAGGTAGATCAGGTTCCGGTCGGCGACACCGGCCGCCACCAGCGCGGCGTCGAAGGCGGCCAGCTCGGTCGGGCCACGGCCGACGGCTCCGGCCACCAGGATGTTCATCGCTGTCCGCCGTCCGCGCGGACTGCGGGCGGGGAGTCTTGCACTGTCCGCGCCCGTTCCGATCCGGTGCGCTCGGCCTCGACCAGCACCCGGCGGGAAAGCTTGCCCGACGGCGCCCTCGGTACTGACGAGGTGAACCGGACGGCGCGGAGCCGCTTATAGGGAGCGACCCGCTCGGCCACGTAGGCCAGCAGTTCCGCAGCTGTCGCCGGTCCCCGCAGCACCACGTACGCGACCGGCACTTCGCCGGCGTCCGGGTCGGGCCGGGGTACCACGGCCGCGTCCGCGACCGCCGGGTGGGTGAGCAGCAGGTGTTCCAACTCGGCCGGCGCCACCTGGTACCCCTCGTACTTGATCAATTCTTTCAACCGGTCGACCACGTACAGGTAACCGTCCTCGTCGAAGTAGCACAGGTCCCCGGTGCGCAGCCAGCCGTCGGCGTCGATGGTGGCGGCCGTGGCCTCCGGACGGTCGCGGTAGCCCTGCATGACCTGCGGGCCGCGGATCCATAGCTCGCCGGCGCGCCCGGCACCAAGGTAGGCACCGCTGTTCGGATCGACGACGCGCGCCTCGGTGTTCGGCACCAGTCGACCGACCGACCCGCGCCGCGGCTGGTCGAGTGGCCCTACGGCGACCATGGCGGTGGCTTCCGTCATGCCGAGGCCCTGGCTGACCACACACCCGAGCCGCTCGGCGCATCGCTGCTCCACATCGGCACCGAGGGGAGCCGCACCCACGCCCAGACTCCGCAACGAGGACAGGTCGTGGTCGTCCACCAGTGGATGATCGGCCAGCGCGGTCGCCATCGGCGGCGACACGATACTGACCGTCACCCGGTATTCCTCCATCGTCCGAAGGAAGGCTTCGAGGTCGAAGCGCGCCAGGGTGACGACGGTCGCGCCGGCCGCCAGACTGCACGGCAGCACGACGTTGAACCCCATGACGTGGAAGAACGGCGCCGCGGCGAGCACCACGTCGTCCTCGCGGAAACCCATCACCGCCTGGCTCTGGCGAACGTTCGTCACCACGCTCGAGTGGGTCAGCTCCACTCCCTTGGGCAGGCCGGTGGTGCCGCTGGAGTACGGCAGGGCGGCGAGTCCGCGATCGGGGTCGTCCGCGAGCGTCGCCGGCGGGTGGTGGTGGGCGATCAGTTCACGGAACGACGTTGCGCCGACCGCGTCCCCGAAGACCAGCACCTCCTCGACGCCCGCCCGCTCGGCGGCGGCCACCGCGCGGTCCAGGAACGGCGGCACGGTGACCAGCATCCGCGCCCCGGCGTCGGCGAGCTGACCGGCCAGCTCCTCGACGGCGAGCATCGGGTTGGCCCCGGTGATGATCCCGCCGGCTGCCATCGTCCCGTAGGCGGCCAGGGCGAACTCCGGCGAATTGGGGCTGTAGAGGGCCAGCACGTCACCCGGGGCGAAGCCTCGGGCGACCAGGCCGGCCGCGACCCGCTCCACACCGGTGGCGAGTTGCCGGTAGCTGATCGTGCGGCCGGTTGCGCCGTCGATCAGGGCCGGTTTGTCGCCGAGACGGGCGGCATGCCGCAGTACCAGCGATGGCACGGTGGTCCCGCCGACCTGGACGTCCGGCAGATCGCTGCGGGACGGATGAACAACGGCCATGGCTACTCCTTCACCGTTGACGCCGGCACCAACCTGGGCAGGTTGCCGCTGGTGGGCCCGGGTTCCGACACTCATGAGCCGACCGTAGGGAGCTGCCGTGTGCAGACCGTTTCCCGACCGTTTTCGCAGCGTGGAAAGCGATAGAGTTCTTTTCGGACGACGACGGTGGTGGCTATGCGGAACCAACAGTTGCGTGTCCGGGTGCTCGGCGGGGCCGAGCTGACGATGGATGGGCGTCCCCTGGTGGAGCTGGCCTCCGCCAAGGCGACGGCGCTCCTGTTCTACCTGGCGGTCACCGGCACCGCGCACTCACGCTCGGCGCTGGCCGGGTTGCTCTGGAGCGACCTTCCGGAGCCGACGGCCCGGGCCAATCTGCGGCTGGTGCTGACCAAGCTGCGCCGGGTCGTCCCGGAGCAGGTGGCAGTGAGCAGGCAGACCATAGCGCTGGCGGACAGCCGGCAGGTGTGGGTCGACGTCGCGGAGGTGAGCCGGGTGGCCGCCGCCCACCAGGACGACGACGAGCTGCTGGAGGCCGTCCGGCTCTGCCGAGGCGAGTTCCTCGAGGGTTTCGGCGTCCCGGGAGCGCCGCTTTTCGATGATTGGCTGACCGAGCGGCGCGCCGCTGTTCGGGCGGACATGCTCGCGCTCATGGACCGTGCCGTGCAGCGGGCCAGAGACCGGCGGGATGCTGCCGGCGGGATTGAGGTGACCCGCCGGCTGCTGCAGCTGGAGCGCCTGCACGAGGAGGCGCACCGTGCGTTGATGTGGTTCCTGGCCGTGGGCGGTCAGCGTAGCGCCGCGCTCGCCCAGTACGAGACCTGCCGCTATCTCCTTCGGGAGGAGTTGGGTATCGAGCCGGCGGCGGACACGCTTGCCCTCCGTGACGAGATCGCCGTCACCCGTGGGTTCACCGCGCTGGGTGTTGACCCGCTCGCGTCCGCCGCTCGGCAGGACGTGGCCCTGGCGGCCGGGTCGCCGCCGACCGATCTGCCTCGCCCGCTCACCGCGCTGGTCGGTCGGGAAAGGGAGCTGGCGCGCCTGCATGAGCTTCTCGATGATCCCACGTGCCGGCTCGTGACCCTGGTGGGTCCCGGCGGGATCGGAAAGACCCGGCTGGCGGTAGAGGTCGCCGCGTATCGGCAGGGGCGTCGTCGTGACGGGACGGTGTTCGTGTCGTTCGTTGGCACCAGCCCGGCCCGGCCGGCCGAGGCCGCCGATCTGGTCGTCGCCGGTCTCGCCCGCGCGCTCGAGATCGACCTGGCTGTGCCCCGCGAACCGCTGGACCTGCTCGCCGAGCAGTTGGCCGGCCGCGAGCTGCTTCTCGTGCTCGACAATCTGGAGCATCTCCGCGACAGCGCGGGGGTGCTCGCCGAACTCCTGAGGCGAGCACCCGGCGCGCAGCTGTTGGTGACGTCCCGGCGGCCGCTGGGGCTGGGTGTGGAGTGGCTGGTCGAGGTGCCAGGTCTGCCGTACCCACCGCCGGGCGCCGACGCGGACGCCGCCGGCTACGAGGCGGTGCAGCTCTTCCAGGAGCGGGCCCGGCTGCTGCGTCCCAACTCCCTCGCCATCGACGGCACCGCGGGGGCCGGCCGCGTGTGCCGGCTGGTCGCCGGTGTGCCGCTGGCCATCGAGCTGGCCGCCCGCTGGGTGCGCTCCGCCACCCCGGCCGCCATCGCCGATCGGCTCGCCAGCGGGCTCGAACTGCTCGAGACCACCGCACCCGACGTGGAGCGGCGACACCGCAGCCTCCGCTCCGTGATCGACTGGTCGTGGCAGCTGCTGACCGAGGAGGAACGCCGGACCCTACGGCGGTTGTCGGTGCTGCGCCGTAGCTTCGACCTCGCGGCCGCCGGCGCCGTGGCGGGCGCCGGACTGCCGATGCTGGCCAGCCTCGTCGACCAGTCGCTGATCGCGGTCGGCGAGGACGGCCGCTACGAGATGCACGAGCTGCTCCGGCAGTACGCGGCCGAGAGCCTGGCCGCGGACCCCGCGGAGGAGGCGCGGACCCGGTGGCGCCACGCCGAGCACCACGTCGCACTGCTGCCCGCGCCGGGCGAGGCCCGCACCGAGGGCGGGCCGAGTCTGGAAACGGAGCAGGAGAACCTGCGGGCCGCCACCGAATGGCTCATCCTCGGCGCCGACCCGATCACACTCGACGCTCACCTGGTCCGGCTGTGGGCGGTGTACCAGCGCCTGGGCTGGTTCCGGGAGGCTCAGGCCTTCTTCCGCGCGGCCCTGGAACGTCACGTCGCGCCCCTGCATCGGGCCCGCTGGCACCGCATGCTCGGCGAGACGCACCAGCAGATCGGGGAGGCGAACGCCGCTCGGTACCACCTGGAGCGGGCACTGGACCTCCTGGTCGGCCGCGTCCCGACGTCGACGTCGGGACGACTGGGGATGATCGCGTCACAGGTGATCCGCCGGACGCTTCACGGCCTGCGGCCGGGTGGTGTCGTGGCCCGGGGTGCGGACCGGCGTGAGGCGGCCCGCGAACGCGCTGCCGCCTGCTTCACGATCGCCGAGGTCTACTGGGTACTCGATGAGCACCTTCCGGTCCTCGCCGCGTCGATCTCGTCGCTGAACGCTGCCGAACGCGCCGGGGACCTCGATCTGATCGTGCGGGCGCAGGCTGGTCTCGGGATGATGATCGGCACCGTGGGGTTGCACCGGCTCGCGGGCCGCCACCTTCGTGCCGCGAGCAGCGCCGTCGAGCGCACCAACGATCCGCTCACCGCCTGCTGGGTCGGCATTGTGGGCGGGCTGCACTGGACCGGGGTCGGCGACTGGGCCGCCGTCGACCTCGGCGCGAACCGGGTCCTGAAACTCCGGCGCCGGACACCGATGCACCGGTGGGCCGACGAGGTGCTCCTGATCAGCGCATTCAGGCGGTACCTCACCGCCCGCTACGCGCAGGCGGCCGCAGCGGCCGCCGAGGCGATGGCCGCCGGCCGAGAACGCCGCGATCCCGTCGTACACCTCTGGGGTCTACTCGTCCTGATCGAGACGGCCCTGCGCGCCAACCCCGACGACCCGGCGCTGGCAGGCTGGTCCGAAGAGGCCGCACAGCTTTTGCCGGCAGCGGCCAGGATCGACGCGGCCCGCCTCCACGCCGCCGTGGCTCGCCAACACCTTGCCAGCGGGCAGCCGTTGGACGCGTGGCAGGCGATCCGCACCGCCGACCACCTGATCGGCCCACATCCGTCGTTCGAGCAGTACGCCATCGAGGCGCACGCCGGCATTGCCGAGGTCTCTCTGGCGCTGCTCGAGCTGGCGGATCCGCATCGACGATCGGCGCGCGGAGCGGGCGAGCCTGACCCGGCCGAGCTGCGCGAAAGCACCGCAGTCGCCCTGCGCCGGTTACGCCGCTACGCCCGCACGTTTCCCATGGCCCGTCCGAGGGCGCTCATCTGCCTGGGCTGGTACCGATGGCTGGGCGGCCGGGCCGAGCCCGCCCGGCGGGCGTGGGTCCGGGCAGCCCGCGAAGCCGAGCGACGTCAGATGCCCTACGAGCTGGCACGCGCCCATTACGAACTCGGCCGTCACCTCGTCGCGGGACAGCGGTCAGCCCTCGGGCTCGACCGGGCTGAGCACCTTGAGCGAGCGATCGCCGAATTCGGCCTTGCCGGATGCCGAGCGGACCTGCGCCGAGTTCAGGCGCTCGCCCGGCGGACCGGCTCGTAGCCCGCATCGCAATACCACCGTTGACGTTCTCCGCCGGCACCGTGATCATCGCCGGGATCCTCGCCGGCGGTGACGCGGCTCCCCGCCATCGACGCCCCGCCCACTCTGCGGGTCGCCGCTGCGTTCACCGACTCGCCCAGGCGATCTGACCGCGGACCCGACCCGGGTTCAACACGTCCGCCGATCCGATTACGCAACGGCGCCACCTCAACGTCCGGGTGGTCACTGATTCGGGGCTTATGCCGCATCCGAGTTATCTGTCCGGTTCTGTTCCCTATGCTCCAGTTGACACCCGTACCCGATCCAGGAGTCCGGCCGGTCCTGCGCCGCGTGCTGCCCACGCCGCGCGTACGCCCGGCTCGCGTCGCCGTGGGGCGCGCCCCCGCCGCGGTGTGCACCGCCGGATCCGACAGAGATGCGTGAGACACGATGAAGGACGCGGACACAATAGTCCTGCCCCGGCTGGCGTCGACGGAGGTCGACGTCGAGGACCCCTGGGGTGAGGACCACGCGATGGTCACCCAGGCGACGACCGACACCGGCCGGTGGCGGGTCACCGCCTGGCTGGTGCCGGCACTGTTGACGGTCGCGCTCTGCCTCCTGCGGGCCGGCGTGGCCACTCCGCCGGGCGGCGGCACCCCGGGCCTCGCCGGTTCGCCGCTGCTGCGCTTGTGGGCGGAGGTGCTCGGCGCGTCCGGCCCGGCGATACGGGTGGTGTCGACGGTGGCCGTCACCGCCGCCGCGGCCCTCGTCGGGCTCCTGGCGGCCCGACTCTTCACGCCGCGGGTGGGCCTGCTGGCCGGCGTGATCTTCGCGCTGCTGCCGACGTCGACCCGGTACGCGCAGGAGATCCAGCCGTACGCGCTGACGGTGTTCGCCGCCGTGCTCGCCACGCTGCTGCTCGTGCGGGCGGTTGACCGGCCGACGGTCGGACGCTTCGCCGGCTACGGCGCCGCGGTGCTGCTGCTGGGCCTTTCGCACGGTCTCGCGCTGCTGTTGCTCGCCGGGCACGGCTGGTCGATGTTCGTCTTCCGACGCGGGGTGGTCGGCCGGTGGTCGGCGGTCGCGATCCTCGGCGCGCTCCCCGCGGCTGTCGCGCTGGGGCTTCCCAGTGGCGTGGTCGGCGGCGGGATCGCGCGGGGGTCGGAGCCCACTCTGGACGTGCTGGCCGCGACGCCCCGGAACCTCTTCGGCGTCACCGCCCTGGGGGTCGTGCTGGCCGGGTTGGCGCTGTTCAGCCTGCCGCTGCGACGCTCCGCCGCCCTCTACACCGCCTGGGCGGTGGTGCCGCCGCTGGGTCTGCTGCTGGTCGCGCAGGCGACGCCGGTCTGGATGCCGGAGGTGCTGCTCTTCACGCTGCCCGCGTGGGCCACCCTCGGCGCGGTCGCGCTGGCGCGGGTGCGCGCCCGGTGGTGCGCGGTCGCCCTGGTGGCGATCGCGGTGCTCGGCGCCCCGGCGCAGCTGGCCCGGTCCACGCCCGGGGGGCGCGAGCGGGCGACCGGCGATCTCACGAGGGTCGTTCACTTGTGGACGCGACCCGCCGACGGTGCGACGGCACGCGAGGCGCACCCCGCCGGTGGCTGAGGAGAGCGCGGCTCATGGTCATTTACGTAACTAGCCCGCTTTAAGCAAATTGTCCGAATAGCATCAGCTCCGGTCGAGTTCGAGTCGGGCAGAAATCCATGGGGGCAATGTGGTCATCGCCAGCGATAGCCGGCGGTCTCCCGTCGCCGGGCAGGGCATCGCCGTCGCTCCGGCCCTGACCTCGATCGGAGGGTCGTCGGAGCCGCCCGACCGTCGGCAGCGCAACGTCCGGGCGCGCCGCGCCTACGCGGCGTGCGGTACGACGGCCGGACCGCTGATCGCGCCGGGGCACGTGGCGGCGCCGGTCCAGTTCCGGCCGGCCCTGTCGCCCGCGTCCCGGCTGATCCTGACGCTCCTGGTTCTCGTCAACAGTGCGGCCGGGCTGCTGTTCGTCGGGTGGCTGCTGCTCCCGGCGCACGTGCCGGGGTCCGGCGTGACCGGGATCGGCAGCTGGCAGACGACGGCGGCCCGGCTCGGCTTCTGCGTGGTCGTCGGCGTGGAGTTGATCCGCCTCGCGCAGAACGTCGTGATCTGGGTCTTCGCGTTCCATGCCAAGGATCCGGTCCCCGTCGATCCGCCCGTCGGCCTGCGGGTGGCGCTGCTCACCACCATCGTGCCCAGCAAGGAGCCGCTCGACGTCGCCGAGCGGACCCTGCGGCGGATGCGGCAGATTGTCTACTGCGGCCAGGTCGACGTCTGGATCCTCGACGAGGGGGACGACCCCGAGGTGAAGGAGATGGCCGCGCGGCTCGGGGTGCGGCACTTCAGCCGCAAGGGCCGGCCCGAGTACAACCAGCCGAGCGGCGAGTTCCGGGCCAGGACGAAGTCGGGAAACCACAACGCCTGGCGGGCCGAGCACGAGCACGGCTACGACGTGGTCGCCAACGTCGACCCGGACCACGTGCCGTTGCCCGGCTTCCTGGAACGGACCCTCGGCTACTTCCGCGACCCGGACGTCGCCTTCGTGGTGACCCCGCAGGTCTACGGCAACATGCACCAGAACTGGGTCGCGCACGGCGCGTCGGTGCAGCAGTACCTCTACAACGGACTCATCGCGCGCGGCGGCAACGGGCTGGACGCGCCACTGCTCACCGGCACCGGCCACCTCTACCGACCGGCGGCCTGGCGCAGCGTCGGGGGCTACCAGGACTCCATCATCGAGGACCACCTCACCAGCATCCGGGTCCACGCCGCCGTCAATCCGCACACCGGCAACCGGTGGAAGGGCGTCTACACCCCGGACGTGGTGGCCATCGGGGAGGGCCCCACCTCGTGGGCCGACTACTTCAACCAGCAAAAGCGGTGGGCGGCCGGCATCTGCGAGATCCTGGTCCGCCCCGAGCTGCGCGCACCGCGCGAGCTGGGCACACGGCGCCGCTGGCAGTACCGGCTGCTCCAGTTCTACTACCCGAGCGTCGCCGTCGGCCTCCTGCTGGGCAACCTCGCCACCGCCCTGTACCTGCTCACCGGCGTCGGCACGGCCCAGCTCGACGTGACCGTGTGGTCGGTGCTCTGGGCCGGCACCATCGGCACCTGGTTCGCGCTCTGGCTCTGGCTGCGCCGCTTCAACATCGCCCCGCACGAACGGGAGGAGATCGGTGTGGTCGGCATGGCGCTGGCCCTCTTCACCGGTCCCGTCTACGTGGCCGCCGCGGTCGGCGCGCTGCTGCGGCGCAAGCTCGCGTTCGTGGTGACGGCCAAGGGCAAGCTGCGCACCACCGAGTCGCTCGGCACCTTCCGGCTGCACTTCGGCTGGGCGGCCATCGCCGCTGCCGTGCTCGGCGCGAGCTTCCTGCTGGACCACGGCCTGACTCTGCTGTGGGTCTGGCCGGTGCTGACCCTCGTGACCGGCCTGGGCCCGCCGCTGATCGCCATCGTCTCCGGTGTGACGCGCCGTGGGCGACACCGCGACGACGCGGCCCGCGCCGCCGCGCGTACCCGTAGCGAGGACCGCCACCCGCCGAGGACGCGGGTGCCGGCGGAACGGAGTGTGCCATGGCGAGGCTGACCCTGCCGCGGAGCATGCTGGCGCTGATCACCGCGCTGCTGCTCACGTACGCCTTCGTGATCGCGCCGCGCACGGCGTCGGGAGCCCGGGGGGAGGCCGCGGCGACGGCCGCACCGAGCGCCCCGGCGACGGCCGCACCGAGCGCCCCGGCGACGCCCGCACCGCCGCCGCGCCCGGAGCCGGTGCTCTTTCCGCCGGCCGGGAAGACGTTCATCGGCGTCATGACGAACGAGGGTCCGTACGACTTCACGCCGGTGAATGCGTTCGCCGCCGCCGCGAAGCGTCAGCCGCAGGCGATGCTCTTCGGCGCGGGATGGGCGTCGGCGGCCTTCGACCGGGTGCTCTTCGACCGGATCCGCGACCGGGGCATGCTGCCGATGCTGGCGTGGGAACCGTGGGACTACCGGCTGGACGAGACCTCCCGCAAGAAGGGCTTCAGCGCCCGCAAGATCGACAGGATCCGCTCGGACCAGCCCCGGTACCGGCTGGCCCAGATCACGCGGGGGAGCTTCGACCCGTACCTGCGGTCGTGGGCGCAGGGCATCAAGGCCCTCGGGTACCCGGTGGCCATCCGGTTCGCCCACGAGATGAACGGCGACTGGTACCCGTGGTGCGAGACGGCCAACGGCAACCGGCCGGGTGACTACGTCAAGGCCTGGCGGCACGTCCACGCCGTGTTCGAGGCCGCCGGGGTGCAGAACGTCATCTGGACGTGGAGCCCGAACGTCAGGTGGGACGACTCCACCCCGAAACTCGCCACGCTCTATCCGGGCGACGACTACGTCGACTGGATCGGGCTCTCCGGCTACTACGGCACCGGGGCGCTCTCGACGTACCGGTCCTTCGACGCGATCTTCAGCCCGACGATCCGGGAGATCCGCGGCTTCACCCACAAGCCGCTGGTCGTCACCGAGACCGGCGCCTCCGACGGCAAGGGGCGCAAGGCCGAGTGGATCCGGCAGGCCTTCGAGCTACTGTCCGGCCACCGGGACATCATCGGCCTGATCTGGTTCGAGGCGCGCAAGGAGGTCGACTGGCGGATCGTCAGCTCGCCCGCCGTCGCCAAGGCCTTCGCCCGGGCCGTCGCCGCCCCCCGGTACGACGTCGGCTGGTCGCCGGCGATGGTGCCGCGTACCCGGGTCTAGGAATAGGCCGTCCGCCGCCGTGAGCGTGTCCCAGCCCGTCAGGTCGGACCGGCACCCCGCCGCGCCCGGCCGCGCGGCGCCGGCCGCGTCGGCGCGCCGGGCGGGCGCGCCGGTGTCGCGTACCCGCGTCGCCCTGCCCGTCAGTCTCGTCGCGTTCGCGGTCGCGGCCCTCGGCAGCGGCGGCCGCGAGATCTGGTTCGACGAGTCGGTCAGCTGGCTGACCACCACCCTCGCGTGGCCGGATCTGCGGCATCTGCTCGGCAACATGGACCTCACCCACGCCCTCTACTACCTGGCCCTGCGCGGGTGGACCGCGCTGGCCGGGGACTCCACCCTCGCCCTGCGGTTCCCGTCCATCGTCGGCACGGCGGTGGCCGCCGGCGCGCTCACCCTGCTCGGCGCGAAGCTGTACGACGGCACCGTCGGGGTCACCGCCGGCCTGCTCTTCGTCGCGATCCCGTCGGTGTCCCGGTACGGGCAGGAGGCCCGCTCGTACGCCTGGGTCGTCGCCCTCACCGTGCTGGCTACGCTCGCCCTGGTCGGGGCGCTGGACCGGCCCTCGTGGCCGCGGTGGGTCCGCTACGGCGGCTGCCTGCTGGCGTTGACCTGCCTGCACGCCGTCGCGGCGACGGTGCTGGCAGCCCACGCGCTGCTGGTCGGCTCGGCGGTCCGCCGCGGCGGTGCCCGGCGGGCCCGGCGGGCCTGGGCGCTCACCGTGCTGGTGGTCGCCGTGGCCGCGGCGCCCCTGCTGTACGCGGCGTCCCGGCAGGCCGACCAGGTCTCCTGGATCACCCGCGACCAGGCGGCGCTCGCCCGCTTCCCCCGGGAGCTGTTCGGCTCCCTCCCGGTCGCCGTGACGTTCGTCGGGACCGGCCTGGCCGGCGCCGCCGTGCTCTGGCGCCGGCGGCGCGCACTGCTCCTTCCGCTGCTGGTCTGGGCCGTGGCGCCGGCGGTGTGCTGCTACCTGAGCCACCCGCTGGTGCACCTCTTCCTGGCCCGGTTCGTGTTGTTCACGCTGCCCGCCTGGGCGCTGCTGGCGGCGGTCGGGATCGCCGCGCCGGTCGCCGCGCTGCGGCGCGCGCTGCCGGCGGGCGGGCCTGCGGCGGTGCTCGTCGCGGCCGTGCTGGCCGTCGCCGGGGTGGGCCTGCCGGGCCAGGTGGAGGCCCGACGCAGCCCGGTGCCGGGGGAGGCGGACTACCGCGCCGCCGCCGCCGTGATCGACCGGCGGTACGAGCCCGGTGACGGCATCGCCTACTCCGGTTGGCGCGGGTGGAGCGCCCCACTGCCGATGGCGTACCAGTTGCGCACGGCGCCGCGGGACGTTTTCCTCGCCGTGCCGCCCGGCCGGTCCGGCGGGTTCTGGGCGATCGACTGCGTCGATCCCGCTCCCTGCCTTGGCGACGTCCGGCGGATCTGGCTGGTCGTCGGCGGGGCGGGCGACCCGTACGAGGGCATCCCGCCCGCCCGGGCCGAGCTGCTCCGCCGCGAGTTCGCCGTCACCGGCACCGACCGGTTCGTCGGGGTGGCCTTGGTGCTGCTGGTCCGCCGTCCCGGTCCGTGACCACTGGGGCTACCTGTCCGGTTGTGGGTGTGACCCGTGGACGCCAAGCCCGTCGCGGTGACCGTGCAGGCCGACAAGCCGGACACGGGCCAGCTGATCCCGCACGGTGTGCAGGGCGCCCAGTCGCGCATCTTCGCGATGAAGGCGCTCGCGGCGCGTCCTGTTTCACCGTGGAGGCGAAGCGGGTCGGTCACATCGACGTGCCGCTCTGGGCCGTCCGTGCTCTGTGAGGCCATGACTAAATTCAGCCTCATTTGCCGTATTGACCTTGGGATTGACAAGCATCCTCACGAGCCGCGTATTCGGTCTTACAGCCCTCGGTCCTGGTTGCAGGCCGGGCGGTGGAAGATGAGGCTCCGACGTGGCGATCTCCCTGCCCTGCCTGAAGCTCACATTGCATCACGACCGCGACGCTCGTGGCTTGTTGGAGCGGCCGGGTCTCACCTGGACCCCGGCCGCCTGAGGAGAGAGGCAACGCTGTGCGAGCAATCCCGCTGTTCGTCGTGGCGCTGGTGCTCTGCGGGTGTACTGCACCAGTCCCGCCCGCCGCCGGCCCGGCCTCGCCGGCTGGGTCGGCGCCGGTGCCGTCTTCGCCGGCCGCGTCGCCGCCGGTGCCGGCCTTCCAGCAGAGCCTGCCCGGCAGCGCCCGACGCGAGTGCGTCGCGGTGCCCGGCGACGCCATGCTGGTGCGCTCGGGCGACTTCATCGCCGGGGACTTCGTGGAGTACCGCCGGCAATGGCACCCTGACCTCGGCCCCGACCTGGGCAAGCTGTTCTGGCTGCCGGCCCGCCCCCAGCTCAACGCCGCGCTCACCGTGACCGCGACCTCCGGCGGTCGCACCGAGACCTACAGCGCCGGCTCGCTGGCGACCAACGACGCCGGGCAGGCGATGTACCCCAGCGGCATCCCGTTGCCGGCCGCCGGAACGTGGAAGCTCGTCGCGCAGGCCGGCGACGGGTGGGGGTGCTTCGAGCTGACACTGCCCTGACCGGCGTTCGGCGCGCGCCCGAGCCTCCACTTCACCCAACCCTGGACGTACACCACCAACGCCGACGTCGACGTGATCTGCTTCGACAACGCCGGCGCGGTCACCCCGCACCGGTTCCTGGCCACCTTCACCTCCCGGCTCTGAGGCCGGGCCGCGTCGGCCGTGGCCGTCCTCACCTCGCCGCCACCGCGGCGAGGACGCCGGGGGCGGTGATCGACGCCGACGAGCCGACCGGCCACCCGCGACCCCGGCACGGTCCACATGCGCACCGATGTGGGCCGCACCAGGTAGGTCGCGCACCTGGTCGAACTGGGATGACCGCTGGCACGGTCGTCCGACATGGAATATCGCATTTCGGTCACAATCGGCCTAAAAGGTGCGTACGGTGCCGGACATGGTCTCTCGCACCTGGCGCAACCTGTTGGTCGCAGCTCTCGGGATGGGCGTGCTCGCCGGTGCCGGTCAGCTCGGCATCGCGTTCAGCTTCGGCATCGTCCAGCTCACCGGCGTCTCCACCGGAGCCACCGTCAACCAGTGGCCCGCCCAGCTCGCCTGGGTGGGCTGGTTCGCGGCACACGCCGCAGTAGCCGGCACCGTCGTCACCGCACGCCTGGCCCGCCGATACGGGGTGCTGGAAAGCACCGGCAGATTGGTGGCCATCGCCGCCGCTGCCGCGATGGGCGCCACCGTCATCGCGCCGCTCTGCGTCCGGCCGGCCCAGGCCGCCGATCGTTTCTCTGTGGACCCGATCTGGGCCCTCGGCATCTGCGCGATCGTCGGCGCGCTGGTCGGCGCGGGTGCCGCGATCGCCGTACTGCTGAAGCCGCCGCTGGGCTGGAACATGGCGGCGGTGGGCGGCGTGGTCTGGCTGCTGGCGCTCATCTCGGTCGTCCCGGCGCTCGCAACCGCCGGGCCGTTGCCCGCCGTACGGATCGGCGTGCTGGAGCAGGCCGGGCTCGACGCCGACGCGGCACACCGCCAGGCTCTCTTGACGCTGCCAGCGGTGGCCCTGCTCGTCGGCGCGGCGACCGGCGGGCTGGCCCGTTGGCGCAGGCATCCGCCTCTGGTCAACGGCGCGACCGGCGCGACCGGCGCGGTGCTGATCGCGTTCGCCTACCTGACCGCCGGTCCCGGCGGCGCCGTCGACCGGTACCAGATCACGCCGTATTACGGCGCGCTGCTCGCCGTCGCCGCCGGCGTGCTCGGTTCGGCCGCCGCCGCGTTGTTCCGCTGGCCGTTCCTGTCGCGCACCTCCGAAGAGCGGGTCGTCGAGCCGACCGACATCCTCCGACCGTTGTCCGACCCCGCCGTGCCGCGGGCCATGACGCCCGGCGCGGCCGACGAGCCGGAGCCCGTCGACCTGGCCGGCACGGGGAGGTTCGTCGGCGTGATGGCAGCGACGCACGCGACCGCGGCCGAACCGCTGGGCTACGGTGCGCCGGCCGACTCCGCGACGCGGACCGCCGCACCGACCGATACCGCCGCACCGGCCGCATCTGGCGACCTCGCCACACAGGCCGACTTCGCCACACAGTCCGACTTCGCCACGCCGGAGACATCGCAACCGGCGCCCGCGACGGCGGCCCACCTTCCCGCAGGACCCGGCGGGGACGGCTCTGGAACGGCGGGGGCCGACAACACCGAACCCGACGGGGCAACCGCCGCCCCGGGGACCGGCCGGATGTACCAGCCGCCGAAGATCGACCGGACTCGAGTTCAGGCAGTTCGGCCAGTCGTTCCGGCCCGGCGGGTGCCGTCCTCGACCGAGCCCGGTCCGGGTGCCGAGGCAACCCACTCGGCCGGCACGCAAGAGGGCGTCGAACCGGCTCTCCCACCTCGGCACCGGCCGCCCCTGCCCAACCTGGACCAGGCCGCGAACTGGGATGCCCTCGCGAACGCCCGGCGCGCCGGTATCCGGCCCACGGCCGATGCCGCGCAGGCCGGCCCCGTAGGGGCCGTTCCGGTCGCCGCAATCCCTGCGCCGGCCGCCCCGGCACCCGTTGTCAAGGCGCAACGGACCAGCGAGCGGGCTGGCGGCCGGCTGGGCCTGTTCCGGCGCAACAGATCCCGGGCCGACGCGGACGGCGCGGGCACCCGGCCGGACCGCGAGCCGCTGCCGAGGCAGGACGCGGAGTTCGTCGACTGGGTGAGCGGGCTGGGCAGGTCGGTGGTGGACAGCGAGCCGGCTCGGGAGAGTCCTCACGGGTCACTCCGCTCCGCCGGCCGCCACCACGGCGACTGACCGGCTAGGGCGTGTCCTGCCGATCATGGATCGGCAGTCCGCGTCATGACATGCTTCAGCCGTGTACCGGACCGAGGATCAACGGCGCTTTCAGCGTCTGGTCGAGGCGCTATCGGGACGGGCGGATCCCCAGGCTGAGGCCGAGATGGGCGCACCCCTGAATCCCCGGCTTGGTCGGCGATCAACACGTCGGGGCGTTTACGGGGCCGTCCGGGTCCAGGTTCGTGACCCGGATCGCGTCCAGTAGCGCCAGCAACTGCGGGTTGTCGCCGGCCTGGCCGAGGTGAGCAGGATCGACAGCGGCCGGCCGCGTCCGTCGACGGCGAGGTGGATCTTCGTACGCCAGCAGCGGCGCGATCACCGCCCACGCCTCGACAGCCAGTTCACCACGACGCACCACCGGCACATCGTCAACGATCAACCGCTACAAGATCGGCAGGACACGCCCCAGGCGGCTGGGCTGGCCGCCCGCCGAGTTCAGGCTGTCAGACGGTTCCGGTACGCGGTGGCTGAGGTGGGAAGCCTTTCGCGATGATCAGTCGATCAGCCTGCGCCGAGCTATTGCAGTTCCGTGATTTGCCCTGGGCAGGGTGCGACAGCCGCGGCACCAACGTACTCATCCGGGATCGCCGCCCCGCCGCCATGGCCGGAACATGTCGCCCACCGCACGAAGGATCGCCGCCTTCTCGCGGGGTGGGACGCCTTTCGTCACGATCAGTGCGACCACCGTCTTGGCAAGCACCGGTAGACCCACAGCGGCGGTCGCGACCCAAGGGCTGTACGTCACAAGTCGCTCAAGGTCCACTGGTCCCACCCCGCCGCTTCCCAGTCGCAGTTCCACCGGTTCTGACCACACCTTCGCGCTCACTCGGCGTGGTGGCGCTCTGCGGGACAGGCCGGGACATAATCGAGGTGGATCGCCTGGTAGGACAGGCTGCCATCGGAACGCCACAGAGAAACCGCAGACACCGCTGGGACGGATGCGAGGTTTACGGAGTGGACCGGGAACTGGCGGACGTGTCGACACCGGCCGCGCTCGGCGCGGCGCTGCAGTCGCTCAGGGAGACGGCTGGCCTCACGACGCGGGAGATGGACTCGAAGACGCGCCTCAGCGATGTGCGATTGACCCGTACGAAGATCAGCAAGGTTGAAGGAGGTGAGCTGCCGCGCCTGGACTGGCTCCGCGCGTACGTCAATCTCTGTGGAGTCGGCACTGGTACGCGTCGATACCGCGCCTGGGAGAACGCGTGGACGACGGCACACCAGCACGCCACGGCGGGAACGGTGACGCCTGACCCGGACGGCACGGTGCCACCCAGGCAGCTACCTATGGACACCAGCCCTTTCGTGGGCCGAACGGCCGAGCTCGACCAGCTCACCGCCCTGCACAGGAGGGCGGGCAACGGGGTAGCTGTCATATCCGCCGTGCACGGCACTGCGGGCATCGGTAAGACCACTCTCGCACTGAGGTGGGCGCACCAGAACGCAAGACGGTTCACCGAGGGACACCTGTACCTCAACCTGCGTGGTTTCAGCGCCGACCATCCGGTCGCGCCTGCCCATGCCGTCCGTGAGCTGCTGGACGGGCTCGGCGTGCCGGCCGAGAGAATACCGGCCAGGTTCGATGCTCAACTGAGCCTGTACCGCAGTGTGCTGTCCGGCAGACGCCTGCTGCTTGTGCTGGACAACGCCGCAACCGCCGAGCAGGTCCGTCCACTGCTGCCGGGCAGCTCATCGTGCTTCACCATCGTCACCAGCCGAAGCCAGCTCACCGGGCTCGTCGCCCGCGACAAGGCCGTCCCGCTCAAGCTGGACGTCCTCTCCCGGAAGCAGGCCAGGGAACTGCTCGATGATCGGATCGGCCGCGGGCGGCTGGACGAGTATCCAGAAGCGACGGACACGCTGCTGACCATGTGCGGCGGATTGCCGCTGGCGCTCGTCATCGCGGCGGCGAGGATCATGCTCGCGCCGGACCAACCACTGGACCGACTCGTCGCGGAGGCGACGGGCGGCGAACCCGTACTGCGCAACTTCGAGGTCGACGACTCGGAGTCGGACCTGCCCACCGTCTTCTCCTGGTCCTACCGAACCCTCGACCCGGACGCCGCGCGGCTGTTCCGGTACCTGGGTCTGGTACCCGGTCCCGACTTTACCGTCGCTGCCGCTGCCAGCCTGGTCGGCGCCGAAGCTGGCCTCACCGCCCGGTTGATGAGGAACCTGGCAGATCAACACCTGATTGAGGAGTACTGCCCGGGTCGTTACCGGCTCCACGATCTACTGCGCGCCTACGCGAACGATCTGAGCGAGGAGCACGAGACCAGCTCCGGACGAGCCGCCGCCCACACCCGAGTAATCGACTACTACCTACAGGCCGCCCTACATGGTGACCGGCTGCTGGATCCCCTTCGGGAGACCTTCCCGACGCCTTCTGCGGAACATGGAATCCAGCCGCCCAGTTTCGACTCGGCCGAGGGCGCGGCAGAGTGGTTCGAGCAGGAGCACGAGAGCCTGTCGGCGGCGGCTCGACTCGCAGCCGCACGCGGCCGGCACCGACCGGCGTTCCTCCTACCGTGGAGCATGACGACCTTCCTCCACCGCCGCGGATACTGGCGCGAGTACGCCGACCTCTACCGCCTCGCTGTCGAGGCCGCCGAGCCGATGGGCGACCCGCGTGCGCACGGTGTCGCACTGCGCAACCTCGCCAACGCGCTGACACAGCTCGGCGAATACGACCACGCCATGGCCCGCCATCGACTAGCGGTTGACTGCTTCCGGAAAGTCGGTGACATCCAAGGCCTTGCCCGGACCGAACGCGCCATGGGATACGCCAGCGAACAGCTGCGCGACTTCCCCGCAGCCGAGCAGCACGCCAGCACCGCCCTGGGTCTCTACCGGCAGATAGGCGACCGCACGGGCGAGGCGCAGGCGCTCAATGCGTTGGGTTGGTACCGAGCACTGCAGGGCGACTACGACAGCTCGCTCACGCACTGCTCACAAGCCTTGGCTCTGTTCGACGAGGTCGACGACCTCACGTACCGGGCCCATACGCTGGACAGCATCGGGTACAGCCTCCAACACCTGAAGCGGTACGCCGACGCGGCATACCACTACCAGGAGGCCATCGCCGTGTACAGGACCCTTGGTGACCGGTACTACGAGGCGGAGACCCTGCACCATCTCGGCGACAGCGAGGCTGCCGCAGGGAACGCGAGCGCTGCGCAAGCGGCGTGGCAGGACGCACTCACCCTTCTCGTTGCCATCGGGCATCCGAAGGCCGAGCAGGTACGCGCGAAGCTCGCACGCTGAACTCGGCCAATCTGCTGGCAATACGGCCGCACGCCCAGCAGCGGCTCGTGCCGGATCGATCGACCCGCACCGGCGCCTCGCCAGGTTGACTCCGCTCGGTCGGCCGTACGACCTGCGGAACACCGCCGCGGCTCGACGCCGCCGCGCCAGCAACCGAGGGAGCCGAGCGGCGGTAACTTACGCCTGCTCCCTGTTCCATCCCCGGCACTCCCCGGATCCGGCTGCCCTCAGCTCCACCGCCCTGCTGCGACAGGGTCAGCGGTGACCGGACAGCGACACGCGTCACCGCCTCGTCCAGGATGACCCGCCACCCAGCGGGTCTAGGGTGTGGCCCGCGGCCACCGCACGATCTTCGGTCGTCCGCACAAACCATCGATGGTCAACGCGGTGGCCGCCCGCATGCCCGCGCTTCTCTTCGCAGTGATTGACCGGCGCGGGCCTGTGCCTGGTCGCGCAGGCCCCTGCCGGGGCCCGATAGGAAGCGGCAATCGCGGTGATCTGTGCCGGCTACGGCGGCCGGTCCGGATGCGACAACGGAGAGAGGTGTGCCATGCGGTTCAGCGGCCGTTTGCTGGTGGCCCTGACTCTGGGGGGCGTCACGCTCGTGTCAGCGTGCGGCGGCCCGCCGCCGGAGAAGCGGTCGACCGAGGAGCTGCTCACCATCGGGCAGGCCCGTCTCGACGAGATTGCCATTCCGGCAGGCTGGCAACTCCGGGGCGGCAAGTCGGCGGACAGATCGCGGGGCAAGTTCCACTGGGACCGTGACTACCAGGTCAATACCAGTCCGGACGCGGCGGTTCGCGAACTGGACAAGCAGATCGCGGCTGCCCAGTGGAGGCGTAGGCCCAAGTAATCCTGCCTGAACAGTTCGGGAGTGGCGTGCTGGATGTACGACCGGGGCGGCCTGACCATCACGCAGACAGCGCTCGCCAGCACCACCTGCCCGGCGGGCCACCCGGTCTGTGCCGAGGTGAGCATCTCCATGCGGCAGAACTACAAAGAGCCGATCTGATCAGATCCAGCCATGGCGGACCGCCTCGGCACCCGCCTGGAAACGGCTGCTCACCCCGCGCTGGTCGGTAAGCTCGGCCACCACCCGACGCACGGTGCGCGCGCCCACACCCGGGACGCGCTTGCTGGTGGCCACCCGCCAGAACATCGAGCAGAACAGGTGACGGCCCGGTGTGGCTGCCGTGCGGTCGGCACGGCAGCCACCCCGTCAGGTGCGAATGCCCCGGCCTTTCATCCAGTGAAAGCTCCGGTTCCCCAGCGGGGACACCGCACGGGACGATCCGGCTCCATCGACGTCCGTCGGCATGGAGGTCCGATCGCATGGCATTCGCGCGTAACCAGTGGTACGTGGCCGCCTACGGCAGCGAGGTGGGGCGGAACCTGCTCGCCCGAACGGTGCTCGGTGAGCCGCTGGTGCTGTACCGCACCGGTGCCGGGCAGGCGGTGGCGCTCGCCGACCGGTGCGTACACCGACGCTTCCCGCTCTCCGAGAGCCGGCTCGACGGCGACACGATCGTCTGCGGCTACCACGGCTTCACCTACGATCCGACCGGCGCCTGCGTCTTCGTACCGGGTCAACAGCGCATCCCGCGCACCGCGCGGGTGGTCTCGTTCCCGGTGGTGGAACAGGACTCGCTCATCTGGGTCTGGATCGGCGACCTGGACCGGGCCGACCCGGCTGCGATTCCCCGCGCACCGTGGCTGGCCGACCCGCGCTACGCGGTGGTGCGGGGCATGGCGCCACTGAACGCGCGGTACGGCCTGCTGGTGGACAACCTCCTGGACCTGTCCCACGAGACCTATCTGCACGGCGGTTACATCGGCACCCCGGAGGTGGCGAACACCCCGATCACCACCGAGGTGGACGAGGACCGGGGGATCGTCTACGTCAGTCGGCACATGGACGACGCCGAGTGCCCGCCGTTCTACGCGCGCTCCACAGGCATCCAGGGCCGGATCACCCGGTGGCAGGACATCGAGTACCACCCGCCCTGCCTCTACCTGCTGCACAGCCGGATCGCGCCGCAGGGTGTCTACCCGCCCGCCGAGGGCGAGGACCGCGAAGCGTTCCACGCCGAGATCGTGTACGCCATCACCCCGTCGACGGAACACACCACCTATGACTTCTGGGCGGTGGCGCGCGACTTCGCGATCGACGACGAGTCGGTCAGCGAGTACCTCCACCACAGCAATCACACAGTCGTCATGCAGGACGTGACCGCGCTCAACATCCTGGAGCAGGTGATCGCCACCGAGCCGGACAGGTACCAGGAGCTGAGCATCAACATCGACACCGGTGGCCTGGCCGCCCGGCGGCTGCTGGCGCGGATGGTCGGGTCGGGGACGGTGGGAGCGGCGCGGTGAGGTCCCGGGAAGGCTCCCTCACCGGGGGCCGGGTCTACCGGATCCACTGGGTGCCGGGCACCGACAGCCTGCGCGGAGTCTGCCACTGCGGGGCCGAGCGCCGCACTGAGGAACCAGTCGAGTTGTGGGAGTGGCTGCTCGGCCACCCGCAGGGTCACCAGGGTGTGGCTGAGCCGGTGCCCGGACCGCCGAGGCGGCTGGCGATGCGCGAGTGACTGTGGACGTGCTGACCGGTGTCGAGCTGGTGGTCGTCGGCCGCGATCAGGTGGCGGCCGAGGTGGTGGCGATCCGCCTCTGTCGCGCCGACGGCGGTGACCTGCCCGAGTGGGCGCCGGGCGCGCACATCGACCTGGAGTTGGGCGCCGGGCTGGCCCGTCAGTACTCCCTCTGCGGTGACCCCGCGGAGCGGGCCGTCCTGCGGATCGCGGTGCAGCGCGAACCGAACGGGCGCGGCGGCTCCCGGCTGGCGCACGAGCGGCTCACCGTCGGCGCGACCGTCCGGGTGAGCGGACCGCGCAACACCTTCCCGCTGGTCGCGGCGCGGCGCTACCTCTTCATTGCCGGCGGCATCGGTATCACCCCCATCGCACCGATGGTCGCCGCGGCCGACGCCGCAGGCGCCGACTGGCGGCTGGTGTACGGCGGACGCAGCCGGGCCACCATGGCCTTCGCCACCACCCTGCGGGAGAAGTACGGCGACCGGGTGAGCCTGCACCCGCAGGACGAGACCGGGCTGCTCGACCTGGCCGGGTTGTTGGGCCGGCCCGGCACCGGGCTCGTCTACTGCTGCGGCCCGGAACCACTGATCACCGCGGTCGAGGAGCACTGCCGCGGCTGGCCACCCGGCTGCCTGCACGTCGAGCGTTTCACCGCCCGGGGCGACACCGGCGTGCCGGAGACGACGATCGAGGTCGAACTCGCGCTCTCCGGGCGGACGGTGACAGTGCCGCCGGGCACACCGATCCTGCAGGCGGTGGAGGAGGCCGGGGTGCAGGTCCTCTCGTCCTGCCGGGAGGGCACCTGTGGCACCTGCGAGACGCCGGTGCTCGCCGGTGTGCCCGAGCATCGCGACAGCCTGCTCACCGCCGAGGAACGGGCCGCCGGGGACACCATGATGATCTGTGTCTCCCGGGCCCGTACGCCCCGACTCGTGCTGGAGCTGTGAGCGCCCGACGTGGGCGGGGATGATGACGGGGTGCGCGCAGAACCGGGACGGTCGGTGACGAGCAAGGTGCTGGCGTTGCTCGACGCGTTCAGCCCGGCGACCCCGGCGTTGACCCTGACCGAGTTGGCGCGTCGCACCGGGATGCCACTGCCCACCGTGTACCGGCGGGCCGCGGAGCTGGTCGCGTGGGGGGCACTGGAACGCGGCGACGACGGGCGGTACCGGATCGGTCTGCGGCTGTGGGAGGTGGGCTCGCTCGCCCCGAGGGGCCTGGGGCTGCGGGAGCTGGCCCTGCCGGTGATGGAGGACCTGTACGAGGTGACTCACGAGAACGTCCAGCTCGCCGTCCGGCAGGATCTCGAACTCGTCTTCATCGAACGGATCGCCGGGCGACACGCGGTACCCGTGCTCACCCGGGTGGGGGGTCGCTTCGCGCTGCACGCGACAGGCGTCGGGCTGGTCCTGCTCGCCCACGCGCCCGCCGAGGTCCAGGAGCAGGTGCTGGCCGCCCCGCTGGAGCGGTACACCGATCTGACCATCACCGACCCGAAGCGGCTGCGTCGCTGCCTCGCCGAGGTGCGCCGGGTCGGGTACGCGGTCAGCGACCGTCAGGTCACCATGGACGCCCTCTCGGTGGCCGCGCCGATCCGCGTACCGGAGGGTGTGGTGGCGGCGATCTCGCTGGTGGTCGCCCATGACCGGGCGGACCCGGTGGCGTTGGCGCCACTGGTGCAGGCCGCCGGTCGGGTGGTCTCCCGGGCGCTGAGCAACTCGACCCGTCCGGCCGTCTGATGTAGACAGACTGCAAATCGTTGACGCCCGGTCAAATTCTGCATTACGTTGCCGGTGCGCGTGTTACCCGGAGGTCCGGCACCGACGAGAGGGAGCACTCATGTCTCTGCAGGGCAAAGTCGCCATCGTCACCGGGTCCGGGCGGGGTCTCGGCCTCGCCTACGCGCAGGAGTTGGCGCGGCGGGGCGCCGCGGTCGTGGTCAACGACGTCGACGCCGAGGCCACCGCCGACGCCGTGGCGACGATCGAGGCGTCCGGCGGTCGGGCCGTCGCGGTGGTCGCACCGGTCGGCCCGACCGAGACCGCGAAGGAACTCGTCAGCACGGCGGTGGAGCACTTCGGACGGCTGGACATCCTCGTCACCAACGCCGGCGTGCTGCGCGACAGCGTGCTGTGGAAGATGAGCGACGACGACTTCGACACCGTCATCAACGTGCACCTGCGCGGCACGTTCACCACAGTCCGTGAGGCGGTGCAGCACATGCGGCAGGCCGGTGAGGGCGGGCGGATCATCTGCGTCGGGTCACCCACCGGGCAGCGGGGCACCTTCGGCCAGACCAACTACGCGGCCGCCAAGGCGGGCATCGTCGGCATGGTCCGGACCTGGGCGCTGGAGCTGAAGCGGGCCGGCATCACCGCCAACACCGTCGTTCCGGTCGCCGCGACCGCGATGACCGCCACCGTTCCCTACTTCGCGGCGGCGGTGCGGGCCGAGGCGAACGGCGAGCCGATGCCCGCGTTCTTCCGACACGAGCTGGGATTCGGCACGGCGGACGACGTGGCCGGGCTGGTTGCGTTCCTCGGTTCCGACGCGGCGGCCTCGGTGACCGGGCAGGTGATCGGTGTCGGCGGGGACCGCCTGCAGATCTGGACTCACCCGGAGGCGGCGCTGACCGCGCACCGCGAGGGCGGCTGGACGTACGACGCGCTGGTGGAGGCCTGGCCGACGAGGTTCGCCGGTGCCGCGCAGAGTGTCGGCGAACGCTTCCCGAAACTCCCTGAGGAGTTCGAGCCCGCGCCGTCCTGACCGGCCCGAGCAGACCTGCCCGCACCGACCCGCCGGACGAAGGTTGGCCCATGTACCAGCCCGCGATCGACCTCGATGACGTCACGGCGATCGACATGCACGTGCACATCGAGGTCGACGACCACGGTCACACCTCACTGCCCGAACCGCTCGTGGCAGCGGCGTCGGCGTACTTCAAGACCGACGGCCCACGGCCCGCTGTCGACGCGGTGGCGCGGTACTACCGCGAGCGGCACATGGCGGCTGTCGTCTTCACCGTGGACGCGCGTACCCAACTGAAGCACCAGCCACTGTCGAGTGTCGAGATCGCCCGCGCGGCGGCCGAGCACGCCGACGTGCTCATCCCGTTCGGTTCGGTGGACCCGCGCACCGGGGGAGCGGCAGTCGAACTCGCCGACCGGTTGATCCGGGAGGAGGGCGTCCGTGGCTTCAAGTTCCACCCCACTGTGCAGGGCTTCGATCCCAGCCACGACGAGTACGCGCCGCTGTGGGGCCTGCTGGAGCGGGCCGGCGTCCCGGCGCTCTTCCACACCGGGCAGACCGGCATCGGCGCGGGTACGCCGGGCGGCTACGGTCTGCGCCTCGGCCGGTCGAACCCGATCCTGCTCGATCCGATCGCGGCCGACTTCCCCGACCTCCAGATCATCATGGCCCACCCGTCGGTGCCCTGGCAGGACGAGGCGTTGTCGGTGGCCACGCACAAGCACAACACCTGGATCGACCTGTCCGGCTGGAGCCCGAAGTACTTCCCGGCCGAGCTGGTGCGCTACGCGAATTCGCTGCTGAAGCGCCGGGTGCTCTTCGGCACCGACTACCCGATGCTCACCCCGGACCGGTGGCTTCGCGACGTGCAGTCGACCGATCTCAAGCCGGACGTGCTCCCGGGCATCCTGAAGGACAACGCGGCCCGACTGCTGGGCCTGGCCCGGTGACGACGAGAGGAAATGCCATGACGACGACCATCACCTACGAGCGGCTCGGCGACCTCGCCGGCACCGACCTCGGCCACACCGGGTACCGCACTGTCACCCAGGACCAGGTGGACCTGTTCGCGGACGCCACGGACGACCACCAGTGGATCCACGTCGACCCGGAGCGGGCGAAGACTGGCCCGTTCGGCGCGCCGATCGCGCACGGCTTCCTCACCCTCTCCCTGGCGGTTCCCTTCTGGACCGAGCTGCTCGAGGTCAAGGGCGTGACCACGAAGGTGAACTACGGCCTCGACAAGGTGCGCTTCCCCGCGCCGGTCGTGGTTGGGGCTCGGGTGCGCATGCGGGCCACAGTCGTCGAGGTCGTCGAGGTCCGCGGCGGCTACCAGCTCGCCGTCGACCAGACGATCGAGATCGAGGGCGGGACCAAGCCGGCGGTCGTCGCGCGCGGGCTGTACCGCTTCTACGCCTGAGCCCGGGGGCATCCGTCGAGCCGGGCGAGCACACCACCTCCACCCCCAGGAGATTGATGATGCACCAGCACGGAATTGGCGCCTGGCTGGCCAAGCGCCGGCTCAAGTCCCCGGACCAGATCGCGATCATCCACGGCGACCGGTCGCCCATGACGTACCGCCAGTTCGCCGACGCCACGGACCGGATCTCCGCGGTGCTGCGGGAGCGGGGCGTCGGCAACGGCGACTCCGTCGCCTACCTGGGTGAGAACAGCCCCGAACTCCTTCAGGTGATGTTCGGGGCGGCGCAGGTCGGGGCGGTCTTCGTGCCGGTCAACACCCGGCTCGCCGCACCCGAGATCGGCTACGTCCTCGCCGACTGTGCCGCGCGGGTGCTGATCCACGACCCGGACTTCGCGGTGCCGGTGGCCTCCGCCGCGGCGACCGCCCGGACCCCGTACGTCATCGTCAACGGCGAGGGCACCGCGGACCGGCCCGGGCTGGCCCACCTGGCCCGGGCCGCCGTCACCCCGTTCACCGACCACGCCGACACCGCCCACGAGGACCCGGCGGCGATCGTCTACACCTCGGGCACGACCGGTCGGGCCAAGGGCGCGGTGCTGACCCACGGCAACCTCACCTGGGTGGCGCTCAACTGTGTGGTCGACTACGACGTCGTCTCCGCCGACGTCGCCCTCATGATCTCGCCGCTGTTCCACGTCGCCTCGCTCGGGATGGGCGCCCTGCCCGTCATCCTCAAGGGCGCCACGATGGTCATCGAGAGGGGCTTCGAGCCGGGCCGCGCGCTCGCCCAGATCGAGCGGCACGGGGTCACCATGCTCAGCGGTGTGCCGACCACCTACCAGCTGCTGGCCGACCACCCCGCCTGGGCGTCGACCGACCTGTCGACGTTGACGAAGCTCACCTGCGGAGGGTCGGCGGTGCCGGCCCGCATCCTCAACGCGTACGAGGCGCGGGGCCTGTCGTTCTCCCAGGGTTACGGAATGACCGAGGCCGCGCCGGGCGCCACCGCGCTGCCGCCCACGATGACCCGCGTCAAGCAGGGCAGTGTCGGTCTGCCGCACTTCTTCACCGACGTGCGGATCACCGATGCGGCCGGTGCGGTGCTGCCCGCCGGCGCTGTCGGTGAGATCGAGGTGGCCGGTCCCAACGTCTTCCCCGGCTACCACGGGCTGCCGGAGGCGACCGCCGAGGCGTTCACGGCCGATGGGTGGTTCCGCTCCGGCGACCTCGGCCACCTGGACGCCGACGGTTACCTCTACATCTCCGGCCGCCTCAAGGACATGATCATTTCGGGGGGCGAGAACATCTACCCGCTCGAACTCGAGCAGCTGCTCACCGAGGTCGACGGGGTGACCTCGGCCGCGGTCATCGGCGTACCGGACGAGCGTTGGGGGGAGGTGCCATGGGCGATTGTGACCGTCCGGGACGGGGCGTCCGTGGACACCGCCACCGTCCGGGCCCGCCTGGAGGGCAGGATCGCGCGCTACAAGCTCCCGAAGAACGTCATCATCGTGGACGAGCTGCCGCGGACGGCGTCGGGGAAGGTGCGGAAGGCCGATCTGCGGACCCGATTCGGCGCCTAGTCGCGGGCCGGGCCGCGACGAGTTCGGCGAACTCCGCAGCGGACGCCTCGGCCAGCTTGTCGTGCACCCGGCGGTAGGTCCGCACCGATCTCGCGGCGGGCCATTCCGCGTCCATGAACTCGGCCGGCAGCCTCGGGTCGGCGCGCAGCAGCGCGAGCCAGTCCGCCACGAGCATGGTTCGTACGGTGAGGGCGCTCGGCGCCATCGCCAGCGACGGGTCGTCCCACACCTCGATGAAGGCGAGGTGCGCACGTCGGATCGCCTCGATGTCCCAGGCCGCGCGCACGCTCTCGCCGATCGGGAAGCCGGCGAGTTCACGGGCGTGGAAGGCGACCACCGTGTTGGGCGCGAGGTCCTGCCGCAGCCGCTCCAACGACCCGGCGAGGTCGACCTCGCCGGGCGCGAGCCAGAGCCCGTCCCGGAGCGGCGCGAAGCCCTCCCAGGTGAGGGTGGAACGCAGCCGGTGCCGCAGCATCCGCTGGCCCTCCGGGATCGAGAAGGTGACCAGGGTCCACCCGCTGCCCTGTGGGTCGAACGGCCGCGGGCCGCGAACGCGGTCTGTCGCCTCGCGCAACACCGCGGCCCCGTGCTCGGTCAGTGAGAACAGCGTCTCCCGGCCGCTCCGGCTGCGGGCGAGGATGCCGCTGTGCACGAGACGGTCGAGGGTCGCGCGGGTGGCCGGCGCGGCGACGTCCGCGCCTTCCAGCACGTTGATCAGAGCGCTCGCCCGGATGGGTCCCGTGGCGGCGTCGACGACGTGCTCGCCGAAGAAGGCGAGCAACAACTGCTTCGGCTGACGACTACCCACAGCCCTTCCCTTCGGCGAACTCGTTGGCCTGGCCGCCGATCACCGCGCGGATCGCGGGGCCACAGCCTGCCCGCGCTTGGCCCGCTGGATCTGGTCGTAGACGTGCGTCCGCAGTTCCGTGAAACGGGGCAGAGCGCGGGTCGTGATCTGATCGCGCTCCGGCGGCAGGTCGATCGCGAGGTCCTCCTGGACCCAGGTCGGCGACGTGGACAATACTAGAACCCGCTGACCGAGATACACCGACTCGTCGATGTCGTGGGTGACGAAGACAACCGAGATGGTGCGGCTGGCGTGCAGCTCACGCACCAGGTCCTCCAGGTCGGCCCGGGTCTGCGCGTCAACGGCCGCGAACGGCTCGTCCATGATCAGGACATCGGGCTGGTAGGCGATCGCCCGCGCGATCGCCACCCGCTGTTGCATCCCCCCGGAGAGCTGCCACGGGTGGCTTCGCGCGGCGTGCGCGAGGCCCACCGCCTCAAGAGCGTCGACGACCAGCTTGTTCCGGGCCGCGCGGGTGAGCTTCTTGTGCCGCAGTGGCAGCTCGACGTTCCCGCGCACCGTCAGCCAGGGGTAGAGGCTGCGGCCGTACTCCTGAAACACGACGGCCATGGCCGGGCTGGGCCCGGTCACCGGCGAGCCGTCCATCTCGACCACGCCGCTGGTGGGCCGCAGCAGGCCGGCGAGGCACTTCAGCAGGGTGGTCTTGCCACATCCGGACGGCCCGACGATGCAGACGAGCTCACCGGCGTCCATCGTGAAGCTGATGTCCCCGATCGCCTCGACGGTGCCCGTCGCCGACTCGTAGACCTTCCGCAGGTGCTCCACCCGCAGCAGGGTGCTCCGATCAGGCACGGTTGACCTCCCTGATTCCGTGGTACCAGCGCAGAACACGCCGTTCGACGAGACCGAAAGCTACGGCGAGGAAGACGCCGACGAGACCGAGGAGGAGGATGCCACTCCACATCTCGGCGATCAGGTAGTTGCGCTGGAAGTAGGCGATCCGGTAGCCGAGGCCGGAGGAGGAGGCGAACATCTCGGAGATGACCATCAGGATCAGCGCGACCGAGAGGGCCTGCCGAACCCCAGCCATGATCCGTGGGCTGGCGGCCGGGAGAACGAGGAACCAGAGCCGCTCCCACCAAGTGACCTGGAACGATTCCGCGGTCTCCGTCATGACGCTGTCCGTCCCCCGGACACCCTCGATCGTGTTCAGCAGGATCGGCCAGACCGCGCCGGAGGCGATCACGACCACCTTCATGGTGTCGGTGATCCCGAGCAGGAGCATCACCACCGGGATCAGCACCGGTGGCGGGATGGCCCGGAGGAACTCCAGCAGCGGTTCGAGGAGTTCGCGCAACCAGCGGGTCAGCCCGATGACGGTGCCGGCGGCAATGCCGAGCACAATGGACGCGACGACACCGAGGCCGAGGCGGGCGAGGCTGGGCAGTACGTCCTCGACGAACGCCGGGCCGACCCAGGTCTCCCGGAAGGCTTCGGCGATCGTCAACGGGTCGGGGAAGAACCGACTCGTCGTCCTCGTCGCCACCAGACCCCAGAGCACCAGCAGCAGCGTCGGCAGCCCCAGCGGGTAGAGCAGGCTCGTCGCGATCCGGGATCCGACCGTCCGGCTGCGTGCCGTGGTGGCGATCCGCCCGGTGTACGCGATCACAACGGCTCCTCTCCTCGTACCGACTGGTGCCACGACAGCACCTGACGCTCGATGAACCGGAAGACGATGTTCACCATGAGCCCGAGCAGGCCGGTGACCACGACCAGCGCGTACAGGCCGGCGGCGTCTCCGGCGGACCGGGACAGCTCGATCATGCGCCCGAGGCCGGGGTTACCGATCACCATCTCCGCGGTGATGGCGAGGATGAGCGCCACCGCGGCGGCGAGGCGCAGGCCCGTCATGAGGTACGGCAGGGTGGTCGGCAGGACGAGGTGCGACAACTGCTCCCGCCGGGTCAGACCGAAACTGCGGGCGGTGTCGCGAGCCACCGCGTCGACGTCGGCGACGCCGTAGATCACCTGCACGAACACCTGCCAGAACGACGCGTAGATGATGATGACGAGGGCGGCCTGCCGCTGGATGCCGAACATCAGCACGGCGAGCGGGATGAGGGCGACCGACGGGATCGGTCGCAGGAACTCGACAACCGTGTGGGTCGCGCGCCGCAGGAACGGCACCAACCCGACGACCGTGCCGAGGACGAGGGCGGCGACCGTCGCCACCGTCAGGCCGATCGCCCAGGACGTCATGGTGCTGCCCAGCCGCCGCCAGAACGCGAGGTCGACGAGCTGCTCGAACAGCCGCGCCAGCACGTCCGTCACGTACGGCAGGTACAGCGGGTTGATCAGGCCCAGCATCGGGATCAGCTGCCAGACGACGAGGAACCCGGTCAGGCCGACGACGCCCAGCAGCGCCTTGCGTAACGCGCGCAGGCGTCGGGTGGGGAACACGCGCATGTCACTCCCGTCGTCAGGCGGGCGGCGAGGCCCTCCCCGGTCCGAGGGTCGGGGAGGGCGGGATCGCGCCGGCTACTGCTGCTGGATGAGACGGTCGAAGTTGGGTTGCTTGTCGAGAACCTTGTACTTCTGCGCGAGTTCGGCGAGCGTCTGCAGGCTCGACCGGTCGACCTCCCAACCGAAGGCCGGCAGCCGCACCGACTCGGCCACCGGCGGGGGCAGCTGCAGGTTGTCCTTGATGGCCTGCCGCAGCGCCGCTTCGTTGGCGGGGTCCTTGGCCCACTCCAGCGTCTTCTTCATCGCCGCGGTGAAATCCTCGACCAGCTTGGCGTCCTTCTCGGTGCGTTCCTTTGTGGTGATGGTGGTGAGCGTGGTCAGGCCGGGCACCACCGCCTGGTAGGGCGCGACGACGAAGGTGTCGCCGCGGGCCTTCAGCTGGGTGACGAAGGGCTCCGGCACCCAGGCGGCGTCGATGTTGCCGGATTCGAGCTGGGCCGGGGCGTCCGGGAAGGCGACCTCGACGAACTTGATCTTCGTCGGGTCGCCGCCGTCCTTCTCGACCGCCGCCATGATCGTCACGTCGCCGGCCGCGCCCAGGCTGTTGACCGAGACCCGCTTGCCAGCGAGGTCGGCCGGCCGCTTGATGCCGGACTTCGCGGAGGCGACCACGGCGTTGATGTCGTCGCCGTCGGCGTACGAGGAGGCGTAGTTGCCGATGATGACGACGCCGAGGTCCCGCAGGTCGGCCCGGAACGGGCCGAAGGGCTGGCCGATCGCGAAGTCGATGTCGCCGTTCATGAGCGCCGGAATGGCCTGCGCGCCGCCCTGGGCGGGCAGCACCTCGACCTGGAGCCCGCGTTCGGCGAAGATGCCCGCCTTGACGCCGCCCCAGAGCGCGGCGGTCTCGGTGATGGGCAGCGCCGCGACGCGGACCTTGCGCAGGCCCCCCGAGGTCTGGTCGGACGGGTTGGACGCGTCGGAGTCGGTACATCCGGTGAGGGCGATCGCGGTAGCGGCGATCAGCCCGAGAGCCATGACCTTCTTCATTGACGAGGCCCTTCCTGGGCGGGGGTGGTGGGTGCGTCGGAAGTCGGCGGATGCCTCGGATCTGCAGGTGAACTACCGCTGCGTGGGGGCGCACGCCGCTGTGTTGGCCATGGTCAGTCACCCCGCCATTGAAAGTCAATAATTTCTGACGCCCGTCATGAATAAGTTGAACAACGCTCTGCTGTGGAGGCGTCGCACCGGCTCGCGCTCAGACCTCGGGCAGGCCCACGTAGTTCTCGGACAGGCTCCTGGCGTACGCCTCGGAGGTGGCGACGTACCTCAGCGTGGCGGTCTGCAGCTTCGTCTCGTACGGGTCGTCGCGCTCCAGCCGGTGCAGCATCGAGGTCATCCACCAGGAGAAGTGCTGGGCCCGCCAGACCCGGCGTAGCGCCGTGGCCGAGTAGGCGTCCAGCAGATCGGTGCGGCCCTCGCCGTACCACGCGGCGAACGCGTCCCCGAGCAGCGCGACGTCGGCGAGGGCGAGGTTCATGCCCTTCGCGCCGGTGGGTGGGACGATGTGCACGGCGTCCCCGGCCAGGAACAACCGCTCCCAGCGCATCGGCTCGACCACGAAGCTGCGCATCGGGGTGATGGACTTCTCCAGGATCGGCCCCTCGTTGAGCGACCATCCCGGCACCGTCTCCAACCGGGCCCGCAGCTCCGTCCAGATCCGCTCGTCCGGCCACGCTGCGATGTCCTCGTCCGGCGCGACCTGTAGATACAGCCGGGAGATCTCGGGGGAGCGCATGCTGTAGAGGGCGAAACCCCGTTCGTGGTTGGCGTAGATGAGTTCGTCCACCGCCGGCGCCGCGGCGGCGAGGACGCCCAACCAGGCAAAGGGGTACGCCCGCTCATAGGTGGTCAGCACCCCCTCGGGCACCGCAGCGCGGCTCACCCCGTGGAACCCGTCGCAGCCGGCCACGAAATCGCAGTGCAGCTCCTCGTCCCGCCCGTCCCGCCGAAAGTGGACGACCGGTGAGTCCGAGTCGAGACCGTCCAGGCGTACCGCGTCGGCCTCGAAGAGAATCGAGCCACCGGCCGCGAGTCGGGCGGCGATCAGGTCCTTGACCACCTCCTGCTGCCCGTAGACGGTGATCGCCCGCCCGGTCAGATCCGCCATCGGCACCCGGTGTGACTCCCCGGCGAAGCGCAGCTCAATGCCCTCGTGGCGCAGCCCCTCCCGTCGCAGCCGTTCACCGACGCCGCTGCGGCAGAGCAGGTCGACCGAGCCCTGTTCGAGGACCCCGGCCCGGAGCCGGTGCTCGACGTGGTCGCGGCTGCGGCTCTCCAGCACCACGGACTCGATCCCGCGCAGGTGCAGCAGGTGCGACAGCATGAGCCCGGCCGGCCCGGCGCCGACGATGCCGACCTGGGTACGCATTCCCGGCATGCTCCTCTCCTCCCGCTGTCAGAACGGGTACCGCGGAATGGCGCCCTGCACGGTGAGCCACTGGGTCTCGGTGAACGCCTCGACGTTCGCCGCGGGCCCACCGAACCGGGATCCGGTGCCGGACGCCCCCACCCCACCGAACGGCGCCACCGCCTCGTCGCTCACTGTCTGATCGTTGATGTGCACGATCCCGCTGGGGATCCGGTCGGCGAGGGCCATCGCCCTCATCACGTCACGGCTGAGGATCCCCAGCGACAGGCCGTACTCGGTCTGCCGGGCCAACTGCACGGCCTCGTCCTGGTCGGCGAAGGTGATCACCGGCGCAACCGGGCCGAAGACCTCCTGGGCGTACGCCGGGGTCGCGGGGGTGACGTCGGTGAGCACCGTCGGCCGATAGAACAGCCCCTCGTACGTGCCCCCGGCCGCCAGTCGGGCGCCCGCGTCGATGCTCGCCGTGACCAGTGCGTGGACCTTGTCGCGCTGACGCTCGTCGATGATCGGCCCGAGCGCCACCTGCTCCTTCGCCGGGTCGCCGACCGGCAGATGGTTCGCCTTCTCCGCCAGACGCTCGACGTACCGCTCGGACAGACTCTCGTGCACCAGGTGCCGGCCGGTGGTCATGCAGATCTGGCCCTGGTGCAGGAACGACCCCCAGGCGCCGGCGGAGACCGCGAGGTCCAGATCGGCGTCGTCGAGCACGATCAGCGCCGAGTTGCCGCCGAGTTCGAGATGTGCGCGTTTGAGGTGGCGTGCCGCCGCCTCGCCGACCTTGCGGCCGGCGGCGGTCGACCCGGTGAAGCTGATCACCCGTACGTTTGGGTCGGCCACCAGCGCCTCCCCGACCTCGACCCCGCCGGGAAGGACGTGCAGCAGCCCGTCGGGCAGGCCGGCCTCCTCGAAGACCCGGGCGATCGAGACACCGCCGCAGACCGCGGTGCGCGGATCGGGCTTGAGCACCACGGCGTTGCCCAGGGCCAGCGCCGGGGCGACGGAACGGGTGGCCAGGATGAGCGGGAAGTTGAACGGGGCGATGACCCCGACGACGCCGACGGGCAACCGGCGAGCCAGGCTGAGCCGCGGTTGCGCGCTCGGGATGATCTCGCCGAGCGGGTGCGAGGCCAGCGCCGCCGCCTCGTAGCACTCCTGCGCCGCGGTGTCGGTCTCGACGCCGGCCTTGGGTGGGATGGACCCGGACTCTCGCACGATCCAGTCGCCGATCTCGGCGGCGTGCTGCTCGAACAGCTGCCCGGCCCGGCGCAGCACAGCGGCCCGTTCGGCGTAGCCGGTGGCGGCCCAGGCGCGCTGGGCGGCGGCGGCGCGAGCGCAGGCGCGCGTCACGTCCTCGGCGTTCGCCAGGCCGACCTGGCCGATTTCCTCGCCGGTGGCGGGGGATCGCACGGGTGCCGTGCCGCCGGCCGGTTCCACCCAGCCGTCGCTGTGCAGGGTGCCCTGCCAGGTCGTGACGTCCAGCAGTGTCATGGCGGTCCTCCTCGGAGCGTGGGGCCGGTGGGCCGGCCCGGGGTGACCGGGCGGACTTCCGCTCACGAAGGGCCCGGAGTTGTTCGCTTACCGAACGGCCGTTCTCTCCATGAACGTTGGCACGTGGTCCGGCTCGCGTCAACGCATCGCCGGGCGTGATTGCCGGGCACTGTGGACGGCGGTCCCGCCTGTCGTTGACGGATGTCGTTCCCCGTCGTACGTTCGAGATGAGTACGGCAGTCCGCATAGCGAACGGCTGGCGGCAGCACGGTTCGGGCAGGAGGCGGGGAGGCCCATGGCGAAGCTCGTCTCGCTGACCGACGGCGTGGCGCACCTGGTCCGCGACGGCGACGTGGTGGCCCTGGAAGGGTTCACGCACCTCATTCCGTTCGCCGCCGGCCACGAGATCATCCGCCAGGGACGGCAGGATCTGACCCTCGTGCGGATGACCCCCGACGTCATCTACGACCAGCTCATCGGGGCGGGCTGCGCCCGTCGCCTGGTCTTCTCCTGGGGTGGCAACCCGGGCGTCGGGTCGCTGCACCGCTTCCGGGACGCCGTGCAGCACGCCTGGCCACGCCCACTCGACCTGGAGGAGCACAGTCACGCGGGCATGGCCAACCGGTACGTCGCCGGGGCGTCCGGGCTGCCGTTCGCCGTCCTGCGCGGCTACACCGGCACCGACCTGCCTCAGCACACCACCAACATCCGGCCCATCACCTGCCCGTTCACCGGCGAGACGCTGACCGCCGTCCCCGCCCTGCGTCCGGACGTGACTGTGGTGCACGCCCAGCGCGCCGACCGCAACGGCAACGTGCAGATGTGGGGCATCACCGGCGTGCAGAAGGAGGCGGTGCTCGCCGCCCACCGGTCACTGGTCACCGTCGAGGAGATCGTGGACGAGTTGGAACCCGTACCCGGGCAGGTGATCCTGCCCGGCTGGGCGGTCACCGCGGTGGCCGAGGTGCCCGGCGGCGCGCACCCCTCCTACGCCCACGGCTACTCGGTGCGGGACAACGACTTCTACCGGGACTGGGACGCCGTCAGCCGGCACCGCGACACCTTCCGGGCCTGGCTGGACGAGCACGTGCACAAGGCCGGCGCGGCGGCATGAGTCAGCCCGGCGAGCGGGGGGACGCGATGGCGGACTGGACCGCGGACGAGATGATGACCGTCGCCGCCGCACGGCAACTACGCGACGGCGCCGCCTGCTTCGTCGGGATCGGGCTGCCCAGCACCGCGGCGAACCTCGCCCGGGCGACCCACGCCCCGAACCTGGTGCTCATCTACGAATCCGGGTGCCTCGGCGCGAAGCCGGACCGGCTTCCGCTCTCCATCGGAGACGGGATCCTCGCCGACACCGCTGACGCGGTCGTCTCGGTGCCCGAGGTGTTCAACTACTGGCTCCAGCCCGGCCGGATCGACGTGGGCTTCCTCGGCGCCGCGCAGCTCGACCGCTACGGCAACATCAACACCACTGTCGTCGGCGGCGACTACGACGCCCCGACGGTCCGGCTACCCGGCGCCGGTGGTGCCCCGGAGATCGCCGCCTCCTGCGGCGAGGTCGTGGTGATCGTCCGACAGGACCTCCGGACGTTCACCGAACGGGTCGACTTCGTCACCTCGGTCGGGTACGGGACGGGCCCGGGCGACCGGGAGCGACTCGGTCTGCGGGGCGGAGGCCCCCGAGTGGTGATCACCGACCTCGGCGTCCTCGCACCCGACCCGGTCACCTGCGAACTCACACTGACCCACCTGCACCCCGGCGTGACCCGGGAGCAGGCGCGGGCGGCCACCGGCTGGGACCTCGCCGTCGCCGAGGGACTGGCCACCGGTGCGCCGCCGACGGCACGGGAACTCGCGGTGCTGCGGGCGCTGGAGGCGATGAAGTCCGACGGGAGACGACAATGACCACTCAGGACACCGAGGCCGACAGTGGTCTGGTGCTACCGCGGTACCGGCGCGACGATGTCGACGCCCACCCACCCCTGCTCAGCCCCGGCTACAAGTCGACAGTGGCGCGGGCGCCGAGACACCCACTGGTCTATCTGCCGCAGCGGCTGACCGAGATCACCGGGCCGTTGCTGGGGGAGGGGCGGCTCGGTGCGCTCGACCACGACCTGACCCGCCAGCACGACGGCGAGCCGCAGGGACAGCGGATCATCGTGCACGGGCGGGTCCGCGACGGTGACGGCCGACCGGTACCCCACACGCTTGTCGAGATCTGGCAGGCCAACGCCGCCGGTCGGTACCGCGACGCACGGGACACCTGGCCGGCGCCACTCGACCCCCACTTCGAGGGGGTGGGCCGGGCGCTCACCGACGACCAGGGGCGCTACCGGTTCATCACCGTGCAACCCGGCGCCTACCCCTGGCGTAACCACGACAACGCCTGGCGGCCGGCGCACATCCACTTCTCCCTCTTCGGTCGCGCGTTCACCCAGCGGCTGGTGACGCAGATGTACTTCCCGGGCGACCCGCTCTTCTTCCAGGACCCGATCTTCAACTCGGTCCGCGACCCGAAGGCCCGGGAACGGATGATCGCCCGGTACGACCACGCCAGCACCGCACCGGAGTGGGCGCTGGCGTACGAATTCGACATCGTGCTGCGCGGCCGGGAGAGCACTCCTTTCGAGGACGAGGACGACGATGAGTGAGCAGTTGGGCGTCATGCCCGCGCAGACCGTCGGGCCGTACCTGCACATCGGTCTGCACTGGCCCGACGGCCCGTACGTCGTACCCGAGGGCACGCCGGGCGCGTTCTGGATCAGCGGTCGGATCGTCGACGGCACCGGGACGCCCGTGGTCGACGCGATGGTGGAGAGCTGGCAGGCCGACCCGGAGGGCCGGTTCGACCATCCGGACGACCCTCGGGGAGCCCGGCCGTCCGCGCTCGCGGGTTTTCGCGGATTCGGGCGAAGCGAGACCGACGGGCTGGGGTGGTACCGGCTGCTGACCGTCAAGCCGGGTGCGCTGCCCGAGCCGGACGGCGGCACCGAAGCACCCCACCTGACCCTGTCGGTCTTCGGGCGTGGGCTGCTGCACCGCCTCGTCACCCGGCTCTACTTCCCCGACGAGTCGACGGCGAACGCCGCCGACCCCGTGCTGCGCAGCGTCGACGCCGACCGCCGTGACACCCTGCTGGCCAGTCCCGCCCCGGACGGGTTCCGGTTCGACATCCACCTTCAGGGCGACCGTGAGACCGTCTTCTTCGCCCTCTGACGGTCTGCTCGGCGGCCTCTCCGGCGCCCCGGACGTCGACGCGGAACTCAGCGACCCGGCAGTGCTCCAGGCGATGCTCGACGTGGAGGCCGCGCTCGCCCGGGCCGCAGCGGACGCCGGCATCGTGCCCGTACCGGCGGCCGAGGCGATCGCCGAGCAGTGCCGCGCCGAGCGGTACGACCCGGCGGCGCTCGGCCGGGCCGCCGACGCCACCGGCAACCCGGTCGTCCCGCTCGTGGGCGAGCTGACCGCGGCCGTGCCGGAGCACGCCCGGGCCTGGGTGCATTCCGGAGCGACCAGCCAGGATGTGCTGGACACCGCGCTGGTCCTGGTGGCGGTGCGGGCGCTCGGGCCGCTGCTGGCTCAGCTCGACGTGGCAGTGGACGCCGCCGCCCGGCTGGCCGACGCGCACCGGGACACCGTGATGGTCGCCCGGACACTCGGGCAGCAGGCGGCACCCAGCACGTTCGGACTCAAGGCCGCGGGCTGGTTGACCGGTCTGGTCCAGGCGCGGGACCGACTGCGTCAGGCCCGCGCCGCACAGCCCGCGCAACTCGGTGGCGCGGTCGGCACCCTGGCCGCGTTCGGCCCGGCCGGTGCCGAGGTCACCGAGCGGTTCGCGGCGCACCTGGGCCTCCCGCCGAGCCCGCTGCCCTGGCACACCCGCCGTCAACCCTGGCTCGATCTGGCCGCCGCCCTCGGTGGGCTCCTGGTGGCCGCCGGCAAGATCGCGCTCGACGTCGGGTTGCTCGCCCAGAACGAGGTGGGTGAGGTCGCCGAGGGCGGCACCGGACGAGGTGGCTCCTCGGCCATGCCGCACAAGCGCAACCCGGTGGACTCGATCCTCGTCACGGCCGCGGCGCGACGCGGTCCGGGTCTCGTCGCCACCCTGTTCGCCACGGCGGTGCAGGAGCACGAGCGGGCCGCGGGCGGCTGGCACGCCGAGTGGGAGCCGCTGCTCGATCTGCTGCACGTGACCGGTGGCGCCACCGCCCGGTGCGCCCGGATGCTGACCGGGCTCCAGGTCCGCCCGGAGCGGATGCGGGAGAACCTCGACGCGACCGACGGCCTCCTGCTCGCCGAGGCGGTTGCCGCGCGCCTGGCACCCGCAGTCGGCCGCCGCGTCGCCCACGACCTGGTGACCCGCGCCGCCGCCGAACCCTCGTTCCGCGCCGCGCTGCTCGCCGACCCCGAGGTCCGCGCCCACCTGTCCGATACGGAGCTGGCCGAGGCGCTCGACCCGTACCGCTGGCTCGGCTCGGCCGGCCGGTTCGTCGACAGTGCCCTGGCCGCCGTCCGGGGAGCGGGCGGATGACCACCCGGTTGCACCTCACCGTCGACGGCCCGGCCGCCGCGCCGGTGCTGCTGCTGGGCAGCTCCCTCGGCACCGCCGCCGCCATGTGGGAACCGCAGGTGCCGGCGCTCGCCCAACGGTTCCGGGTCATCCGGTACGACCACCTGGGCCACGGCCGCTCGGCGGTGCCGCCCGGACCGTACACGCTGGACCTGCTGGGCCGGGAGTTGCTGCGGACGCTTGACGACCTCGACGTGCCGTGGGTCCACTACGCGGGGTTGTCCCTCGGAGGCATGGTGGGCATGTGGCTCGCCACGTACGCGCCCGATCGGGTGCGGCGGCTGGCGCTGCTCTGCACGTCGGCGTCGCTCGGCCCACCCGAGCAGTGGCGGGAACGAGCCGCGACGGTACGGGCCGAGGGCCTGCCGGCGATCGCCGACGCGGTGGTGGCCCGCTGGTTCACCCCGGCCTTCGCCGCCGCGCGGCCGGAGGTGATCGCCACCCACCGCGCCCTGCTCACCGCGACGTCGCCGGCCGGATACGCCGCCTGCTGCGAGGCGATAGCCGCGATGGACCTCCGACCCGACCTCGGCCGGGTCGCCGCGCCGACGCTTGTCATCGCCGGAGCGGACGACCCGGCCACCCCGGTGGAGCACGCCCGCGACATCGTCGGTCGCATTCCACGGGCCCGGCTGGCGGTGGTCGACCCGGCGGCGCACCTGGCCAACGTCGAGCAACCCGAGCAGGTGTGCCGACTCCTGTTGGAACACTTCCACGAGGGACGTGGTGACGGATGAACGACCGCGAGCGGCACGAGGCCGGCATGACGGTACGTCGACAGGTGCTGGGTGACGCGCACGTGGACCGGGCGATCGCCGGCACTGACGAGTTCACCGCCGACTTCCAGGACTTCATCACCCGCTACGCCTGGGGGGAGGTGTGGAGCCGGCCGGGCCTCGACCGACGGACCCGTAGCTGCGTCACCCTCGCCGTGCTCGCCACCCTGCACGACGACGAGGAGTTGGCGATGCATGTCCGGGCCGCGCTGCGCAACGGGCTCAGCCCCGAGGAGGTGGCGGAGGTCCTGCTCCAGGTCGGCGTCTACGCTGGTGTACCGGCGGCGAACCGGGCGTTCAAGGTGGCCCGGGAGACCCTGCGGCAGGAGGCCGGGTGAGCGTGAGCGAGGAGGCGACGAGGTCGCCGGAGTTCGTTCAGTCGCTGGAGCGCGGCCTCGCGGTGATCCGGGCGTTCGACGGCGAACATCCGCAGCTCACGCTCAGCGAGGTGGCCAGACGGACCGGGCTGACCCGGGCCGCGGCACGCCGGTTCCTGCTCACCCTGGTCGAGCTGGGCTACGTGCACACCGACGGCCGGCTCTTCTCGCTGCGGGCCCGGATCCTCGAACTCGGCTACGCGTACCTGTCCAGCCTGAGCCTGCCCGAGGTCGCGCAACGGCACATGGAGGCGCTGGTCGCGCAGGTGCGTGAGTCCTGCTCGGTGTCGGTGCTCGACGGCGACGAGGTGGTCTACGTCGCCCGCGTGCCCACCAAGCGGATCATGACGGTGGGGATCAGCGTCGGCACCCGGTTCCCCGCGTACGCCACCTCGATGGGCCGGGTGCTGCTCGCCGCGCAACCGGTCGAGTGGCTGGACGACTACCTCGCCGCCGCGCAGCTGCGGCCGCTGACCCGGCGCACCGTCACCGACCCGGTCAAGCTGCGCGCCGTCCTGACGAAGATCGCCGCCCAGGGGTACGCCATCGTGGACCAGGAGTTGGAGGAGGGGCTGCGTTCGGTGGCCGCGCCGATCCACGGCGAGAACGGGTCGGTGATCGCCGCGGTGAACGTCTCCGCGCACGCCAGCCGGGGGTCCTTCGAGATGATCCGTCGAGAGCTGCTCCCGCCGCTGCTGGCCGCCGCGAAGCGGATCGAGGAGGACATCCGGGGCGGCCTGAGCCGGACACCGACGGCCGACGCGCGCGGGCTCAGCTCAGCTTGAGGGCCGGCGCGGTGACGACCCGGGCCGGACGGCGCAGGTACCACTCGGCCACCGCAAGGTTGATCACCCAACCGGCGACCACCAGGCCGGCCCGCAGGTTCCCGTCGGGCTGTTCGCCGGTCGCGAGCAGGTACGGCGCGTGGGTGAACGCCTGGGTGCCGGCACCGAGGCCGATCGCGTAGCCACGCACCATCCACCTGCGGTGCCGGGCGATGTCGCGGCGGAGCACGGCGGCGAGACCGGCCAGGATCGAGCTCGCCATGGCCGAGCCGAAGACGAGCCGCATACCGGCGAGCACGTCGTTGTCATGGGCCGGCAGGTCGTACGCGACGGCCATCCACAGCCCGGTGAACGCGACAGTCAGTCCACAGGGGACGAGCACCCGTCCGGCCCGGCGGTGCCAGCCGTGCCGGCGCAGACGGGGTACGAACTGGAACGCGCCGAGGATCGTGTACACCACCGCGCCGACGATGTGCAGCACCACCGGCAGCGGATCGGCGACGAAGCGCGCGTTCGCCGGGGTGACCCCCGGTCCGCTGCCCAGCTCGGTGAGCCGCCCCGCGCCGGCGAGCATCGGTATCAGGCCCAGCAGGATCAACGCGGCCGGTAGCCGCCACTCGCGCATCGTCATGCCGTCGATGGTGGACGCCGCACCCGCCCCCGCTCATCGGCAGATGGGCCGCGACCGGGTCGGCCCATGGTCGGGTGCCGTCGTCGTACTTCCGCCGGTCAGAAGCGCCTCCGGCCGCGGTTGGTCTCGTACGCCCACATCGCCACCTCGACCCGGTTACGCACACCCAGCTTGGTCATCAGGCTGGTGACGTGCGACTTGACAGTGCTCAACGTGATGTACAGCTCGTCGGCGATCTCCTGGTTGGTGCGTCCTCGCGCGACGGCGACCAGCACCTGTTCCTCCCGGTCGGTGAGGGCCTCGACGGGCTGCTGGCGCGGCGCGGCCGGATCCGCGTCGGCGAACGCCTTCAGCAGCCGCGTGGTGACGCTCGGCGCGATCAACGCGTCCCCGTTGGCGGCGGCGTGCACGGCCTGGCTGAGCAGGTCAGGACCGGCCTCCTTGAGCAGGAAGCCGCGGGCGCCGGCCCGCAGCGCGGCGTACACGTACTCGTCGAGGTCGAAGGTCGTGATGACGACCACCGCGAGCGGCTCCGGGACCGTCGGCCCGGCGAGCGCCCGGGTGGCCTCGATGCCGTCCATGCCCGGCATCCGGATGTCGAACAGACACACGTCGGGGCGGAGCCGCCGGGCCAGCTCGACCGCCTGCCGGCCGTCGCCAGCCCCACCGACGACCTCGATGCCGGGCTGCGTGTTCAGGATGATGGTGAGGCCGGTGCGGACGATCTCCTGGTCGTCCGCCACCAGCACGCGAACCGTCACGCGCCGACCCCCTCGCGCGGAAGCACGGCCGTGACGGTCCACCCACGGTCGGGGTTGGGGCCGGCCTCGCAGGTGCCGCCGAGCAGGTCGGCGCGCTCCATCATGCCCACCAGGCCGAAGCCGGGCGAGCCGGTCGGGCGGGCGGCACCGGCCTCGCCGTCGTCGCTGACCCGCAGCCGCACTGACGTGTCGTCGGCCGCGACGCTGACCTCGATGCGGGTGGCGTGGCGCGCGTGGCGACGGGCGTTGGTGACCGACTCCTGGGCCAGCCGGTACAGCGCGGAGCCGACCGTGGGTGGCAGGTCGCCGAGGTCGCCGCGCAGATCCACGTCGACGGTCGGCCCGGTGCGGAACTGGCCGGCGAGCCGTTCGATGTCGGCGACCTGCGGGTTGGGCCCCAGGTCGGCGGGCTGATCGCGGCGCAGGACGCGGACCATGGCGCGCATCTCGGCAAGCGCACGGGACGCCTCGGCCTCGATGGTGTGCAGCGCCTCGACTGCGGCACCCGGCTGGCTCGCCGAGGCGGCGATGCCGGCCTGGGCGCGGATCGCCATCGCGGACACGTGGTGGGCCACCGTGTCGTGCAGGTCCCGGGCGAGCCGTTCCCGCTCCAACAGCTTCACCTGATCGAGCTCGCGCAGTCGGGCGGCGGCGCGGAAGCGGATCGCGGCACCCAGCGTGGCGGCGGCGAACATCACCGCGAAGCCGGCGACCAGTTCGCCGCCGTCGATCGAGCCGACCAGGCCGGCGGCGATCACCTTGGCCACCACGAAGAACGAACCGAGCACGGCGTCCCGGCCGGAGCCCCAGCGGAACAGCGCGTAGGTCAGCAGGACCAGGAAGCTCGCCGTGAACAGCTGGCAGGGATCACCGGGCAGCACGTACGGGGCGACCGTCGTGCAGCCGAACGCGATCACCACCATCGGCAGCGGCCTGGTCCGCCGCCACAGGATCGCGGGCAGCAGCGCGAGCGCGACGACGACGCAGCCCACCCGCCACGGCAGATCGGGCCGGAGGATTCCTTCCACCACGATCGCCGGAGCGAGGACCACGATCAACGCCCAGTCGCGCCAGACCCGGGTCGGGGTGGGGGAGACACGCGGCTCGGCCAACACCGCGTGCAGGCGAGAGTGCATGGGTTTCATCGTACGAACGGTGGTGCGACTCCAGATCGTCCCAAAGTACGACCGGGTGGGCGCCGTTGTTGGTCGACGGTTCGATTACGGGAGCTGGAGTTTGGCGCGGACGGCCGCGGCGTCCGGGTGGTCGAGGGCCGTGAGGATGTCCAGTGCCGCTGCCAGTCGGCCCGGCCGGAGGTGGGGTCGCCGAGCGCGTGCCGGGTGTCGCCGAGCCGGCTGAGGGTGTCCGTACCGCTGCTGCGGTAGGCCCGGGCTACGCCAGCAGCCCTGCCGCCGCCGAGACGCCACGCAACCGGAGGGTGTCGAGTGCCGTCGCGACATCGTCGAGGAAATCGTCCTGCAGGACGGCGGGCAGGGGAGCGACGCCCTGCGACCCGTACACGCGCTCGACGAGAGCCCGTGGCTCGCGACCGGCATCGAGCGCTTCGTCGATGCGGGCCGCGTTGGGGTCGTCGAGGACCGTGCCGGGCTGCTCGGCGTAGTGCAGCCACGTCGCCAGCGTGAGCGCCGAGACACGGGCGTCGGCCCCGCCGGCCACGAGATCGCTCGCGGTGGAGCCGACGCGGGTCGGCAGCTTGAGGGAGCCGTCGGCGGCCACCTTGCCGAGCCGGTACGCGATACCGTCGTTGGCGAACCGGCTGACGACGTCGTCGCGGTACGTGGCGAGATCCAGCCCCTCCGGCAGCTCACACAGCGACCGGCCCGCCTCGTCGAGCCAGGCGTCGAGCAGCTGGCGGATCCAGGCCACCCGCATGACCTCGGAGACGGTCTCCCGGCCGTCGAGCAGCCCGACGTAGCTGACCAGGGAGTGGCCGCCGTTGAGAAGCCGCAGCTTGACGTCGCTCCACGGCTGGATGTCCTTGACCAGCCGCACCTCGTCAGCCGGCCACTGCGGGTGGCCGGCGGCGAAGTCGTCCTCGATCACCCACAGGCCGTACCTCTCCGCGGTCACCAGCGCGTCGTCGCGGTAGCCGAGGCGCTGCGTAAGGACGTGCGCGTCGGCCTCCGTCGTACCCGGCACGATGCGGTCGACAAGCGTGTTCGGGAACCGCACGTGCCGCGACATCCACGACGCGACCTCGGCGGCGCGGTGGGAGCTCCAGCGCTCCAGGAACTGCAGGCACAGGTCGTGCAGCAGCTCGCCGCCCCTCGGTACGTTGTCGCAGCACAGCACGGTGACCCCGGGGTCGCCGCGGTCGGCGCGCCGGGCGAAGCCGCCCACCAGCTGGCCGACGACGCTGCGGTGCGGCCGCGGGTCGGCGAGGTCCTGGGCCACCAACGGTGAGTCGGTGATCAGCGTCCGCGACGAAAGCGCCGCCGCGTACCCCTTCTCCGTCACGGTGGCCGAGATGATGCGTGTGGTCGGCGCCGACAGGGTGGCCAGCAGGGCCTCCGGCTGCGACGCGGCGTGCAGCACCGACGTCACGGATCCCACGACCCGCGCGTCGAGCTGCTCGCCGCCGTTCCGGGTGACCACGGTGAACAGGCAGTCCTGCGGTCGCATCCGGTCCACGACGTCCGTGCTGCGCTGGGTCACCCCGGCGATGCCCCAGCCGGCGTCGGCGACGTCGGTCGCGGCGTCGGTCATCGCGGCCTGGTGCGCGCGGTGGAACGCCCCGATGCCCAGGTGCACGATTCCGGTGGTCAGGCCGGCCGGGTCGTACGCCGGGCGGGCCGCGGTGGTCACGCCGGGCAGCGTCCGTCGGGACAGCCGCGGCAGTGCGGCGTTCACGTCCGGTCCGGGAGGTAGACCTCGCGCGCCTGGTCACGCGTCCAGAGCCGGGCGATCTCGTGTGCCTCGTCGAGATCGAGGCGGTGCTGCGCCACCAGTTCAGCGAGGAAGCCGCAGTCCATCCGCCGGGCCATGTCGTGGCGGGCCGGGATGGAGGTGAAGCAGCGCGCGTCGTCGTTGAAGCCGGCGCCGTTGTAGAAGCCGGCCGTCTCGGTGACGAGATCGCGGTGCCGGCGCATGCCGCCCGGGCTGTCGAAGAACCACCACGGTGCGCCGATGCGCAGCGCCGGGTAGTGCGCCGCCATCGGCGCCAGCTCGCGAGCCAGCGTGGTCTCGTCGAGGGTGAAGACCACGAGGGTGAAGTTCGCGACGTTGCCGTAGGCGTTCAGCAGCTCCTCGAGGCCGTGCACGAAGTTCACCGGGTGCGGGATGTCGGCGCCGATGTCCGGCCCGTGGTCGCGGAACATGGCGCGGTCGTGGTTGCGTGTCGACCCGGGATGCAGCTGCATCACCAGGCCGTCGTCCACACTCATCCGAGCCAGCTCCATGAGCATGTGCGACCGGAACAGCTCGGCCTCGTCCTGGCTCACCGGACCCCGCAGACGTCGGCGGTACAGGTCGCGCACGACGCGGTCGGCGGCGCGGGCGGCGTGCGGGTGCACCGGGCCGTGGTCGGTCGCCGTCGCCCCGAGACGGATGAAATCCTGCCGCCGGATGCGCAGGGCCTCCAGGTAGCCGTCGAAGGTCGACGTGTCGGTGTCGGCGACCTCGGCGAGCTGCTGCACCGACCGCACCCAGTCCGGCTTTTCCAGGTCGACCACAGCGTCCGGCCGGAAGGTCGGCACGACCGGGCCGTGCCAGTCGCCGTTCTGCAACTTCTCGTGGGCCGTCAGCGGCTGGTGCGGCGCGTCGGTGGTGGCGAGGAACTCCACCCCGAAGCGGCGGAACAGAGCCCGCGGCCGGAACTCAGGCGTGGCCAGCAGGGCGCTGAGATCATCGAACAGCCGGTCGGCGGTGTCCGGGCCGAGGGGAGTGTCCAGGCCGAACACCTCGACCAACTGCTGCTCGATCCACACCCGGGTGGGCGTACCGCGGAACAGGTGCCAGTTGGCGGCGAAGACGCGCCACGCCTCGCGCGGCGAGGCGGCCGTGACGCCGGCGGGCCCGGCCAGGCCGAGCTGCGCCGGGGACAGCCCCTGCGACATCAGGATTCGCTGAACGTAGTGGTCCGACTCCACGAACAGCTGGTACGGGTCCTGGAAGGGGCGGTCCTCCGCCAGCACCCACGGGTCGATGTGCGTGTGCGGACAGAACAGGGGCAGCGCGCGGACCGCCTCGTACAGCTCGCGGGCGATCGCCCGTGCACCCTCGCCCGCCGGCAGCAGGCGATCCGGATGGAGCCCGGTCATCACAGTCCTTTCTCGACACCCTCAGCGACTCGGTCGACTCACCAGAAGTTGCGCATGGGGAAGTTGTCCAGCGGTTCCACGCCGTCCTGGGTGACCCGCACGATCCGCTCGGTCCGCAGCCCACCGACCTCGGGAACGTTGATCGTCGCCTTGAGCGTGAAGACCATGTCCTCCTCGAGCACGGTCTCGTTGCCCGGGCCGATCCACGGCAGCTCCTCCTCCGGGTCCATGCCCGTGCCGTGGCCAGTGCCGCGGCCCATGGCCTCGCTGGAGTACGGGGCGTACCCGCGCTCGACCAGTACGGCCTGCATGACCTTGTTGAGCTCGTCGGCGGTGATGCCGGCCCGGGCGGTCTCCAGCCCCACCTCGACGGCGTCGGCGGCGGTGTCGATGATGTCGCGCTGCTGCCGGGTCACGGACCCGTAGGCGAAGCCACGGCCGCCGTCGGCCACGTAGTTGCCGTACCGGGCGCCGATGTCGGTCATCACCATCTCACCGGGGCGCACGACGCGGTTGGTGGGCAGGGCCAGGCTGAACGCGGCCCGCGGACCCGACTGCACCATCGACAGGTACGCGGGGCCGTCGGCGCCAGCCTCGATCATCGCGATGTCGGCCACCCGCGCCATGTCGCGTTCGGACATCGGGCCGTTGTTCTCGAGTGCGGTCCGGATGGCGTCCATGGCGAGGTCGGTGATGCGGGCGGCCTCGCGGAGCTGGCCGAGCTCCCACGCCGACTTGCGCGCCTTCTCCAGGGCCACCGCCGAGGTGGGTACCAGTGGCGCGCCGCCGAGCGCCGCCGTGCAGCGCTCGTGCAGGTGCGCCGGGATCAGGCCGTGGCCGGCCAGGCCGACCGGCCCGGCGCCCTGGGCCGCCAGCAGGTCCGTGAAGGTCTGCTCGAGCGACCCGAAGGTCTCCACCCGGAACGTCGACACCTCACGCGCGTAGTCCAGCGTCCCGTCCCCCACGAGCAGCACCGGCTCACCGTCGAGCGGCAGCACGAGCAGCGCCAGGGCGATGTCGTGCACCCCGTCGACGGGGCGGAAGTCGGTGAAGTAACGGACGTTGGCCGACCGCCAGCAGTCGCCATAGGACAGGACCGCGCCGAGCCCCTCGGCGGCCGCCCGCCGGCGCACGCGGGCGATGCGGCGCTCGATCTCCTCCAGCGGGATGGCGGTGGGCGGGGCGGGAACGGCGGTCATGAGCGGGGCTCCTTCGGCATTCCGGTGGACGTGGCGTCGCGCCCTGCCGGCACCGGCGGTGCGCGGACGGCGGGCTGTGTGCAGTGGCGGTACGCGGCCGGCGAGACCCGAGCGCGATGGTGGACGCCTCGGCACTGCCGACCCGTGAGATCAGTGGAGATAACGTTTACCAAGCCGGCGTCGCTGTCAAGCCCCGAACCTTCTTCGCCGTTGCGTGTCGTGCCTCGTCCCGGCTCCCGGAAACGCCATGTCTTCGCACAAAACACCAGCTCAGAGCCTCATATGACGGTCTGGCCGGACGCCGTCAGGAAGCCCGGTGCGGGTCCTGCCACCGGGTGGCAGAGTCGCTCAGGCGGCTGAGAAATCGATTCCTGAAGTGATTGACACGACAGTCGTACACGTCTAACGTCTCGCGGCACGACACCCCGTGCGAGACAACGAGACCGGCCGTCACCACGGTCCGATCCCGGGGTCAGAGCGCGCGCCGGCAGTTCGGCGCGTCCCAATTCCTTCGGCAAAGGCGAAATGTCATGTCGGACAGTTCCACGGCTCCTCGCCGGTCACCCAGTGACGACGACGGCGCCCTCGTTCAGGTGCGCGACGCCGTGAAACGTTATCCCGGGGTCGTGGCGCTCGCCGGGGTCAGCGTGACGCTGCGTCGCGGCGAAATCCACGCACTGTTGGGTGAGAACGGCGCCGGCAAGTCGACACTCATCAGGTTGCTGTCGGGCATCACCACGCCCGACTCCGGCGAGATCCTCCTCGACGGTGCGCCGGTGGCCCTGCGCAAGCCGCGCGACGCCCAGCAACTCGGGATCACCACGATCCACCAGGAGCTGTCGCTGGCCCCGGACCTGACGGTGCTCGAGAACATCTTCCTCGGCCGCGAGCTGCGCAGCCGCCGATTCGGCCTGCGCCTTCTCGACGAGCGCGCGATGCTGGGCAAGGTCCGCGACCTGGCGGTCGAGTTCGGACTGACGCCGGACGACCTCGACTGCCGGGTCGCCTCGCTGGGAGCTCTCAAGCAGCACGTCGTGGAGATCCTCAAGGCGCTTGCCTTCGACTCGCGCCTGGTCATCCTCGACGAGCCCACCTCGGGCCTCGCCGACCACGAGCGGGAGAGCCTGTTCGGCCACATGCGTGCCCTGCGCGACCGCGGCATCGCCGTGCTGTGGGTGACGCACCGGCTCGACGAGCTCTACGGCCTGGCCGACACCATCACGGTGCTGCGCGATGGCACCCACGTGGCGACCCTCGACGACGTGAGCGCGGCGACGCCCGACGAGCTGGTGCGACTCATGGTCGGCAACAAAGCGGAGACGGTCGGCGCGCTGGCCACCGGCAGCGTCGCGAGGGACACCCGGTGGCAGGGGGACCGCAGCGAGGTTCTCCGCCTGACCGGAATCACCCGGCTGCCACTGACCGACATCGACCTGACGCTGCGGCGTGGGGAGGTACTCGGCATCGCCGGTATCGCCGGGGCAGGCCGCACCGAGCTGGCGCGGGTCATCCTCGGCGCGGACCGCCTCGACTCCGGCGAGATCGCGGTCAACGGGCTGGTGACCCGGATCCGTAACCCGCGCCAGGCGTACCGCCTCGGCATCGCGCTCGTACCCGAGGACCGCAAGACGACGGCGATCCTGCCCGACTTCACGATCTCGAAGAACATCACCATCGCCGATCTGCGGCGCGTCGCGCGCGCCGGCGTGGTGCTCGACCGCCGTCGCGAGAACGCCGTCGCGACCGGCTTCGTCAAGGACCTCGGCGTGCGTACGCCGGGCGTCCACCAGAAGATCCGCAATCTCAGCGGCGGCAACCAACAGAAGGTCATCGTCGCCCGCTGCCTGTTCACCCAGCCGTCCGTGCTGATCTTCGACGAGCCCACGCAGGGCATCGACGTGGCGGCGAAAGCAGAGGTCTACCGGCTGATCCACGACTTCGTCGACAACGGGGGCGCCGCCATCGTCATCTCGTCGGAGTTGCCCGAGCTGCTTCGGGTCAGCGACCGGATCGCCGTGATGCGCGAAGGCAGGCTCGTCGGCGAGGTGGAGTGCGGCGGCGACAGCACCACCGAGATGGACGACCGTAGAGCGGAGAAGATCATGGCTCTCGCAGTGCGCGGCGGTGTCGCATGAACCTGGCTCGGCGCGTCGCCCGGCTGCTCGCCGTCGACGGCGCAGCAGTGGTGCTCGCATTCATCATCATGGTGGCCTTCTTCTCGGTGAAGTCCGACGTCTTCCTGACCGGGGAGAACCTGCGCAACCTCCTCGTCGAGGCGGTGTTCGTCGTCCTCATCACGGCCGGCATGACCTATGTGCTGCTCGTCGGCGGGATCGACCTGTCGGTCGGCGCCACACTGGGACTGTCCGGCGGCGTCACGTACTTCAGCCTCCTGCACGGCGTTCCCGTCGTGCTGGCCGTGGCGATCGGCATCCTGTTCGGCGCCTTCGTCGGCGCCGTCAACGGCCTGATCATCAGCGGCCTCGGCGTCAACGCCTTCATCGTCACGCTGGCGATGATGAGCATCGAGTTCGGCGTGCTCGCGGTCCTCACCGCCAAGGTGACGCTGGCCGGAGCCAACTCCTCGACGTTCTCCTCGATCGCCGGGGAAAGCGTTCTCGGGATCCCGATCCCGGTCGTGATCTGCGCGGTCATCGTGCTCGCCTTCGAATTGATGCTCATCAAGACGCCGTTCGGCCGCGGGGTCTACGCGGCCGGCATGAGCCCACGGGCCGCGCACCTGGCCGGTGTGTCGGTCAACCGGGTGCGGTTCCTGGTGTACGTGCTGTCGGGCGCGGCCGCCGGCCTGGCTGGCGTGGTCCAGGCGTCCCGGCTGAACTCCGTGCAGGCCGGCCTCGGATCGGGGTACGAGCTGACGACCATCGCCGCCGCCGTCCTGGGCGGTATCAGCCTCGCCGGTGGCCGGGGCACGGTCTGGCGGGGCGTCATCGGCGCGCTGTTCCTGGCGACGCTCAGCCGCGGGCTGCAGCTGCTCGGTGTCGACCCGCTGTGGTTCACGATCGTCACCGGCGCCAGCATCATCCTCGCGATCGCGTTCGACCGTGGCGTCCAGCGCGTCGCCGCCGGCTGGCTGACGCTCAAGTCGCCGGCCGCCACCCCGCCGGAGCGGCGCGACGACGACGGGATCGCCGGCACCCGGTCACCGAGTCCCTCCGCCCTCTCTTCCGTCGATTGAGATGACTCCTGCCATGAGTACATCCGGGTCCATCCCGTCGGTCCGGCGTCTCGCCTCCGCCGCACTGGCGAAGCCGAGCACCGGTGTCATCGTCCTGTTGCTCGGCATCTGCGTCTTCATGGCGTTCACCGAGCCGGTGTTCCTGACGTTCAACAACTGGTCCAACGTGTTCAACCAGTCGGTCTACGTGCTGATCCTGGCGATCGGCATGACCGTCGTGCTCATCACCGGTGGCATCGACCTCTCGGTCGGCGCGGTGCTGGGCCTGTCCGCCGGGGTGATGGCCGACCAGATCAACACCGGGCGGCCGTTCATCGCGGCGTTCATCCTGGCCCTCGCCGCCGGCGCGGTCCTCGGGCTGTTCAACGGCGTGCTCATCACCCGGATCGGCCTGCCGGACTTCGTCGCCACGCTGGCCACCATGGGCATCGCCAGCGGCCTGCTGTACCTGTGGACCAGCGGCTTCCCGTTCACCGACTACATGCTGGACGTGTACTACACGCTCGCCGGGCGTGAACGGTACCTGGGCTTCGTCACCGTCCCCCTGATGCTGTCGCTGCTGATGGTCGCGGTAGTCGCCTTCGTCATGCGGCGTACCTCGTTCGGCCGGCACGCCTACGCCGTCGGCAGCAATGCCGACGCGGCCCGGTTGTCGGGCATCAACGTCAACCGCGTACGCGTCACCGCGTACGTCATCAGCGGCGTGCTCGCGGCGCTGGCCGGTGTGCTCCTGGCCGGGCGCACCACCACTGTCGCCCCCAACATGGGCCTCGGCTACGAGGTCCAGGCCATCGCGGCGGCCGTCATCGGCGGGGCCGCGCTGTCCGGCGGACGTGGCCGGGTGGGTGGTGCCGTCCTCGGCGCGCTCGTCCTCACGGTCGCCAACAACGTGATCAACATTGCCGGCGTCAGTGCCGAATGGCAGCAGATCGTGCTCGGTTCGATCCTGTTGCTGGCCGTCACTCTCGACCGGGTCGGCACCCTCGGCTACGAGCGATCCCTGGCCCGCGCCCGCCGGCAGGCGGTCGTCGCCGCGGACGCCTGACGTCGCTTCCCCAACCCACCACCTTTCTCGGAGGCCTGCAATGAGTGACGCCCGCAACGACAACCTGCCGTCCCTACCGTCGCGTCGAAATTTCCTCAGAGGTGTCAGCCTGATCGGCGGTGCCGCGGTCGGCGGCAGCCTGCTCGCCGCGTGCTCGAGCAAGGAGGTCGACAACAGCCCGACCGGCGGCGGAGGCGGCAACGGGGGCAGCCCGATCAGCCAGAAGTACGACGACGCGGTTCGGAAGATCGTCAACGGTCGCACGATCCAGATCGGCTATACGGTCCCGGTGCTGTCCGAGTACTTCAACGAGATCCAGGGCGCCGCCTGGCGCAAGATGGCCGAGTACGAGGAGCGGTTCGGCGTCAAGTGGAAGTGGGAGCGGTCGGCGCCCACCGCCAACTACAAGTCGGTCGAGCAGCACGTGGGCATCGTGCAGAACTGGGCCACCCGTAAGTTCGACGCCATCTTCATCTGCACCTCGGCCAACTTCGCCACCATGCAGGGCGTCTACCAGCGGGCCGCCGAGCAGGGCACGATGGTGATCGAGTACAACATGCCGATCGAGCTCTACCCGGCTGACCAGCTGCGGACCGCCGCGACGGTGGGTTACCACAACGAGACCCAGTCGGGTTACCTCGCCGGCAAGTACATCGGTGACAAGCTGAACGGCAAGGGCCGGGTACTGGCGCTGTTCGGCCCCGCGGGGTCCGACTACAGCAAGATGCGCGGCGACGGCCTGAAGCGGGCGTTCGCCGAGTACCCCGACGTGAAGCTGGTCGCCCAGGCCGACGGCGGCTATGTGCGGGACAAGGGCTTCGCGGTCGCGCAGGACCTGCTGGCCGCCAACAAGGACATCAACGCGATCTACGGCGAGAACGAGGACATGGCGCTGGGCGCCTCGCAGGCCATCGACCAGGCCGGCCTCAAGCACTGGGACGGCAAGGAGGGCATCCTCACGATCGGCGCAGACGGCCTGGTGTCGGGCTGCGAGAAGATCCGTGAGGGCAAGCTGACCGCGTCGGTCGACGTGGGCCCGGTCGACAACGGACTGCGCCTGGTCGAGACGATGTTCAACCGCGTCGTGCTCGGCAAGAACATCGACAAGGTGACCTACGTCGGCACGCAGATCATCGACAAGAGCAACGTCGACGCGCCGCAGGCCTACCTCCAGTGGGCGCTGGACGCCAAGAAGTACTAAGGAGAACCAGTGAAGGCCGCACGACTGCACGCCTACCACCAGCCGTTGGTCATCGAGGAGGTCCCCGACCCCGAGATCACGGGCCCCTTCGACATCATCGTGCGTACCGGCGCCGCCGGCCTGTGCCGGACCGACCTGCACATCCAGTGGGGCGAGTTCGAGAAGGAGCACGCCGACGCGGGGCTGGACCTGCCCTACATCCCCGGCCACGAGAGCGCCGGCTGGATCGAGGCGGTGGGGGAGGGCGTCAAGCACCTCGCCGTCGGCGACGCGGTGATCCTGCACCCCTTCGTCACCTGCGGCGTCTGCGCCGGCTGCCGGGCCGGCGACGACATGCGCTGTGAGAACGCCGTGTTCCCCGGCCTCTACACCGACGGCGGGTTCGCGCAGAAGATCAAGACCGGCGCGCGCGCCGCGCTCAAGATCGCTGACAACCTGCACCCGGTGGACGTGGCCCCGGTCGCGTGCGGTGGCGTCACCGCCTACCACGCGGTGAAGCGCGCCGCGAAGCTGCTCGTGCCGGGTACCCAGGTCGTGGTGATCGGCGCGGGCGGCCTCGGGCACGTGGGCATCCAGTGCCTCACCGCGATGACCCCCGCCGAGATCATCGTCGTGGACAAGAACGCGGCGGCGCTCGAACTCGCCAAGAGTTGGGGGGCCGAGCACACGGTGCTCGTCGACGGCGATCAGGTGGAGGCGGTCAAGGCGCTGACCAAGGGGCGCGGCGCCGACGTCGTGATCGACTACGTCGCGGAGCGCGGTGCCGAGAAGTGGGGCGTGGACATGCTTCGCTCCTTCGGCACGTACTTCGTCGTCGGTTACGGCGGTGAGCTGCAGGTCGATACCAAGCGGATCATCAACAACGAGCTCAACTTCGTCGGCAACCTGATCGGCAACTTCAACGAGCTCGGCGAGTTGCTCGCGCTGATGGCCCAGGGCAAGGTCACGCTGCACACCAAGACCTACCCGCTCGAGCAGATCAACGAGGCGATGGCCGATCTCGAGGGCGGCCGTCTGCAGGGCCGCGGAATCATCGTCCCGAACGAGTCCTGACGTCCCGTGCGACGCGCCCCCTCCGCCGGGAGCGGGGCGCGCCGTGACTGTAAGACCGGCACAGAACGGAGTCGATGATGACCGCTGTCCAGGGTACGGCCGGCCGGCCGGCGCAACTGGTCACGGACGAGCCGCTGAGGCAGCTCACGACCGGTTACCTCTTCACCGAGGGCCCCTCCTGGCACCCGCACGAACAGTCCCTGACGTTCACCGACATCCCGGCCGGCCGCATCTTGCGGCTCGACGCCGCCGGGGACGTCACGGTGGTGCGCGACCCCAGCAACAAGGCCAACGGCACCGCGTACGACCGGCAGGGCCGGCTGGTGGTGTGCGAGCACGCGACCAGCCGACTGGTACGACGCGAGCTCGACGGTTCGTGGACCACCCTGGCCGACCGCTACGACGGCAGGGAGCTCAACAGCCCCAACGACGTCATCGTGGCGAGCGACGGCACCATCTACTTCACCGACCCGCCGTACGGGCGGACCAGCGAGTTCGTCGGGGTGCTGCGCGAGGTTCCGCTCGACGTGTGCGGTGTCTACCGGCTCGTTCCCGACACCGGCGAGCTGACTCTGCTGATCGACGATCTCGACGGCCCGAACGGATTGTGTCTGTCGCTCGACGAGAGCGTGCTCTACGTCAACGACACCGAGCACGGGAACATCCGCCGGTTCCGGCTGCAGGACGGGCGGGGGACCGGCGGAGAGGTGTTCGCCGTCACCAGCGGCCCCGGTGACCCGGTGGTCGACGGTCTCAAGATCGACTCGACGGGCAACGTCTACTGCACCGGCCCCGGCGGCATCCACGTCTACTCGCCGGACGGCGCCCACGTCGGCGTCATCGAGGTGCCCGAGGTCGTCGGCAACTTCGTGTGGGGCGGCGAGGACCTGTGCACCCTCTACATCTGCGCGAGCACCAGCGTCTACAGCGTCCGCACGACAGTGGCCGGTCTCGCCGCGTTCTGACGTTCCTAAACCGACAGGAGAACAAGCTGATGGAACGGTTCGTGTTCGCCCGGGTCGAGGCCAAACCCGGGTCCGTCGACATCCTGCGCGACGCGGCGGTGGCGCTCGTCGAGCCCTGCCGGGCCGAAGAGGGCAACCTCGCGTACAACGTCTTCCAAGGCGCCGACAACCCGCGTGAGATCTGGTTCCACGCGCACTGGCGCGACCAGCGTTGCCTGGACAATCATGGCAGTACTGAGCACGTGGCAGCGTGGTTGAATATCGTCAAGGAGTACGCTGTCGCACCAGTCGACGTACACGTTGCCGTCAAGCAGGCGTAGGGCGAGACGAGAAGGCCAGCGTGGTACGGGGGCCGGTGAGTCGAGATGCGGGAAATAACCATCAAGGACGTCGCCAAGGCGGCGCGCGTCTCCACCGCGACCGTGTCGCGGGTCGTCAACGGGAACACCAGCGTCGACCGGCAGCTCGCCGACCGGGTCGAGAAGGCCATTGAGGAGCTCGGATACCGGCCCAGTGTCCACGCGCGCCGGCTGGTGGCCGGCCGCACGTGGCTCGTCGGGGCCCTCGTGCCGGACCTGTCGAACCCGTTCTTCCCGATCGTGCTCCGGGGGCTCACCTCGGCCGCCGAGGAGGCTGGCTACAGCGTGGTCGTCGCGGAGTCGGGCGAACACGTCGAGCGTGAGATGAAGCTCGCGCTCGGCCTGCTCGCCCAGACCGACGCGCTCGTGCTGTGCTCGCCGCGGATGGACATCGAGCAACTGCACGAGCTGGCGGTGCAGTCGTCGCCGACGGTCTGCGTGAACCGGGCACAGAGCGGCCTCGGGATGCCCTGCGTGACAGTCGACGAGTACGAGGCGGCGCTGTCGCTGGCCGGGCATCTCGCCGGGCTCGGGCACCGGCGTATCGGGTACCTGCAGGGCCCGCCGGGGTCGTGGTCGGACTCGGTCCGGTGGCGCGCGCTGCGGGCCGCCTCGTCGTTCGGGCTCGACGTCGTGCCGTTCCCGTGCGGCCCCGACCTCGAGGCCGGCTACGCCGTCGCCCGGCAGCTCGCCGACAGCGACGTGACCGCGGTGGTGGCGTTCAACGACTACGTCGCCCTCGGCGTGCTGTCGGGCCTGCAGGAACTCGGCGTCAAGGTGCCCGAGGAGCTCTCGATCGCGGGCTTCGACGACATCCCGTTCTCGGCCTACGCCACCCCGCCGATCACGTCGGTCCGGCGCCCCGTCGTCGAGTTGGGCCGGCAGGCGTGGCGTGCGCTCGAAGCGCGGATGCAGGGCCTGCCGGTGAGCGACCCGCCGGTGCTGTCGAGCGAGGTGGTCGTGCGTGCCTCCACCGCAGCCCCTGGCCGCAGGCCCGCTGACGCGCCGTAGCCGCTCGACCTGTTCACCGTTTTGCCTGACCGCCGCGGTGGCGGTCCGGTCCGATCCGTGACCGGGTCGCCGGGGCAGCGCGTCGCCGGCCGGAGCGCCCGCTGCCGGCGTCCGGCCCGGGGCGCAACGAACGTTTTCTCCCGGTGGCTTGCGAGCCGGGAAGCACCATCCTGACGAACCGCCCGAGCATCACCTCAGAAAGGCACCCTGTGAAGATCGTCGCAGCAGACGTCATCGTCTCCAGCCCTGATCGCAACTTCGTGACGCTGAAGATCACCACGGACGAGGGCATCACCGGCCTGGGCGATGGCACGCTCAACGGGCGGGAACTCGCCGTCGCCTCCTACCTGGCCGACCACGTCGTCCCGCTGTTGCTCAACCAGGATGCGCACCGCATCGAGGACACCTGGCAGTTTCTGTACCGCTCGGCGTACTGGCGCCGTGGACCCGTCACCATGGCGGCCATCGCCGCCGTGGACGTGGCGCTGTGGGACATCAAGGCAAAGGCGGCCGGGATGCCCCTCTACCAGCTGCTCGGCGGCGCGTCCCGCACCGGCATCAGGGCGTACGGCCACGCCTCCGGCCGTGACCTGCCGGAGCTGTTCGACTCGATCCGCCGGCATCTCGAGCTCGGCTACAGGTCGATCCGCGTGCAGACCTCGGTTCCGGGTATCAACGCGGTCTACGGCGTCGCCGCGCAGTCCGGTGCGGACAACAAGCGGTACGACTACGAGCCGGCACAGCGCATCCCGCTGCCGGCCGAGGAGGACTGGGACACCCGCGCCTACCTGCGCCACCTTCCCGGCGTCTTCGAGGCGGTCCGCAACGAGTTCGGCCCCGAGCTGCCGCTGCTGCACGACGGCCACCACCGGATGACCCCCATCCAGGCCGCCAAGCTCGGCAAGGTGCTGGAGCCCTACGACCTTTTCTGGCTCGAGGACTGCACCCCGGCCGAGAACCAGGAGGCGCTGCGGCTCGTCCGTCAGCACACCACCACGCCGCTCGCCATCGGCGAGGTCTTCAACACGGTGTGGGACTACCAGACGCTCATCCGGGAGCAGCTGATCGACTACGTCCGATCCGCGGTCACGCACACCGGCGGCATCACCGCCATGCGCAAGCTGCTCGATTTCGCCGCGCAGTACCAGATCAAGTCCGGCATCCACGGGCCGACCGACATCTCCCCGGTCGGTATGGCTGCCGCCCTGCACCTCGACCTGGCGATCCACAACTTTGGAATCCAGGAGTACATGCAGCACGGCCCGCTGACCAACGAGGTTTTCCGGCAGTCCTTCACGTTCACCGACGGCTACCTCCACCCGGGCGATCAGCCGGGGCTCGGTGTCGAGCTCGACGAGGCCGCGGCCGCCAAGTTCCCCTACGTGCCGGCCTACCTTCCGTTCAACCGGCTCAAGGACGGCACCGTCCATGACTGGTGACGGCGCCGTCGCCGGTCGGCGGGTACCGGCTCCCACCCGACACGTAGTCGTGATGGGTGTGTCGGGCTGCGGCAAGAGCACTGTGGCCCGGGGCATCAGCATCGCCGCGGGCCTGCGGCTGGCCGAGGCGGACGAGTTCCACTCCGAGGCCAGCGTGGCCAAGATGCGGTCCGGCGTCCCGTTGCAGGACGCCGACCGCTGGCCCTGGCTGCGTGCGCTGGCCGCCTGGATGGCCGCCCGGTCCGCTGAGGGAGTCTCGACCGTACTGGCCTGTTCGGCGCTGGAACGGTCCTATCGGGACGTGCTCCGGCAGGGGCCACCGGAGCTGGACTTCGTGCACCTGGACGGGCCCACCGAGGTGATCCGGGAGCGGTTGTCGCAGCGGATCGGGCACTACATGCCGGCCTCCCTGCTGGATTCCCAGCTCGCGACCCTCGAACGGCCCCAGCCGGACGAGCCCTGCCTGGTGCTCGACGTCTCCCTGCCGCCGGACCAGCTCGTCGCGGCGGCCGTGAGCGGGCTCGGCCTGCGCGTTCCAGAGACGTCGCGCTGAGCGGTGCAAACGGCCAAGCGGCGCCGACCCGGACCCGGGTCGGCGCCGCTCGACCGTGTGGTACGCCGGGCTCTCACCAGGGCGGATGACATTTCGGCAGGCGCAACGTCGGCCCTCCTGGAACCGTCCTTCGCTGGGCCAGCCACCCTGATGGCCGGCGGCCAGAAAATCTAGGCTGGAACGACTAGACATCTTCTGCATGGTGGCATACTGTTCTTCGAGTCGAGAGGAAAGATCCGTCAGGACGCGGACGGGCCGTTCGGCCGTGAGGTCACGACGGACGGCGAGGAGAGGAACAGGCTTCATCGTTCCCTCCCGAGAAGAAGTAGGAGCACGTCACTCGGCGTGATACGAGCCGGGGTGCAGGTGGGGCCAAGGCTCTTCTAGGGCTCCAGCTGATGTTCGCCGTACGTGTGGGGGCCGTGAAGTCGCGTGGGCTCCAGCACCGGCGGATCGTACGTCAGCCAGGGAAAGAGGTAGTAGAGGAAAGGGAGGGCCGTACACCGTTGGATCGCCCGCCGTCGGCCGTCATGTCAGGCCGGGCGGACACCGCAGTTTCCATCGAACGAGAGGTGG
>NZ_JBEXIA010000018.1:0-121977 GCF_040608335.1 Micromonospora sp. NPDC005194 | reverse complement strand
CCCGAGCTGCGCAGGGATCAAGCCTGACCGCCCGGAGCAGCTCGGGCTCCGGCGAAAACCCACGACCGCAACCCAGAAGATCAGAGAACCAGCCGAGCCTTCTGGAACGCCTCCGCCTCATCCTCCGTGCCGACCTTGCCGTACATGCCGGCCATGAGCAGCACCAGGGCGGCCGTCATCACGACGATCACGGTGAAGATGCTGAAGTTGAAGAAGTTGGCGTCCGTCCGGATGAAGGCCAGACCGGCCAGGCTGATCACCATCAGGGCGTACGCCATCCACTGGTTGATCGCCACGTCGATGTTGCGGCCGAGCGCGGTGCCGACCAGCACGACGAGCCCGAGCAGCACGCAGAGCAGCGAGAAGCCGAGGTTGGCGCCCTGGCCGAGGACGCGGGTGTCGTCCTGGGCGAGGATCTCGTTGCCGGCGCTCGTGATGATGCCGAGCACGCCGAAGACCACCAGGTACAGACCGGTCAGCCCGCCGATCGCCCGGTAGATCGGCCGCGCGGGGTGGTTGATGGGGGTGTGGGCCATGTCTGGGTCTCCAAGGGTGAGGTGTCGCCGACGATTGTTCCGCATGTGTCGGTGTGACGCCGCACACGGCCCCCGCGCCGGCGTGCCCGGCCCGCTCAGCCCTCGGGCAGGTCCTCGGCGAGGGTCATCCAGGTCTCCTCGATCCGTTCCCGTTCGGCGCGCAGATCCTTGAGCTGGGTGTCCAGCTCGGCGACGCGGGCGTAGTCGGTGGCGTCGGCGGCGAGTTGGTCGAGCAGGGTCACCTCGCGCTGGTCGAGCTTGCCGAGCTGCCGTTCCAGCCGGGTCAGCTCCTTGCGGGCCTGGCGCACCTCGGCGGCGGACATGCCACCCGCGGTGGGCCCGGCCGGCGCGACCGGGCCGGTGCCGCCCGCCCGGGTGGCGCCGGCTCGCTCGGCGGTCCGGGCGAGGTACTCGTCGACGCCACCGGGCAGGTGCACGAGCCGGCCGTCGCCGAACATCCCGTACGCCGTGTCGGTGACGCGTTCGATCAGGTAGCGGTCGTGGCTGGCCACGATGATCGTGCCGGGCCACGAGTCGAGCAGGTCCTCCAGCGCGGCCAGCGTGTCGGTGTCCAGGTCGTTGGTGGGCTCGTCGAAGAGCAGCACGTTGGGCTCGCCGGCGAGCAGCCGCAGCATCTGCAACCGGCGACGCTCACCGCCGGAGAGGTCGCTGACGGGCGTCCAGAGCCGGCGGTCGTCGAACCCGAAGACCTCGGCGAGCTGGGCGGCGGAGACCTCCCGGTCGCCGAGCTGGACCCGGCGGGCGACCTCCTCGACGGCCTCCAGCACCCGCAGGTGCCCGGGCAGCTCGACGAGTTCCTGGGAGAGGAACGCCGGTCGCACCGTCGAGCCGGTGCCGAGGCGGCCGCCGTCGGGGCGGGTGATGCCGGCGAGCATCCGCAGCAGGGTGGTCTTGCCGGCGCCGTTGGCGCCGAGGATGGCGATCCGGTCACCGGGGCCGACAAGCCACGTGACGTCGCGCAGGATCTCCTTCGGCCCGGCGTGCAGCTCGACGTTCTCCAGCTCGTACACCTGCTTGCCGAGCCGGGAGACGGCCATGCGCTGCAGGGACATGGTGTCGCGGGCCGGCGGCACGTCGGCGATCAGCGCGTTCGCGGCGTCGATGCGGAACTGGGGCTTGGAGGTGCGGGCGGGCGGCCCGCGCCGCAGCCAGGCGATCTCCTTGCGGAGCAGGTTCTGCCGGCGGGCCTCGGTGGCGGCGGCGACGCGTTCACGCTCGGCGCGGGCGAGGGTCCAGGCGGCGAAGCCACCCTCGTACGCCCGGACGGTCTGGTCGCCGACCTCCCAGGTGGTGGTGCAGACCGCGTCCAGGAACCACCGGTCGTGGGTGACCACGACGAGGGCGCCCTTGCGGCCGACCAGGTGCCGGGCCAGCCAGTCGACACCGCCGACGTCGAGGTGGTTGGTGGGCTCGTCGAGGATCAGCAGGTCCGAGTCGCGGACGAGCAGCGCGGCGAGCGCCACCCGCCGCCGTTCGCCACCGGACATCGGGCCGACCGGCTGGTCGAGGCCGAGGTGCGGCATGCCGAGGCCGTCGAGGATGTTGCGGACGCCGGCGTCGCCGGCCCACTCGTGCTCGGCGCCCATGCCCTCACCGAGCCAGGCGGTGCCGAGCACGACGTCCCGGACGGTGGCGTCCGGGGCGAGGGTGAGCTGCTGCGGTAGCCAGAGCACGCGCAGGTCACGGCGGTGGGTGACCCTGCCGTCGTCGGGCTCCTCCTGCTTGGTGAGCAGGCGCAGCAGGGTGGACTTGCCGGCGCCGTTGAGGCCGACCACACCGATCCGGTCGGCGTCGTCCAGGCCGAGCGAGACGTCCGTGAGCAGCCGCCCGGCGGCGCCGTACCCCTTGGACACCCGGTCCAGATTGACGATGTTGGCCACGTTCCACCCTTCAAGATCAAGGCGTCCGGGTGCCGGCGGGCACCTCGGGACGCCTGAACCCAAGGGTACGCGGACGTTCCGGCCACCCTCGCCGCGCGGGCCGTCCGGGACGCGACGTCAGCCGACGCGCGCGCCCACCACGGGCCCGTGCGCGACCCGTGCCTCCCGACACACCCCGGCGCTGGTCAGCTCGGCGGCGATCCGCTCGGCGTCGGCGGCGTCGGCGGCGAGGAAGACGCAGGTCGGGCCGGAGCCGGAGACGATGCCGGTGAGCGCGCCGGCCGCCTCGCCGGCCTTGAGGGTGTCGGCCAGCGCGGGCCGCATGGCCAGCGCGGCGTCCTGCAGGTCGTTGCCGAGCGTTCGGGCGAGGACCCGGGGGTCGCGTTGACGCAGCGCACCCAGCAGAGCGTCGGTGCTGCCCAGCGGGGCGCCGGCGGCGCCGGAGTCGCGCAGCCGGTCCAGCTCGCGGTACGCGGCCGGGGTGGACAGGCCGCTGTCGGCGATCGCCACGACCCAGTGCCAGGAGGTGGCTCGGGCCAGCACCGGGCTGACCGCCTCACCCCGGCCGGTGCCCAGCGCGGTGCCGCCGTAGATCAGGAACGGCACGTCGGAGCCCAGGTCGGCGGCGATCCCGGCCAGTTCGTCGCGGGACAGCCCGGTGCCCCACAGCGCGTCACAGGCCACCAGCGCGGCGGCCGCGTCGGCGCTGCCGCCGGCCAGCCCGCCGGCGAGCGGGATCTGCTTGCGCAGGTGCAGGCGGGCGTGCGGCAGCACCCCCGCGTACCCGGCCAGCGCGTGCGCGGCGCGGATCACCAGGTTGGAGTCGTCCAGCGCCAGCTCGCCGGTGCCCTCGCCCTCCATGGTCAACGCCAGCGTGTCGCCCCGGCGGGCGGTCAGCTCGTCGTAGATGGAGATGGCGTGATAGACGGTGTTCAGCTCGTGGTAGCCGTCGCGGCGCAGCGGGCCCACCCCGAGGTGCAGGTTGACCTTGGCGGGCACCCGGACCCGCACCGGACCGATGGCCCCGCGTCGATCGTCCTCGTCGTCCGGTCGCCAGGCCTCGGTCACGGGGTGAGGTCCCGCGTGCGCAGGCGAATGTCGAACGGCTTGCTCAAAATCAGCTCCTCGGCGGAGTCGGCGGACACGGCGTCAGCCTACTTCGCGGCCACCGTACCGGCCGGGGCCGACGCGGCGATGGCGGCGAACTGCTCGACGGTCAGTGACTCCCCCCGGGCCCCGGGGTCGACGCCGGCGGCGGTCAGCGCGGCGGCGGCCCGGTCCGGGCCACCGGCCCAGCCGGCCAGCGCGGCGCGCAGGGTCTTTCGGCGCTGCGCGAACGCCGCGTCCACGACGGCGAAGACCCGCTCCCGCGGCACGTCGGCGCGGGGCGGTTCGTGGCAGGTGAAGGCGACCAGACCGGAGTCGACGTTGGGCACCGGCCAGAACACGTTCGGCGGCACCTTACCGGCGCTTCGGGCGTGGGCGTACCAGGCGAGCTTGACCGACGGGATGCCGTACACCTTCGAGCCGGGACCGGCGACGAGCCGGTCGGCGACCTCTTTCTGCACCATCACCAGGCCGTGCCGGAGGGTGGGTAGCTCGGCGAGGAGGTACAGCACCACCGGTACGGCGACGTTGTAGGGCAGGTTCGCGACCAGCGCGGTCGGCGGCGGGTCAGCCAGCTCGGCGGCGCTGACACGGAGCGCGTCGGCGCGGTGCACGGTGAGCCGGGCGGCGTCCGCCCCGGCGTGCCTGGCGACGGTCTCCGGCAGCGCACCGGCGAGTGTCGGGTCGATCTCCACGGCGTGCAGGTGCCCGGCAACCGGCAGCAGCCCCAGGGTGAGTGAGCCGAGCCCCGGGCCCACCTCCAGGGCCACGTCGTCGGGGGTCAGGCCGGCGGCCGTGACGATCCGCCGCACCGTGTTCGGGTCGTGCACGAAGTTCTGGCCGAGTTTCTTGGTGGGCGCGACGCCCAGCCGGGCGGCCAGCTCCCGGATCTCCGCCGGGCCGAGGAGACCGGTCATGGCTGGCAGCGTAGCGGCGTCGTCGGGACCGGCCGCCGGGCCGGGCTCACCACGGGCCGAAGGCCCGGTCGCCGGTGGCGGAGATGGCCGCGCACAGCTCGTCCAGGTCGCTGCCGGTGGTCGCGGCGAGGGACCGGACGGTGAGCGGGATGAGGTACGAGGCGTTCGGCCGGCCACGGTGCGGGGTCGGGGTGAGGTAGGGGGCGTCGGTCTCCACCAGGATCTGGTCCAGCGGGGTGAGCGCGGCGGCCTCGCGCAGGGCGGTCGCGCTGCCGAAGGTGACGGTGCCGGCGAAGCTGAGCAGGTAGCCCCGGCGCACGCACTCGCGGGCAAACTCGGCGTCACCGGAGAAGCAGTGCAGCACCACCGTGTCCGGTGCGCCCTCGTCGTCGAGGATCCGCAGCACGTCGGCGTGGGCGTCCCGGTCGTGGATGACAAGCGTCCGGCCGTACCGCTTGGCGATGGCGATGTGCGCCCGGAAGCTCGTCTCCTGCGCGGCGCGCCCCTCGTCGCCGGTACGGAAGAAGTCCATGCCGGTCTCGCCGATCCCCCGGACCCGGTCGCGGGCGGCCAGCGACTCGATCTCCCGCAGCGCCTCGTCGAGGTCGGCCAGCCGGGGCGCCTCGTTGGGGTGCAGCGCCACGGTGGCCAGCACGGCGGGATACGCCTCGGCGGTGTCCGCGCCCCACCGCGAGGAGGCCACGTCCACGCCCACCTGGACCAGCCGGTCCACGCCGACCTTGGTGGCCACCGTGATCGCCGTGGCGACCGGGTCGTCGGACGGCCCGCCACCGGGCACGCCGGCCTCGCCGACGGTGATGTCCAGGTGGGTGTGGCTGTCCAGCACCGGCCGGGGCAGCGGCTCGGGGGCGGGCGGGAACTCTCCGGCCCGCCGGGCGGCACGCTCGCGGCGGGTTTCAGTCGGCTCGCTCATCAGCGACAGCATCACACACCGGGGCCGTCCATCCGCCCGCCACCCGGCGTTCACCTCGACTACGCCGCGCGACTCTACCGTCGCCGGGTGAGCGAGCGCAGCGAACGTACCGGGCTGCACGTGGCGTTCGGCGGCGGCGTCTACCCGGCTGAGGAGATCGCCCGGGGCGCCGCGTACGAGCTGTTCAGCGCCGAGGAGGTGGCCGGCTTCGAGCGGGCGCCGCGTCCGGGCAGCGCCCTGCCGTGGCGTCGGTTCGTGCACGTCACGGAGGTGAGCGCGGTGCACGGTGCCGTCGTGCCGGCCGAGGAGCCGGAGACACCGCTGATGATGCCGGCGCACCGGGAACACGGCTGGTCGCACGTACACCAGCTCAGCCAGCAGCCGTCCGCGGCGGGTGACCCGGTGTTGGCGGCGGTTCGTGCCTCGGCGATCATCCGGCGCGGCACCCGGATGGTGAAGGTGCTCTCCGGCCGGCAGCTCGCCGGGTACGTGCGGGGCTGGCTGCCGCACGGCTTCTGCTATCGCGAGCACGACGTGGCGCACCTGCGTACGCCGTCGACGACCACGGTGCTGCGCACCGACGGCGACGTCGGGCGGGACGGCTCGGACGTGGCGTACGCGCTGCGCTGGCGGGCCGCCGACCCGGGCGACTACGACGTGCCGGTGGGCGAGGCGCACCGGGGGCTGACGGCGCTGGCGTCCCGGGACCGGCTGGGCCCGCCGGTGCTGGGCACCGGTTTCGTGCCGAGCAACGGCCAGCTCATCCCCGAGTTCATCACCCGGGACTTCGCCGACCTGCCGATGCCGGCGAACGCGACGCTCGTCGCCTATCCCGCCGAGGGCGTCGAGGTGGTGCTCTACAGCTACCAGGCCGAGCAGCGCGCGTGGCTGCGGATGGTGGGCCCGCAGTGGCGGCACCTGCTGGCCGCGGTGCCGGGCCTCTCCCCCGACCAGGAGTACGTGCCGACCGGCGACGCCCCGCGCTCCACCCAGCTGGTCGGCCTCTACGGCGACACGGAGTACGAGGCGGTGGCCGACCTGCCCGGGGGGTTCCGGGTGCTGGCGATGACCCGGGCGGCCCGCTATCCGGTGGACGCGGTGGCCCGCCGGGTCCGGTTCGCGCAGTGGCGGGGCGTGTGGTGCCTGGTGCTGCGCGAGGAGGCCGGCTGGCTGCGGCTACGGCTGCGTTTCCCGGACCCGGACGCGGTGATCGCCACCGGCGCGCAGTGCCACGACCGGGGTGTCTACGAGACCTGGGCGCCGGGCGCCGAGGTGAGCGACGACCAGGTCATGGACACCCGGTACGTGCTGTGACGGCGCGCGGCGGTCCGAGAGCCCACCGCCGCGCGCCGTTCGCTGATCAGCCGGCCAGTCGGGCCAGCTCCTCGTCGACGATCGACGGGTCGAGCTTGCGGAACACCGGCTTCGGCGCGGCCAGCGGCCGACCGGCCTCCAGTGGCACCGACTCCCAGCGCGCGCCCACCGTGTAGTCCCCGGTCAGCACCGGGTACGCCGGCCCGCCGTCCAGGTCGTCGACCTGCTCGATGACCGGCATCGGCGCGTGCACGCCGGTGCCGCCCAGCAGCTCGTGCACCTGCTGCGCGGAGTGCGGCAGGAACGGGGTGAGCAGCGTGTTGGCGTCGCTGACCACCTGGAGGGCGACGTGCAGGATGGTGCCCTGGCGGGGCTTGTCGGCCTCGGCCTTGAGCTTCCACGGTGCCTGCTCGGAGAGGTACTTGTTGGCCTCGGCGACCACCTTCATCGCCTCGCCGATGGCCTGCTTCTGCCGGTGCCGGCCGATCAGGTCGCCGACCGTGTCGAACCCGGCGCGGGCGACGGCGAGCAGCGCCTCGTCGGCCTCGGTGAGGCCGGCCGGGTCGATCGACGGGATCGCCCCGAAGTTCTTCGCGGCCATCGAGACGCACCGGTTGACCAGGTTGCCCCAGCCGGCGACCAGCTCGTCGTTGTTGCGGCGCAGGAACTCCGCCCAGGTGAAGTCGGTGTCGTTGCTCTCCGGGCCGGCGGCGGCGATGAAGTAGCGCAGCGCGTCGGCGTCGTAGCGCTCCAGGAAGTCGCGGACGTAGATGACCACCTTGCGCGACGAGGAGAACTTGCGCCCCTCCATGGTCAGGTATTCGCTGGAGACCACCTCGGTGGGCAGGTTGAGCCGGCCCAACTCGCCCGGCTCGCCGTCGCGGGAGCCCTCGCCGGAATATCCGGAGAGCAGCGCCGGCCAGATCACCGAGTGGAAGACGATGTTGTCCTTGCCCATGAAGTAGTACGACCGGGCGTCCTTGCCCTCCCCGTCGGCGGACCACCACCTGCGCCACGCCTCCGGGTCGCCGGAGCGGCGGGCCCACTCGATCGAGGCGGACAGGTAGCCGATCACCGCGTCGAACCAGACGTAGATCCGCTTGTCGGAGCGGTCCCGCCAACCGTCCAGCGGGATCGGCACGCCCCACTCCAGGTCCCGGGTGATCGCCCGCGGCTGGAGGTCGTCGAGCAGGTTGCGGGAGAACCGCAGCACGTTGGGCCGCCACCCCTCCCGGGTGTCCAGCCACTGGCGCAGCACGTCGGCCAGGGCGGGCAGGTCCAGGAAGAAGTGCTCGGTCTCGACGAACTTCGGGGTCTCCCCGTTGATCCGCGACTTCGGGTCGATCAGGTCGATCGGGTCGAGCTGGTTGCCGCAGTTGTCGCACTGGTCGCCGCGCGCGCTGTCGTACCCGCAGATCGGGCAGGTGCCCTCGATGTACCGGTCGGGCAGGGTGCGCCCGGTGGACGGCGAGATCGCGCCCATGGTGGTCTTCGGCACGATGTAGCCGTTGCGGTACATCCCCTCGAACAGCTCCTGCACCACCGCGTAGTGGTTGCGGGTGGTGGTGCGGGTGAACAGGTCGTAGGAGAGCCCGAGGCCGTGCAGGTCCTCGACGATCACCCTGTTGTACCGGTCGGCCAGCTCGCGCGGGGTCACCCCGTCGGCGTCGGCCTGCACCTGGATGGGGGTGCCGTGCTCGTCGGTGCCGGAGACCATGAGCACGTCGTGGCCGGCCATCCGCATGTACCGGGCGAAGACGTCGGAGGGAACGCCGAAACCGGAGACGTGGCCGATGTGGCGGGGGCCGTTGGCGTACGGCCAGGCCACTGCCGCGAGAACGTGACTCATGAGCAGCAAGCCTAGTGACCCGCCCGGGGCGTCCGCGAACCAATGGGGGGTGCCGGGCCGCCGGACCGGATCGACCACCCCGCCCATTGGTCCGATTTGTCGTCGACACGCGGTCCAGCTGCCCGATCTGCCTCCGCTACCGGTGTGCAATGAACGTCGTGACTGGCAGAGGAGCGGCCCGGGACCACGACGAGCGTCCCACCGGGCCGACCGGCGGCGACGAGCCCGGCGCACCCCGGGCCGCCGGGGTCGCGCCGCAGCCCCGGCTGGTCACCGCCCCCGAACCCGATCGGCCCGGCCACCAGCGGCCCACGCCGTCCGGGCGGGCGGCCGCGCCACGGCGGGACACCTCGACGGAGCTCGCCGCCACCCCGGCCCGGCCCACGCCGGCCGCGCCGGCCCCCACCCCGGCGCGGCCCAGCCCGACGGCGCCCGTGCCCAGCCCGGCCCGCCCGAAGCCGCCGAGCCCGCCGGGCGCGTCGGCCGACGTCGCGCCGGCGGCGCGCGAACCGGCCCGAACGGCGGTCGGGGCGCAGCCGGCAACCGTGGTCCCGGTCGAGGTGGAGCCGACCACCGGGGCGCCGGTGGACGCGGTGCCGCGTCGGGTGCCGGTACGCCAGCAGAGCCGTCGCCGAATTGCTCACCGGGTCGACGGGGACCGGCCACCGGACGACGAGGGCACGTTCTGGGCGCCGATCGAGCAGGTGCACTGGGACGGCACCCCCGTCCGCGAGGTCGCCGCCCCCCAGCGCCGGGCTCGCCGTCCCTCGTCGCGGACGACCGCGTTGCCGGACCCGCTGCCCGGACTGACCGCGCTGGTGCTGCTGAGCCTGGTCGCGGCCTTCTTCGCCTGGGTCAGCGCCGGCCCGTTCTGGCTCGCGGTCGGGCACGCGCGCGACGGCACGGTGGTGATCGACCACTGCACCGGAGGCGGTCTCACCCAGCGGTGCCGGGGCATCTTCACGGCCGACGACGGGCGGTTCCTGGCCCACGGGGTACGGGTCAGCGGCGTACCCGCCGGAGGTGGCGCGCCCGGGGCGGCGCTGCGGGCACGGATGACCGGCCCGGACGGCGACACCGCGTACGCCGACACCGGCGCGGGCCGACACCTGCGCTGGCTGCCCGGGCTGCTGGCGGTGCTCGGCTGCGCCGCCGGCATCGTCCGGTGGACGGGGTCGGCCCGGCTGCCCGGCCGGCGACACCGCCGCTGGGCGGTGGCCACGGCTCTCGCCGGCCCGGCGCTGATCACCCTCGGCTTCCTCGCCGCCGCGTGGTGAACGCGCCGGTGGGTCAGCTGTGCACGATCGTGTAGACCTCACGGCGGCGCAGCGAGTATTCGGTGGCGACATCGGTGATGGCGTCCCGACGGGACCGGCCGGCGGCCTCCCGCTCGGCGACGGCCGCGCGCAGGGTGTCGTCGTCGGGGCGTTCCGGCGCGGTCACCGGCGAGCCGGCCACCACCAGGGTGATCTCCCCGCGCGGATCGCCCTCGGCGGCCCACCGGGCCAACTCGCCGAGGGGGCGGCGGAGCACCTCCTCGTAGGTCTTGGTGAGTTCCCGGCAGAGCGCGGCCGGCCGGTCCGCGCCGAACGTCTCGGCCAGGTCGGCGAGCGCCGCGCCGATCCGGTGCGGCGCCTCGAAGAAGACGAGGGTGCGCTCCTCGGCGGCGAGCGCGCGCAGCCGGGACCGGCGGGCACCCCCACTGCGGGGCAGGAACCCCTCGAAACAGAACCGGTCGCAGGGCAGCCCGGAAACGGCGAGGGCGGTGGTCACCGCGCTGGGCCCGGGTGCCACGGTGACCGGCGCCCCGACGTCCAACGCGGCCCGGACCAGCCGGTAACCCGGGTCGGAGACGCTCGGCATGCCGCCGTCGGTCACCAGCGCCACCACGTACCCGCCGAGGATGACCTCGACCAGTTCGGGCGTACGCCGTTCCTCGTTGCCCTCGAAATAGGAGACGATCCGGCCGCCGACGGTGATGTCGAGGTCGCGGGCCAGCCGGGTCAGGCGGCGGGTGTCCTCGGCGGCCACCACGTCGGCGCTGGCCAGGACTTCCCGAAACCGCACCGAGGCATCGGCGGGGTTGCCGAGCGGGGCACCGAGCAGGATCAGGCGCCCAGCTTCGGACATTTCACCCACGACATCGTCTCCTTCATCGACAGCGAATACCGGTATCAGGGACGACGGGCGCCACAGGACACCCTGGCAGCCTACGATCGCCGGGTGACGAGTGCGTCTACAGCGCAGAGCCCGAGCGCCGACCCGGCAGACACGGTCGAGGTGTCCGGCGAGCCCAGCCCCCACCAGGAACCGACGGCACCACGTGCCGACGGCGGGGGCATATCCGCCGTGGTCCGCCGCCGGTTCGCCACCGTCGACAGCCGGGTGGACCCGTATTCGTGGCTCGCCACCGCCGTGGTGGTGGTTATCGCGGGGATCCTGCGCTTCGTGGGCCTGTCCAGCCCCAAGGGCAAGATCTTCGACGAGACGTACTACGCCAAGGACGCGTACGGGCTGATCAGCCGGGGCGTCGAGTGGAACTACAAGGACAACGGCCCGTCGTACGTGGTGCACCCGCCGCTGGGCAAGTGGCTGATCGGCGTCGGCGAGTGGACCTTCGGCTATCAGGACGCGGAGTCGAAGGTCTCCGTCGGTGGGCACCTGTTCACCACCGCGCCGGAGTTCGGCTGGCGGTTCTCGGCGGCCGTGATCGGCACGCTGTCGGTACTGCTGCTGGTCCGCATCGGTCGGCGGCTGTTCCGCTCGACGGTGCTCGGCTGCGCGGCCGGCCTGCTGCTCGCGCTGGACGGCTTCCACCTGGTGCTGTCGCGCGCGGCGCTGCTCGACATCTTCCTGCTGTTCTTCGTGCTGGCCGCCTTCGGCGCGCTGGTGCTCGACCGGGACGCCCGCCGCCGGCGCTGGGCGCGCGCCCTGGACGACGGGCTCGACCCGAGTCTGCCGGGGCGCGCGGGTCGGCCGCCGACCGGCTGGCGCACGTGGCCGTGGTGGCGGCTCGCCGCCGGGGTGCTGATCGGCTGCGCCTGCGCGGTCAAGTGGAGCGCGCTCTACTTCGTGCCGGTGTTCGCCCTGTTCGTGGTCCTCTGGGAGGTCGGGGTCCGCCGCTCGGCGGGCGTCCGCAGGCCCTGGCGGGACACCCTGCTCGACGAGGTGCCCTGGCTGGTGCTGGCCGGCGTGCTGATGGTCGGCACCTACCTCGCCACCTGGTCGGGGTGGCTGCTCAGCGACGACGGCTACTACCGGCTCGCGTCGGCCTACCCGAGCGCCCCGCTCAGCGACACCCCGGTGATCGGCCCGCTGGTCAACCTCTTCGAGTACCACCGCGCCGCGTACGGCTTCCACGCCCAGCTCGACGATCCGCACAAGTACCAGTCGTGGCCGTGGCAGTGGCTGCTGCTCGGGCGGCCGGTGGCGTTCCACTGGTCCGGCGACGGCGCCTGCGGGGCGCCGACCTGCGCCTCGGAGATCCTGCTGCTCGGCACCCCGCTGCTGTGGTGGTCGTTCCTGCCCGCCCTCGTGGCGCTGGTCTGGCTGGGCATCGCCCGACGGGACTGGCGGGCCGGCGCGATCCTGCTCACCGTGGCCGCCGGACTGCTGCCCTGGTTCTGGTTCGCCCTCGACGGCCGGACGATGTTCTCGTTCTACGTCGCGCCGGCGCTGCCGTTCCTGGTGCTGGCCGTGGTGTACGTGCTGGGCGCGCTGATCGCTCCGCCCGGCGGCGACGTGGGTGAGACGGCAGCCCTGGTGCCCGGCGACGCGGGCTACGAACGCCGGCTGGTGGGCAGCATCGCGGCCGGGGCGTACGTGCTGCTGGTGGCGTTGTGCTTCGCGTACTTCTATCCGATTTTCGTGGGACGGCTGATCCCGTACTCGGACTGGCTGTCCCGAATGTGGCTCGACGGCCGCTGGATATAAGCACCGGCAGGCGACGCGCCGCACAGCGCGACGGAAAATCGGGCCCGCACGCGTCACGCGTGCGGGCCCGACCTCATACACGAAGACGCGCGCCCCGATCGCCTGCCACGGGGGAAGCGGGCGATTGGGGCGCGCATGAAGAGCTTAACCACCGCGCACCACCGGCACAACGGGTCAACTTGGGTCAGATTTCCGACGGATTCCACCCGGGCCGACGTCTCCCCTCCGACCGTTGACCGAGGGTGACCTGACGTGGACCCAGCGCCCCCGAACCGGCTGACTCGACGCCGACGGAGGCCGCTTCGAGGGCTGCCGGCGACCCGGCCCGACGCACTAGGCTCGCCGTGGTGGGCGTCGGGATCGTGACGGGAGGCGGGGTGCCGTGGAGCTGTTGGAACGGGTCCGGGCGATCTGCCTCGCGCTGCCCGAGGTGACCGAGCGGCCCAGCCACGGGTCACCGACCTGGTTCGTCCGGGACAAGAGCGTGTTCGTCACTCTGCACGCCGACGGGCACCACCAGAACGACTTTCCCCACCTCTGGTGCGCCGCGCCGACGGGCGCCCAGGCGGAGCTGACCGCCGCCGACCCGGCCCGCTTCTTCCGCCCGCCCTACGTCGGCGGTCGGGGTTGGGTCGGCGTACGGCTGGACGGCACGGTCGACTGGGCCGAGATCGACGAATTGTGTCGGGACGCGTACCGGGAGATCGCGCCGACGCGGCTGGTCGCACTGCTCGACCCGCCCGCCTGACCCGGCCGGGTCCACGCGTCCCCGGTCATCCGGGACGACCAACCACCCCAATGATCATCCAAAGTGGATTTTACTACACTGCCCGCCGTGATCAACTTCAGACGATCGGCGGCCGTCCTCCTCGGACTGCTGGCGACCACCGCGCTGACCGGGCCGGTCCCGGCGGCGGCCGACGAGGAGCAGGCGGCCGAGCCGCCCCGGGTCGAGCTGGTGCTCGACGTCAGCGGCTCGATGCGGGCCGCGGACATCGACGGGCGCAGCCGGATCTCGGTGGCCCAGCAGGCGTTCAACGACGTGGTGGACGCGCTGCCGGAGGAGACCCAGCTCGGCATCCGGGTGCTCGGCGCGACCTACAAGGGCAAGGACAAGAAGGTCGGCTGCCAGGACACCCAGCAGATCGTTCCGGTCGGGCCGGTCGACCGGACCCGGGCCAAGGCGGCGGTCGCGACGCTCCGACCGACCGGGTTCACCCCGGTCGGGCTCGCGCTGCGCTCCGCCGCGCAGGACCTGGGCACCGGCGCCACCACCCGGCGGATCGTGCTGATCACCGACGGGGAGGACACCTGCGCACCACCGGACCCGTGCCAGGTCGCCCGGGAACTGGCCGCGCAGGGCACCAGCCTGGTCGTCGACACGCTCGGTCTCGCGCCCGACGAGAAGGTACGCCGTCAGCTGCTCTGCATCGCCGGGGCGACCGGAGGCACCTACACCGCGGCGCAGAGCGCCGACGAGCTGACCGGCCGGATCAAACAGCTCGTCGAGCGGGCCGGTGACACCCACACCCGGGCCCCGACCGTGGTCGGCGGCGCGAGCGCCTGTGACTCCGCGCCGCTGCTCGCCCCAGGCGTGTACGCCGACCGGGAGTCGTTCTCCGAGCACCGCTACTACCGGGTGCCCGTACGCCCCGGGCAGGAGCTGCGCGCGTCGGTGAGCATGGCGCTGGACCGGCCGGTGAACCGGGACTACGGGGTGCTGCTGCGGGCCACCGCGGCGGATGGCCGGGAACTGGTCCGTGGCGCCGACGCGGGCAGCGGCCGGGCCGACGTGCTCTCCGCCGGTCTGCGCTGGTCGGCCACAGCCGACGACGAGGACACCGCCGACGACGAGAACGCGACCGCCGACACCTCGACGCCCGTCGTCGAGCCCACCACCGTCTGCCTGGTGGTGAGCAACTCGTTCGCCGCACGCCCGGGCACCGCGGCGACGCCCGGCATGCCGGTGGAGCTGACCATCGACGTGGTCGCCGCCGCGGGAGCCCCGGACGGGCCCGACCTCGGCCGGGGCTGGGTGCTGCTCGCCCTGCTCACCGTGGCCGGCCTGCTCACCGGCCTGATCGCCGGCCTGCTCACCCGCTGGTGGGTCGCCACCTGGAGGGAGAACTGATGCTTACCGCACTGTTCCGGTCGCTGGCGGCGCTGCTCGCCGCCGGTGGGGCCGCGCTGCTGCCCGGGCCGGCCCTGGCCGCCCCCACCCCGTCTCCGGGCGCCACGCCGGTGACCCGGGCCGGCACCTCGTTCCTCACCGCCACCCCGATCACGGCCGGCCAACCGGTGCGGGTGGACGCCTCGGTCGGCGACCACCTCTACTGGTCGTTCCCGGCGACCGCCGGGCAGGTGCACGAGATCAGCGCCACCGTCACCTTCCCGAAGGCACGCAGCGGCGCCTCCACCTGGACCGTCGACGTGTTCGACGGGCTGCGCCGACGGCAGGCGTGCACCGCCGGGGCGCAGACCCCGACGGTGGACGGCAAGGCGTCGAGCGTGGCGCTGGGCTGCACGCTGCGCGAGGTGCGGCCCTGGGCCGAGCCGTGGTCGGCCGACCCGCTGCCCGGCACGTACGTCGTCCGGCTCTCCGTCATCGACCTGCCCGAGCCCGACCTGGGCGCACCCGTCGACGTGGACCTGCTGGTCGGCGTCCTCGCGGACCGGGGCGCCTCGGCCGACGACGGTGAGCTGGCCGCGCCGCTGGTGGCGAACACCAGGGCGGGGACGGTGCTCAACGCCGTACCGACGCCCGACCCGGAGGCCGACGACGAGGGCGACTCGCCGGCGGACTGGCTGCCGGATCTCGGCTCGCGGTGGATCTGGACCGGCATCGGCGGCGTGCTCGCCGCGGTGGCCGGGGTGTTCGGCTTCGCGCTGACCCGCCGGCCTCGCCGGGCCTGAACCCGCCCGGCCAACCGGTGGCCCCGCCCACGCCGGGCGGGGCCACCGGCGGGCTCAGCGGCGTCGCGCGCCGCGGGGCAGCCAGCCGATGAACCGGTCCTGCAGCGACATCACCGGGGCCGCGCGCAGATCCTCGGCGGCGGCGGCGAGACACGAGCCCAGGTAGACGCTGAGCATCGCCCGATCATCCCCGTACTCCGCGAGCAGCCGGCTGCGCTTCGTCGCGCACGGCCACTCGTCGCCGCAGGAGCCGCAGCTCCAGCCCGGGGTCGTCGGTGCGTGGTCGTCGGCCCGATCCCCCGGCGGTTCGGTGCCATCGCTCATCGCAGGTCCTCTCAAGATGTTCGCGGGACTGGCCAGGTGTTGATGGTGGTCCCCCCGGAGCCATCCTGGAGGGCGCGACGCGTCCCTCCGGTGTTACATCTTTGCGGTACCTTCTCCCGTCGTGGGAGTCGGAAATCTGACGGTCGAGCGGATGCCCCTTCGCTACCGGACGGTAGGTGGCGGCCGTGCGTGACCTCCTGCCGCCGACGGTCGCCGTGGCGGTCGCCGCACCCGACGACTGGACCGGGGAACTCCTCACCGCCGAACAGGCGTGCCTCGGCGAACGGGCGGTGCAGACCCGTCGACGGGACTTCACCGCCGGCCGGGTGTGCGCCCGCCGCGCGATGGCCGACCTCGGCCTGCCGGTGGCGGCCGTGCCGGCCGCCGCCGACCGCGCGCCGATCTGGCCCGCCGGGGTGGTCGGCACCATCACCCACACCACCGGCTACTGCGCCGCCGCCGCGGCGCGCGCGACCGACCTGCGATCGGTCGGCATGGACGCCGAACGGCACCGCGAGATCAATGCGGGGGTACGCCGACTCGTGCTGCTGCCCGAGGAGGAGGAGACCCTCGCGCGGCTACCCTCCGACATCTCCTGGCCCGTCGTGCTGTTCAGCGCCAAGGAGACCGTCTACAAGGTCTGGCACCCCGTCGTCGGAAGCTGGCTGGACTTCCACGACGCCCACCTCACGCTGGACCCGGACTCCGGTACGTTCACCGCCCGGATCGCACCGGCGCGGGTGGACGCGGCGCAGGTCGCCGATCCTCCGGGCACGATCACCGGCCGGTTCGTGGTCGCCGACGGCCTGGTCCGCACCGCCGCCGTCCTCACGCTGCGCTGACCCCTGCACCGTCCATTCTGGCCGGTGCGTCGACGACTCGCGGACGGTGGGACACGAGCCGGCGCGGCGACCGGCGGGTCGGCGACGCACGGTAGCGTCGGCGGGTTCCCGAACCGCACGTACGAGGCGTCAAGGAGTACGGTGACCCACCCCCAGCCCCCCGCCGGGCCGCAGGACCCTCAGCAGCCGAACCCGGAGCCGCCGACGCAACCGTTCGCGGCGACACCGCAGCCGCAGCAGTCCGCCGCCGACCCGACGGTCCCGCAGGCGCCGGTGCCGCCCAGCCCGTGGTCGGCAGCGGCGAACCCGCCGCAGCCGCCGTTCTCGGGCGGCGCGTACCCGCAGGCCGGCGGCGCTTACCCGCAGCCCGGCGCGGGCGCCTACCCGCAGCCCGGTGGGCCGGGCTACCCGCTCATGCCGCCGCCGCCCGTGCAGACGAAGAACTCCAAGAAGACAGTGGTGGCCATCGCGGTGACCGCGGCCGTGCTCACCCTGCTGTGCTGCGCGGGCGGCATCGTGGCGGTGGTCATCGGCGCGAACCGCGCCGCGAACGAGGTGACCGACGCGCTGCCCACCCCGGCAGTCACCCGTGGTGTCGGGCAGCCGCCGGCCAGCACCGCGCCGTCGCCCCGGGCGTCCGCCGACAGCGACACCCGGAACATGTCCGCCGGGGACACCCTGGTCATCGACGACAACGGCGGCACCGTCGAGATCACCGTGACGAAGTTCAGCACCGCCACCAAGCCCTGCACGTCGTACGGCCTCAAGCCCGACGAGGGCATGTACGTGATCGCCGACGTGACTGTGGCGGTCACCAAGGGCACCGGCTCGGCGAACCCGCTGTACTTCCAGTGGGTCGCCGCCGACGGGACGGAGACCAACGCGATCGCCGGCGCCTTCTCCGGCTGCGGCAAACCGATGCCGGCCGCCAACGACCTGACCGCGGGCACCAAGCGCACCGGCAGCGTGGTGTTCGACGTGCAGGACACCTCGGGAGTGCTGGAGTACCAGCACAAGTTCGCGACCGCCGGCTCCTGGAGGCCGTGACGTGCCGTGGGGCCGGCCCGGTGATCGGACCGGCCCCACGCCCCCGTTTGGTGCGCGGTCAGCAGCCCGTCCAGCGCACCGGCGTCACCCGGTCGGCGTTGCGGAAGCCGACGATGGTGCCGGTGTCGGAGATGGCCCGAGCGCCGATGTTGATCCGCTCGCCGCTGCCCGGCAGGACCCGCGAGGTGGACCCGCGCGCGACCCGGTCGCCACCCACCACGACGCCCTTGGCGTTGACGTCGTCCAGCCCCATCTCCTGGTCGAGGAACGTGTACGAGCCGTCGCGCACGTCCCACCGCACCTTGGCCGGGCTGGTGCCATCCAGCCAGGCCTGGCCGACGGCCCAGTGGCCCGCGGCGGCGTTGAGCGAGGTCGACCCACCACCCGTAACCGCGAGCGGCTTGATCTTGCCGTTCGGCCGGCGGACCCAGCTGGTCCAGTCACCGAACGGGCCCGCGTAACCGACGATCGTCCCGTTCGGCGAGATCCCCACCGGCTGGGCGTTGACCGGGGCGTCGAGCACCTCGACCGTGCCCGGGCGGGCTGCCGGCCAGCGCAGGGCGACGAACTCGCCGGGCACGATGTCCGAGCCGTAGCCGACGATGTCGCCGGCCTTGTTGATGGCCGAGACGAAGATGCCGGTGGACGGCAGCACCGGCAACTGCTCGAGCTTGCCGTCGCGGAACGTCCACGGTCGGCCGATGCCGTTCTCCGCCCAGCCGTTGCCGATCACGATGCCGCTCTCGTTGACGTCGACCGGGTCGATCCCGTTGCCCGGCGCCTCGGTCTCGGTGAGCTGCTGCCCGTCCCAGGTCAGCAGCAGGTACTGGTTGCCGTCCTCCCGGATCCGCAGGGCGGTGCCGGCGACGAAGCGGCCCGACGGGTCGATGACGCTCGCGTCGGCGCGGTAGGTGTCCGTCGGATAGGGCAAGGTGCTGATCGTGCAGGCGCTGGTGGCCCCGGTCCTGGGCGCGGCGGTCGCCGTCGAGGCCACGGCGACGCCGAGAGAGGCGGCCAGCAGGCCGGCGGCGGTGCCGGCGAGCATCCGGTGTCGAGCGGTGTGCGTCATTCTCTTCTCCCCGTGCGGGCGGCCCGGATACTCCCGGGCGTCAACTGATGCCAGAAGCACCCCTGAACATGCCTCTCGGTTGCGGCAGGTCGGATGGACGACATGATCGACGTCTGCGGGCTAACCGTCTGGTATGGACGGATCACTGTTGCCCGGTGTGCGGCGTGGCCGGAGGATGGGGCCGGTGAGCACCGATCGGCCGCACGCCGGGCCTTCGCTGGATTACCACCTGGTCCGGTCCGCGCAGGGCGATCATGAGGTGGAGGGCATCCTCGTCGAGGAGTTCACCCGGCACGACGACTTCACCACGACGGGTCTGCACAGCGCGGGCTGGACGCCGAGCGCCGGTTGGTGGAGTTCCGCCTCGCTGAGTCGCGGTCTGCGCACCGATCCGGCCGTGCTCGCCCGGGTTGTTCCCATCGCACACGCCGACGCCGTAGCCGCCTACCGCCGCCTCGGAGGTCGGCACCTGCCCTCCGAAGCGGTCCTGCGCACGTACTTCCGTGACCATCAAGCCTTCGCGACCGCCCCGCCACTGCGGCTCGGCCCGACACAGCCACCGGAGGGCTTCCACGAGCGACGCGTGTACCGCGTCCTCTTCGCCAAGGACCTCCGGGCGGATCAGGTGGCGACCCTGAGGACCGTCTGGCGGACGACGGACGGCTGCACCGTCGGATCCGTCGCCGGTGGCCACCGTGAGATCCTCTACGAGCTGACGGAGGTCCTGCGGCAGCACGGCCTCGTGCTCGTGACCACCGAGCGCTTCAGTTGACCGTGCACGTCCGCGCCGCCGCGCTTGCCTTCATGATCGAAAAAGGCCGTCTCCGACTCGCGGAAACGGCCTTTGACCTGGGGTGGAGCTGAGGGGATTTGAACCCCTGACCCCCTCGATGCGAACGAGGTGCGCTACCAGTCTGCGCCACAGCCCCCCACCGGCGAACCGGCTTCGGTCCCACCCGGCTTACACCGGGCGGGCCGGCAGCAAGGCTAACAGGTCGCCGGCCTCCACCGCGAATCCGCCCCCGGTGCGGCGCTGTCACCAGCACGGAGATCGACTCGACTTCCAGGAAACCGGGGCATCCGGGACGCCTCGACACCCCGCCTTCCAGGAAGTCGAGTCGATCAAGCCCCCGCACACCCTTGATCGACTCGACGTCGCCGATGTGGCGGCATCATCTCGCGGCGATACCCCCACCTCGGCGAACCGGAGTCGATCAAGCGCCGCGACACCGGGCAGCGCGACGCCGGGCGTCGCGAGACCGGGCGCCGCGAGGCCAGGCGCCGCGAGGCCAGGCGCCGCGACACAGGGCAGCGCGACGCCGGGCACCGCGAGGTCGAGGCAGCGCGGGGTCAGGCGCCGCGGCCGGCCTCGTAGGGGCGGCCGCGCAGTCCTCCGGAGCGACGGTACGAGACCGAGCCGCCGTTGACGGCCGCCGGCAGGTCGCCGGGCCGGTCGAGGCCCATGGCTGCTCGGCGTACCCCCTCGCGCTGGGCCGCCAGGCGGCGTTGCGCCTCCCGGCGGGCCGCCGCGCGGCGGGCCTGTTCGCGGCGGACCTCGGCCTGGCGGGCGGCCAGCCACGCCGCCTCCCGGGCGTGGGCGCGGCGTCGACGCCGGCCGGCGAGGGCACGCCCGCGCAGGTGTACGACGTACAGGGCCAGCAGCAGGAAGGTGACCGAGAAGCCGATCCAGAAGCCGGGGCTGACGAACAGCACGCCGATCAACTCGACGACGTTGAGCAGCAGCAGCGCGGCGAGCACCCGGCGTCGGCGGTACACGGCGGGGGTGTGCTGCCGGCGCGGCGGACGACGGCGGGAGCGCTTCGGTGCCGGCGGTACGGCGCGCAGCCGGCCGGAGCGGCGTGCCGCCGGGGGCGCGGAGACCGGCGCAGCCAGCCTTCCTGTAGTCGCATCCTCACTGAGGGTGACGACGAGGGAGCGGGGCGGGTGCACGGGCTGCCGTCCTGGCACAGTGCGGCGCCGTCGACGGCGTTGGAGCACCCGCGCCGTCGACTGCGCCCGCTCCGCCACCAGCCGCTCGGTGGCGTCGTACCGACGAACCAGCGCCGGGGCCAGGGCGAGCAGGCCGGCGGCGGCGAGGACGGCGAGGAGCACCGAGGTCGGCACCCTCACCCCTCCCGTCACCGAATTCGGAGCAAACGCTGCCCGACCGCAGGATCTTCCACCGATCGTGCCTGGGTGCGTAGATCGTCCGGGCGGTGAGCGCTTGCCGCAGCTTGCAGTTACTTGAGGTTACGGCGCACCGACCGTGATGCCGCCGCGCCGCGCCGATCCCGTGCGTGGGACGGCTCACCGCGCGGTGGCGCGTACCCGGTGCCAGCGGGCCAGCAGACCACCCTCGGCGGCGACCTCTTCGCTCGTCATCGCGTATCCGATGTGGTCCCGCCAGGCGCCGTCGATGTGCATGTAGCGCACGTGGTACGACTCCTCGCGGAAGCCCAGCTTCTCCACCACCCGCCGCGACGGTCGGTTCTCCGGCCGGATGTTGACCTCCACCCGGTGCAGCCCACCCGGGCCGAACGCGTGGTCCACGGCGAGCGCGAGCGCCGTCGGGATCACGCCCTGTCCGGCGACTCGGGCGTCGACCCAGTAGCCGACGTAGCCGGAGCAGAAGGCGCGGCGCACGATGCTGCCGACGTTGAGGTGCCCGACCAACCGGTCCCGGTCGGCCTCCCGCAGGCAGACCGCGAACGGCATACCCTCGCCCTCGCGGGCGGAACGCCGCTGGTCACGGTGCACCCAGCGGAACGCGGCCGGCGAGTTCAGCTCGTCCCAGCTGCCCGGCAGCGACGACTCCCACGGTGCCAGCCAGGCCCGGTTGGCCCGGCGCACCTCCGACCACGCCGCCGCGTCGGAGCGCCGGTAGGGCCGTAGCAGCACCGGGCCGTCGACCAGCACCGCCGGCCAGCCGGGGGCTCGCGCGGGTCCGAAGAGGCTCACCCGCACAGTCTCCCGCGCGGGACCGGATCGTGCGCAAGTGGACCCACCACGCGCACCGTCGAAGAACAGCCGAGCGCACTCACCGGCGCCGGTCGAGCAGCAGGACGTCCACGGTGGAGCCGGCGGCGGCGGTGGTGACCCGCTCGCCGAGCACCAGCAGCCCGTTCGCCTCGGCCAGGCCGGAGAGGGTGAACGGGCCGCCGCGCAGCGGCTGCACGGTGTAACCGCCGCCGCGCCGCTCCGCGACGTGCGCGGGCCGGAACTCCCGCAGCCCGCCGGGGGACGACACGGTCTCCAGCAGGTGCGCCCGGACGCTGGGCCGGAACACCGGCTCGGCGCCGGCGAGCAGTTGGATGGCGGGGCGGGCCAGCACCTCGAAACCGATCAGCGCGGCCCCCGGGTCACCGGGCAGGCAGACCACCGGCACCTCCTCGGCGCCGACGGTGCCGAACCCGAGCGCGGTGCCGGGATAGAGCGCGACGTCGGTGAAGGTCACCGGCCCGGCGCGGCCACCCTCGCGGCGGGACAGGATCCGCCGCACCATGTCCCCGGGGCCGGTGCCGGTCCCCCCGGTGGTGATGATCAGGTCGGCGCGCAGGGTCTGGTCCTCCAGCAGCCCGCGCAGCCCTTCCGGGTCGTCGTCGCAGATACCGACCCGGTACGCCAGCGCGCCCACCTCGGCGGCGGCGGCGGTCAGCGCGTGCGAGTTCGCGTCCACCACCTGACCGGGCTGGCTGCCCCGGCCCACGTCGACCAACTCGTCGCCGGTGGCCACGATGACCACCCGAGGGCTGGGCCGGACCACCACGTGCCCGATGCCGGTGGCGGCGAAGACCGCGACGAGCGCCGGCGAGACGTACGTGCCGGCGCGGGCGAGCAGGGTGCCGGCCGGCAGTTCCTCACCGGCGCGGCGTACCCCGTACCCCCGTTTGGGGGTGCGGAAGATTTCCACGGCGGCCATGCCCTGGTCGGTCCACTCCACCGGGACCACGACGTCCGCGGCGACCGGCAGGGGCGCCCCGGCGGCCACCGAGAAGCACGAGCCCGGGGTGAGCCGCACCGGCCGCCAGCTCGCCGCGCCGAGGTCGCCGACCACGTTGAGCCGGATGGTCCGGCCGCCTGGCGTGCCGGAGGGGGCCGGGACGTAGCTCGGGCCCCGGCCCCCTCCGGAAATGTCCTCCCACCGGGCCGCGTACCCGTCCACGGCCGCCTGGTCGAAGGCCGGGAAGGCGTGCGGCGCGACGACATCCTCGGCGAGGACGTTGCCGTGCGCCTGGGTGAGGTCGAGGTCGAGTGGCGGCAGCGCTCGTAACCTGCGCAGCACGCTGCCCAGGTAGTCGGCGAGCGGCGTCAACTCGTTCGCGGCCGCCTCGGCGTCGGCCGTCGCGGTCATGTACCAGATCCGCCTGCCGCGTCGGCCTTGACGAACTCGGCCAGCCAGGAGCGGAACTCGCTGCCGAGGTCCTCGCGCTCGGCGGCGATCTGCACGACGGTCTGGAGGTACCCCAGCGGCATGCCGGTGTCGTAGCGGGTGCCCCGGTAGACGATCGCGTGCACCGGTGTGCCCTCGGTGCGCAGCAGTTCCATGGCGTCGGTCAGCTGGATCTCGCCGCCGCTGCCCGGCTTGGTCCGGCGGATCGCGTCGAAGATCTTGCCGGGCAGCACGTACCGACCCAGCACCGCGAGGTTGCTCGGCGCGTCCTCCGGCTGCGGCTTCTCCACCATGCCGGTGACCTTGACGACCTCACCGATGTCGGTCAGCTCCGCCTCGGCCGGCTCGACGGAGGCGATGCCGTACCGCTTGGTGTCGGCCGGGTCGACCTCGAAGAAGGCCAGCACCACGCCGCCGGTGCGGGCCTGCAGCTCCAGCATCGCCGGCAGCAGCGGCTCGGACGGCTTGACGAACTCGTCGCCGAGCAGCACCGCGAAGGGCTGGTCGCCGACGTGGGACTCGGCGTACCCGACGGCGTGGCCCAGCCCGAGCTGCTCCGGCTGCCGGACGGTGTAGATCTCGGCCAGCTCACTGGGCCGGCGCACGGCGGCCAGCCGCTCGGCGTCGCCCTTCTCCTCCAGCCTGGTCTCCAGGTCGGGGCGTCGATCGAAGTGGTCCACCATCGACGTCTTACCCCGGCCGGTGATCAGCAACACGTCGCCGATGCCGGCCTGGGTGGCCTCCTCGACGATGTACTGCAGCACCGGCCGGTCCACCACCGGCAACAGTTCCTTCGGCACCGCCTTGGTGGCCGGCAGGAAGCGGGTGGCCAGTCCGGCGGCCGGGATAACGGCCTTGACCGCCACGGGACGGCCGGTTGCGGCGACCGTCGATGAGGGGTTCGCTGAGTGCTCCGACATGCCGCGAGACTATCGGCCACGGCTCTGCCGCGGCGGGTGTGGCCCAGAAGACGCGCCGCCGCCCGACCCCGGCCGGGTGACGTCGGGGCCGGCCCGCGCGGCGTCCGCGGCGGTGGCCGCCGGCTCGTCCGCCGGATCCGGGCCGGCGTGCGCGGGCCCCGACCGGTTCGATTCCGGTACGCCAGCAGTCGACTCCGACCGGGCGTGCCCGCCCGGCTCCCGGGGCGCCTGCACGGGCCGGCCGGCACGCGGCAGCCCGTCGGGTGGGCTGACGGCGCAAGCGGGCACCGGTATCTCCCGCGTCGGCACGTCGGGGCGGGCCTCGGCCACGCGATAGGTGTCCCGGCCGGCCGCCTTGGCCGCGTAGAGGGCGTCGTCGGCGGCTTCCAGCACCTCCCGTCCGGTGCTGCCGTGGTCCGGGTAGACGGCGATGCCCACCGACACGGTGACCACGATCGGCCCCGCGTACGCCTCGACCGCGATCGGTGTCTCGCGCACCGCCGCGCCCAGCCGCTCCGCGACGATCGCCGCACCCCGGGCGTCGGTCTCCGGCAGGAGCAGCACGAACTCCTCGCCGCCCTGCCGGAAGGCCAGGTCGACCTCGCGGATCTCACCGCGTACCCGCCGGGCGAACTCGGCCAGCACGGTGTCCCCCGCCGCGTGCCCGTACGTGTCGTTGACGTCCTTGAAGCGGTCCAGGTCGAGGGCGAGGACGCTGAGCATCCGGCCGAACCGGCTGGCCCGCTCCACCTCCCGCCGGATCGACTCGCGCAGGTAGCGGTAGTTCCACAGCCCGGTGAGCGGGTCGGTGAGCGAGAGCCGCTGCGCCTCCTCGTGCACCCGGACGTTCTCCACCGCCACGGCCGCGTGGCCGGCGAAGGTGCGCAGGTTGACCAGGTCGTCGTCGTCGAACTCGTCCGCGCCCACCCGGTCGTAGAGCGCCAGCACACCGAGCGCGGCCGCAGCGGCGCCGGCCTCGTCGGGACTCCTCTCGCCGCCCGGGACGGTCGTTGTCGCGCCGCCCGGTGTGCTCGCGCCGCCCGCTGTGCTCGCGCCGCCCGGGGTGGCGAAGGGGACTGCGACGTAGGTGCGGCAGCGGGGCTCGCCGGTCGGGGCCTCGGTCGGTTCCACCCGGCCCCGCTGCGGCTCGCCGGTCGCGGCCACCGCGCCGACCACGCCCACTCCCACGGGCACCCGCAGTCCCTGCGACCCGTCCGGGTCCCCCGCCGGCCAGCGCCCGTCCAACCCCTCGCTGCACTGCGCGACGAGCACCCCGCCGGCCTCCACCAGCAGCACCGCGCCGGCCCGCGCCCCGGTGGCCGCGATGGCGCTGTGCAGGATCACCCGCAGGATGCGTTGCAGGTCGTGGGTGCTGGCCAGGGTGTCGCCGAGCACCGCGAGGTGCCCGCGTAGCTGGTCGCGGCTGCTGGTCAGCGCCGCGACGTACGACCCGGTCTCGCGGGTCATCCGGTTGAACGCGGCCGCCAGCCGTCCCAGCTCGTCGCGGCTGCGCACCGGCACCCGGGCGGTCAGGTCGCCGTGCGCCACCCGGTCGACCGCTCCGGCCAGCTCCACCAGTGGCCGGGTGGTCACCCGGGCCAGACGCCAGGCGGTGAACACGGCGAGCAGCCCGGCCAGCACGACCACGCCGGCCAGCGTGACGTGCAGCCCGGGCGGCCGCTCGCTCGGCACCGACAACACCAGCGGCAGCGGCTGGCCCGCGGACGGCCCGATCCGGCGCACGTACCGACCCTTGGTGCTCTCGGTGACGCGCTCACCGCTGGTGGCCCCGGCGGCGGCCAGCACCGCGTCGCGTACCTCCCGGGACTCGGTGGTGTGGGTGACCCGGGCGGCGCTCGCGCCGCCGTCGAGCAGGGTGACCGCGACCCCGGTCACCGCCGCCAGCCGGGCCACGAAGGCCGGGTCGATCAGGTGCGCGGCGGCCACCGTGCCCAGCAGCGCGCCGGCCGGGTCGCGGCGGTCCACCCGGGCGGCCAGCGCGCGGACCGGGCCGGACGACGCGGTGGCCGGCTCGGAGCAGTCCCGCCAGGGGGTCGACGGAGCGCCGGGCGAGGCGTACGTGACGCGTCCGTTCACGTCGGTGACCAGCACCGCTGCGGCCAGCCCACGGCCGACGAGCTGGCCGGCGGCGACGGCCGGGTCACCGGTGAGGGCGACCGCGTCGGCGGCGGCGCGCAGCTGCTGGCAGAGCGCGTCGACCGAGGTACGCACCGTGGAGGCCGCCACCGCGAGGCGCTCGGTGGACCGGCTGCGGTCGACGGCCGTGACGGTGGAGGCCACGAAGAACGCCCCGAGCAGGACCGGGCCGAGCACCACCACGAGGAAGGCTGCCGTCAACCGCCCGCGTAGCGTCACTCGGTCCCCCCGGAAGTTCCGCCTCCGTTGCTTGCGATGCTGACACAGAGCAACCGTGGGAGTGGCGTTGCGTCAGGAGTGTTGCGTGCCGGAATTTTCTGATGAAGCGGAAGTGACCCGAGTGGCGAAGCGGGACACCCGCGTCGACCTGCTCGCCCGCCGTCGGGCCCTGACCGCTCCGGCGCGGGCCGAGGCCGCCGGGCGCGTCCAGGCCGAGCTGGTCGCCCTGGTACGCCGGCTGCGCCCGCGCCGGATGACGGCGTACGTCCCGGTCGGCTCCGAGCCGGGCGGGGCCGACCTGCCGGAGGTGTTGCGGTCGGCGCTGCCGCCCGACGCCGAGTTGCTGCTGCCGGTGCTCCTCTCCGACCTGGACCTGGACTGGGCCGCGTACTCCGGACCCGATGCTCTAAGCGCGGCCGGTCGGGGTATGCGGGAGCCGACCGGCCCCCGCCTCGGCGTGGCCGCGGTCACCGGAGCGGAGCTGGTGGTCGTGCCGGCGCTCGCCGTCGACCGACGCGGCCGACGGCTGGGCCGGGGCGGCGGCTCGTACGACCGGGCGTTGGCACGGGTGCCCACGGCGACCCTGACCGTGGTCCCGCTGCACGACGGGGAGCTGGTCGAGGCGCTGCCGGCGGAGCCGCACGACCGTCCGGTCCGCGCGGTCGTCACCCCCACCGACGGGATGCGTACGCTTGACGACGGCCCGGGTGCGGCGCAGGGTGTCGCGCCCCACACGTCCGCTGGACGAACCCGGGGCGAATGACGCACCATTGGCACTCGAATACGTCGAGTGCCAACTGGCCGAGCTCAGATACCGGAGGAGAACGTGCCCACGTACCAGTACGCCTGCACCGCGTGCGGTCACCAGCTCGAGGCGGTGCAGTCCTTCTCGGACGAGCCGCTGACCGAGTGCCCGGCGTGTCAGGGGCGGCTGCGCAAGGTCTTCAACTCGGTCGGCATCGTCTTCAAGGGCTCGGGCTTCTACCGCACCGACTCCCGCGCGTCCGTCTCCGAGACCTCCGCTGGAGGCACGCCGAGCAAGCCGGCCAAGTCCGAGTCGTCCTCGTCGTCCTCGTCGTCCTCGTCCTCGGGTGGGGATTCCGGATCGTCGTCTTCGTCCTCGTCGTCCGGGTCGTCGTCTGGGTCTTCGTCCGGTGGGTCTTCGTCCGGTGGGTCGGGCGGCGGCAAGGCTCCGGCGGCCAGCTCCACGTCCTGACCTCAGCCTTCCCCAAGCTCGCCGACAGCGCCGCCCGCGATCGCCCGGGCGGCGCTGTCCATCCTTGATCCACTCGGGTTCCCGAAAGTCGGCCGGGCCGGGTTGATCGCCCGGATTGCCTTTCCGTGCCATAGCGGGTCCCGCCGGGTGCGATAGCAGATCCAGCCGGTAAATGGGCGTTATCCACAGGCCGGTCGGTTGTCCACAGGCGGGGACGAGTGGTCCGCAGCGCCGGCCGTTGCCGGCCTAACGTGCCGCTCTACGGGTGTCACCACGACGGCACCCGGGACGGAGGCGGCAGATGATCACCCGCAAGTTGGACTCCGCGCGGGCGTTGCGCCCGCTGCGCCGGCCGGCCCTGCCCGGCGGTCGCACCCTGCTGCGGGCCGGGCTGGTCGCCGCGCTGCTCGGCCTCGCCGCCGCGATTCTGCACACCCCAACCGGGATGGACACCCCGTCCGGCCAGCACACCGCGACCGGCTGCCCGGCGACCAACGGCGCGGCCGGGGCGCCGGTCCGGCTTGCCCGACCCGCCGTGCTGACGGTTGTCCGCCCTAGAGTCGCGGTCGGGGTGTGGGCCTGGCTTGCCCGACCCGCCGCGCTGCCGGTGGCCCGCCCCGCAGGCGCGGCGTCGGGGTCAGTCCCAGTGTGGGGGGCGTTGGGCGAGGAGCCAGTCGTCGTTGCCGCTGCTCCGCTCGCCCCAGCCGTGGTCGGTGTCGTCCGTGGTCTGCTCGGGCAGCACCACGAAGTCGTCGCTCAGGTCGACGGTGCGGTCATCATCGCCGCGCGCGCCCTGCGTTCCGGGGTCCTCGGTGCTCACGAGCGGCAAGACTAGCGCAGGCGACAGCTCGCCGACGGTTGGCACATCGACCAGAAGCGACCGGGCCGCCGGCTCCGTTGGTAGCGTCGGACGCCGTGACGACCCCCAGCGGTGGCAGCACCCCGGACGACGACTACTGGCGCCGGCCCGGGACCGGCGACGGCGGGATGGCGGACCAACCCCCACCCGCCACCACACCCACGAGCGGGTACGCGGGGCCACCCCCGAGCGTGCCGCCCCCGGCCGGCTGGCGTCCCCCGGTGCACCTGGAACCGGCCCCGCCCCGACAGCTTCCGCCACAGGACATGGCCGTCCTGGATGCGGCCGAGCAGCGTTCCCAGCGGGTCACCTACGGCTTCGGCGCCGCAGCCGCCGTGGTGCTGGTGGCTCTTGTCTGCCTGCTCTGCTCGCGCCTCATCTTCTGAGCGGCGTCGGTGGCGCGCACCCCGACCGGCCGGTCAGAGGGTGGTGCCCCAGACGGCCTCGGCGCCGGAGTGACCGGTCAGGTAGACGTAGATCAGGGCGGCGATGGCCAGCGCGACGGTCGCCACCGCGAGCACCGGCGTCACCAGTGCCGGCAGCCGCGGCACCCGCGGGTGCCCACTGGTCGCCACGAGCAGCGCGATGGCCACGATCCCCAGGGGCACCACGATCCGGAACAGGATGTCGCCGTAGCGGGAGTGCTCGAAGATCTGGTCGAGGATCTGGCCCTGGTAGCCGCGGGCGACCAGGGCGTCGGTGAAGGCTTCACCGGATTCCACGGCCACGAACGCGGTCACCGGCGCGACCACGGCGAGGATGGCCAGCGCCCAGTCCAGTCGGTGCCGCCAGCGCGGCAGCCCCACGTATCCGATGGCCAGCACCGCCAGCAGTGGGACGATGACGACCACCGCGTGGACCACGAGGACGTGTACCGGTAGACCCAGGATCTCCTCGAACATCGACACCTCCAGGTGGATCACGGTGAGGGATCGCCAGCGTACGGGCCGCCGGTCGTCCCCGAGCTCTCGCCCGGAGACACGCGCGCGTCGGCGATCAGGTTCAGCACGGCGCGACCCCGCAGGTCGGTCCTGCGGGCTGTGTCCGTGGCCACCCCCAGCGGGCGACGGTTGTCGCTGCTGGTCGTACGTGCTGTCATTGGCGCATGTCCGGTGGCGAGGAGCTGTTGCGGTCGAGGGGCCTGCGCGTCACCCGACCGCGCCTCGCGGTGCTCGACGTTCTCGCCGACGGCGGTCACCTGGAGGTCGACGAGATCACCCGCAGGGTCCGCGAACGCCTCGACTCGGTCTCCACGCAGGCGATCTACGACGTGCTGGGGGCGTTGAGCCGGGCCGGCTTGTCCCGCCGGATCGAGCCGGCCGGCAGTCCCGCCCGGTACGAGGCGCGCGCCGGCGACAACCACCACCACGTGGTCTGCCGGGGCTGCGGCGAGATCGCCGACGTCGACTGCACCGTCGGCAGTGCCCCGTGCCTGGAACCGGGCACCGCGCACGGCTTCGAGGTGGACGAGGCAGAGGTGACCTTCTGGGGCCTCTGCCCGAGCTGCCAGTCGCGCCGCGCCGCCGACAGCTGACCCGGCCCGCACCACCGACACCGACCGGTGGGCCGTGGCACGCTTGGTCGGTGGACTCCGATGACCTCGGCCTCTTCGGTCCGGGTTCGGTCACGTGGAAGGTGCACGAGGAGCCGATCCTGATCGTCGCGGGCCTGCGCTCGCTCTACCTCCAGGCGTTGCACCCCCGGGCCATGGCCGGGGTCGCGCAAAACAGCAACTACCGCACCGACGCGTGGGGGCGACTGGTGCGTACCGCCACCTACGTGGCGACCACCGTCTACGGCACCACGGCTGAAGCCGAGCAGGCCGGGGCGCGACTGCGTCGCCTGCACGCCCGGCTGCGGGCCACCGACCCCGACACCGGCGAGGACTTCCGGATCGACGACCCGGACCTGCTGCGCTGGGTGCATGTCACCGAGGTCGAATCGTTCCTCAGCACGGCCCGGCGGGCGGGTCTGCCGCTCACCGACGACGAGGTGGACGGCTACTACACCGAGCAGCGTCGGTCGGCCGGCCTCGTCGGGCTGGACCCGGCAACGGTGCCGGGCACCGCCGCCGAGGTGGCGGCGTACTACCGCGCGGTGCGGCCGGAGCTGCGGATGACCCGGGAGGCCGCCGAGACGGCGATCTTCCTCACCGCCCCACCGCTGCCGTGGAAGCTCAGCCTGCCGGCTCGGCTGGGCCTCACCCTCGGCCCGCCGCGCTGGGCGTACCTGGGCATCGCTGGCACCGCGCTCGCGCTGCTGCCTCCGTGGGCCCGACGGATGTACGGCGGGTTGGGGCTGCCCACCACCGAGCTGTCGGCGGACCTCACCGTGCGCGCCCTGCGCCTGGCGCTCGCCGCGGTACCGCGCCGCTATCGGGAGGGGCCGTTGATGCAGGCCGCCAAGGAGCGGGCCGAACGTCACACCGCGACCCCGCTGGCCGGCTGACCAGCCGGACCCCCTCGGGGCGAGGTGCGGACACGCCGCACAGTGTCAGGTGCGGACAGGCCGCACGGAGTCAGGTGCGGGCAGGCCGCACGGGGTCAGGCGTCGGCGGACCGGTCCACGGCCGCCCACGGCTCCTTGCCCGGCGTCTGTGCCCCGGTCGGGCAGTGCCGCCGGAAGTCGCACCAACCGCACCGCGGGCCGGGCGCCACCGGGAACGCCTCGTCGGCGTCGCCGCCGTCGGCGACGGCCCGCTCGGCGGCCATGATGTCGCGGGCCGTGTCCTCGGCCCGGGTCAACTGGCGGTTCAGCGACTCGACGGTGTGGTCGTGGCCGGCGACCGTGCCCGTCGGCAGGTGGTGCAGCTCCACCCGGCGACACGGCCGGCGGAACACCCGCTCGGCCGCGTACGCGTAGAGCGCCAGCGCCTGCGAGCCCCGAGCGTCGTCGGTGTCCAGCCCGGTGCGACCCGTCTTGTAGTCGACGATGACCAGCTCCGGGCCCTCCGGCCCGGGGCGCGAGTCGATGCGGTCGGCCCGGCCGTTGAAGGCCAGCACCGCGGTCTTGACCGCCACCACCCGCTCGACACCGAGCGGGTCGGACTCCGGATCCAGCGTCTCGACGTACGCCTCCAGCCAGCTCAACGCTCGCCGGTAGGCGGCCCGCTCCTGCTCGTCGTCGCGGTAGCCCTCACGGACCCAGGTGCCCTTGAGCAGGGTGGCCAGCGCCTCGGGGCGGCGTCGGTCGGCGGGCAGCGCGTACCAATTCTTGAGGGCGGTGTGCACGCTGGCGCCGAGCGAGTTGTGTGCCCACGGCGGGCCCTTCGGCGGTGCGGGCCGGTCGACGTAGGAGTAGCGGTAGCGGCGGGGGCAGTCCGCGTACGCGCCGAGCTTGCTCGGGGTGCAGACGAACAGCCGTTCCGGCATCCCCTCGAAGCCGAGCTGCTCGGCGCCACCGGGGCGCTGCTGAGGGGCCCGACCGCCTGCGGCGGGTCGTCCGGCTGAAGAGGCTCGTCGCACGCCTGCGATCCTGCCATCCACCGCCGACATTCCGGGTGTGCCGGTCAGGCCATGTTCACGTACTGGGTCACGAAGGCCGCCACCGCGTCGGCGATGAGCTGTACGGCGATCGCGGCCAGGAGCAGGCCGGCGATCCGGGTCAACACCTCGATGCCGCCGGGGCGCAGGATCTTCACGATGCCGCCGGAGAAGCGCAGCACGATCCAGACCGCGACCATGACGGCGAGGATGGCCGCGGCGATGGCGGTGAAGTCACCCAGCCCGTCGGCCTGCTGGACGAAGAGCATGGTCGCCACGATGGCGCCCGGACCGGCCAGCAACGGGGTGCCCAGCGGCACCAGCGCGATGTTCGAGGTGACCTGCTGGCTGGGATCGTCGGCCTTGCCGGTCAGCAGCTCCAGGGCGACCAGGACGAGCAGCAGGCCGCCGGCGGCCTGCAACGCGGGCAGGTCGACGTGCAGGTAGTCGAGCAGGGTCTGCCCGGCCACCGCGAAGATCACGATTACGCCGAGAGCCAGCGCGACGGCCTGCCAGGCCGCCCGGTTGCGGTCCCGTGCGGGCAACGGCCCGGTCAGCGCCAGGAAGATCGGCATCATGCCCGGCGGGTCGGTGATCACCAGCAGGGTCACGAAAACCTCGCCGAACAGCTTCAGATCCACGTGATCAACCTAGCCGCGCCCTGGTGGGCGAAATACCCGGATCAGCCCGAAGCGACCTCGGTCACCCCGGCGGCGACGATCCGCTCGTACGCCTCGACGCCGGTGGTGAACGCGCCGAGCTGGACGCTCTTGTGGGTGCCGTGAAAGTCGGAGGAGCCGGTGACCAGCAGGCCCAACTCGGCGGCGAGCGCGCGTACGTGCGCCTGCTCGGCCGGGCTGTGGTCCTCGTGGTCGGCCTCCAGGCCGGCCAGTCCGGCGGCGGCCAGCTCGGCGATCAGCTCGTCGGGCACCACCCGGCCGCGTCGGGTGGCGCGGGGATGGGCGAAGACCGGTACGCCCCCGGCGGCCCGGACCAGCCGGACCGCACGGAAGACGTCGATGTCGTCCTTCGGCAGCCGGTACCGCTCGCCCAGCCAGTCCGGGCCGAACGCCTCCCGGGTGCTGGCGACCAGACCGGCGCGGATCAGCGCCTGCGCGATGTGCGGGCGACCCACCGTGCCGCCGCCCGCCCCGGAGAGGATGTCCGGCCAGCTCACGTCGATGTCGTCGGCGCGCAGCAGCGCCACGATCCGTTCGCCGCGTGCCTCGCGGGCGGCCCGCACCCGGGTCAGCTCGGCGACCAGCTCCGGGTGGTCCGGGTCGAACAGGTACGCCAGCAGGTGCAGCGGCACCGGCGGCTGCGCGCCCGACCAGTGGCAGGACAGCTCGGCGCCTCGGATCAGGCGCAGACCGGGCGGCAGCGCCCGTACGGCCGGCGCCCAACCGGCGGTGGTGTCGTGGTCGGTGATGGCCAGCACGTCCAGACCCGCGTCGGCGCCGGCGCGGACCAGGTCGGCCGGGCTCAGCGTGCCGTCGCTGGCGGTCGAGTGGGCGTGCAGGTCGATCCGCGGCGCGGGGCCGGTACGCGAGGTCACCTCCCGACGCTACCCAGCAGACCCGAATCCGGCTCGCGTAGGTGCCGGCCAGCCGTAGAGCGCGGCCCTCAGCGCGCGCCGGCCCGTGCGCCAGGCCGTGGGCCCGCCCGTGCGCCAGGCCGTGGGCCCGCCCGTGGGCCAGGCCCCCGCGGCGCAGGGACGGGAACGCCGGCCAGCGAGCCGAGGCGATCGATCGCAGCGCGGGACGCCGCGACCACTCCGGGGAGCGACCCGGGTGCGGATCAGGAGCCGGTGACCAGGACCGGCCGGTCACCGGGCTGGAGGCCGGCCACGGGCACCGGCTCGGCCGGTTGCCCGGCACGCACCCGTTCGACGTCGACCTGAACCAGCTTGCCGGCGCTGTCGACGTAGGAGACGTCCGTCCGGGTCGTCCAGGCGACAGCGCCACTCAGCGCCGGGCCGGCCGGCATGGCGTTCAGCGTCGTCCCGAGCCGCTGCAGATCGACCAGGAGGGCCCGGTCGCTCGCGCCGACCTTCCCGTTCACCAGAAGCCACCGCCCGTCGTCGGACACGCCGCCCGCGCCGTCCAGGCTCAACTGTGCGCCGCAGGCGGTGCGTACCGGTTTCAGAGCCCGCTTCGGGTCGAGCGCCGCCAGGCAGGTCCCACCCGGCCCGCTCGCGGACACCTGACCGATCAGCCGCCCGTCGGGCAGCGCACCGTAGACGTTCAGGGTGCCCCGCTCGGACACCGCGGTCAGCTCCCCCGCGCCGGGCCGCCACAGGGCGTGGGCCGGCCCGTCCCGGTCGAGCCGGACCAGCACGCTGTTTCCGACGAACCGGACGGGTTCCGCGCCGTCCGGGACCGGAATGCGTACCGTGCCGATGAGCTGGCTCCCGACCACCCCCGCCACGAGCAGGTCCTTGCCGTCGCGCCAGGCGACCTGGCTGGCGTCCGGCGCGAGAACGATCTGGCCCGCGCCGGCCAGCAGCACCTGCACCAGGCCGTCGTCCTGCGCGACCCAGAGGGAACGGCCGGCGGTGGTCGGGGCACCGACCACCAGCAGACCGGCGCCGCTGGGCAGGCTGTGGGCGCGCTCGGCGGGGCCGACGCTGGGCAGCGCCAGCCGCTTGCCGTCGGCGTTGATCAGGGTGCCGTCGAGGAGCAGACCGGCGGGCGTTCCGGGCGACGGCGCGGGTGGGGCGACGGCGGCCGAGGGGAGCGGCCGGACGGACAGATCCGGATCGCCGATCACGACGATGGGCGGGCCCTGCCGGCCGGTCTCGTCGGCGAGCTGCGTCATGCCGGCGCCGATCAGCACGGTGGTGACCATTCCGAGCGCGACACCGACACCGGCACGCCGCCGTCGGATCCGCTTGGCCCGGCGGATGGCCTGACCGGCCGGGTCGGCGGTCAGTGGACGGGCGACGGCGACCTGGTGCGAGAGAGTCTCCCGCACCGCACCTTCCAGCTGGTCACGTCGCACCTGGTTAGGACGCTGCGGACCGCCCGTCAGGTTGTCGGGCCGCCGGGGGAATGCGCTCACTGCTGGTCCCCGGCGCCGGTGCCGACGGGCACGACCGCCGGAGCGGTGGGCAGCTCGACCGCCGGTGCGATCGGGCGGGGCACGGACGGGCGGGGTGCGACCGCGCCCGGCCCGGCCCGGCCGGCCGCCGGACGCGGCGTCACCGCGGCACGGCCCCCCGCATCCCTCCCGTCCGGACCAGGTCGGGCAGCGTCGACACTTCGGCCACCTCGCGCGGCGTCGCCCCGGCCGGAGAGGGCAGCGCCACGGTCCCGACCCGAGAGAGTGGCGTCGCGGCTCCCGGCGGAGAGGCCGGCGTCGCGGCCCCGGCCGGAGGAAGCGGTGTTGGCGCTCCGGTCCGTCCCGGGGGCGTCGGCCAGGTCCGGGGTGGCGGCGCCCATCCGTCGGCGCAGCGTGGCCAGTGCCCGGGAGGCCTGGCTCTTCACCGTGCCCGGCGAGATGTCCAGCAGCGCTGCCGTCTGTGCTTCCGACATGTCCTCGTAGTAGCGCAGGACGAGCACCGCCCGCTGCCGGTTGGGCAGCTCCCTGAGGTGCCGCCAGAGCAGGTCGCGGTCGAGCTGCTGCTCGATCTCGTCGACACCGGGCCGTTCGGGCAGCACCTCGGTGGGGCGCTCACCGTGCCAGCGTCGCCGCCACCAGCTCGTCGAGGTGTTGACCATGACACGACGGGCGTACGGCTCGACCGCCTCGATCCCGCCGAGCCGCTTCCAGGCGAGGTAGGTCTTGGTCAGCGCCGTCTGGAGCAGATCCTCGGCTGTCGCCCAGTCGCCGGCGAGCAGATAGGCGGTACGGAGCAGAGCGGCGGAGCGAGCCGCGACGAACTCGCGAAACTCCTCCTCCAACGGGTCCCTGCTCGCCACCGCACACCTCCGCACCCACACCGTCCTGGCAGAGTGCCACGTCAGAGGCGTGTCGGTCCATGACGAAAGGTGCGCACTTGCTCCGATGTTCGGACGAAAACTTTCACGCCCCGTCGTCGGCCTTGGCCTCGTCGGCCTCCTTGCCCAACCGCGCCTCGACCGCCTGCGGCTCGTACATCTCTTCCACGACTCGCAGGTACAGCTCGTTCGGGTTGGGCAGATTCTTGATCTCGCGCAGCGCCTGCTCCTGGCCGGCGGACTCCAGGACGAAGGTGCCGTAGTTGAGTGCGCGGCCGGTCGGCGTCTGCTCGTACTTCATGTCGGTGACACGGACCAGGGGCATCATGGCCACCTTGCGGGTGACGATGCCGTTGACCACCATGACCCGCTTGTTGGTCAGGATGAACCGGTCATACCACCAGTCGGCGACTCTCCAGGCCACCCAGCCCATGACGGCGAACCAGAGCAGCACCGCGATGGTCGTCAGCGCGCCCACGTTGTTGCCGGCGAGGAAACCGGACAGGTAGCCGAGCACGAACGTCGCCGCGATGCCGATCAGGATCGGGTTGGTGAGGTGGATCCAGTGCCGCTTCCACTCGCCCCGGTAGCGCTCGGTGGGGAAGAGGTAGCGGGCGACCAGCGAGCTGGGCTCGTCTTCCAACGGAAGCACCCGCCGGGGAGTCGCCCCCGTCGCGTCGGCACGCAGCCCCGCGAGCTCGTCCTCGGAGATCTGCGGTGGCTGGTAGGCGGCCTCGGGATCACGGATCCAGCCCCGGCCGGACCGCCCTTCGCCGGCGTAGCCGGGCCCTTCGCCGTAGCCGACGTCGTCCGAAAGGGACGGCCCGTCGGACAGGCCGGGACCGGCTCCGTAGCCCGGGCCGTCATCCGGCCCGATCCGCGGTATCGGCTCGGTGTCGCGCTCGCGACGTTCCCGGTCGGGGTCGTCCGGGTCGAAGGGTGGACCGGAGGGGCTGCCCATCGACGGTTAGGCGACGAGGCTGGTGAAGAAGTCGCCGAACCCCTGGGCGATGTCCATGATCCCGCCGCCCAGCGACTTGAAAACATCAGCCGCAGAGTTTGGCCGATAGGCGACGAAGAAGATCAAGAATGCGATTCCGGCCCAGGTGAGGACCTTCTTGACCATGGCGGGCCATCCTCTCGCGCGGCGCCGGGTCCCATTACCGCAGCGGCACCCAGAGTATCAGTGTGGTGTCGTACAGTGAATATCTGCGTCCGTTCTCCGTCAAACCCGGAAGGTTGTCAAGCCCTCCCGGACAGGTACGGGGATGGTGCGCCGTACACGAGCTCGGGCGGAGTCCACTCGGTGAGGTCGTGCAACACGACGTCTTCCGCGAGGAGGTGACCCGCACTCGCCGGCCAGGCTATCGCATGCAGCCACATTCCCCGAGCCTCGCCGGCGTACGCGCTTCGATCCGTCGGAGAATTCACCAGCCACAGTGGAGTCGGGTGCCCGCCGACGCGGATCCTGGCCTGCCCCACGTGCTCGGGATGCCCCGGTCCGGGGTCGGTCAGCGCGTCGACGAGTTCCGGTCCGGGATCCGGGCCGGCCAGGCCGGCGAGCCGGGTGCCCAGGCCGACGCCCGGCTCCTCGGCCACGAAGACCAGATCCGCCGGACCGTCGTCGAGCGGCGCGGGCCCCGCGCAGGCCACCGCCGTCGCCCGCACCCCGGTGCGGTCGTCACCGGCGTACGCCACGCCGGTGAGGGTCCAACCTGGTGGCAGCGGCCACGGGCACCACAGCGGCGTCCCCGGTGGACCCGCGGTCGCGGCGATCCGCTCCACCACGCTCGCGACGATCTCCGCTCCGATGTGTTCGGGCACGTGCAGCGGCGGCACAGGACCGCAGCGCAGGCACCTCGACTCGGTGTGCATCAGATCCGGCACCCGTACCGGGCCCCCGCATCTCGGACAACTCACCGCGACACTCACAACCCCACCGTCACCCGGCATCGCTGGCACGTCAAGCCGGAAACGCCCGATTGCGCCGACGGGGCGAGGGTCAGTCCGGTGGCGGGCCGGCGTGCGTGCGGATCCACGCGTGCATGGCGATGCCGCTGGCCACACCCGCGTTGATGGACCGGGTGGAGCCGTACTGGGCGATGGAGTAGAGCGCAGCGCAGGCGGCGCGCGCGGGCTCGGACAGGCCGGGCCCCTCCTGGCCGAAGAGCAGCACGCAGTCCCGCGGCAGGACGCCGGTCTCCAGCGGGCGGGAGCCGGGCAGGTTGTCGATGCCGAGCACGGGCAGCCGCCGCCCCGCCGCCCAGTCGACGAACTCCTCGATCGTCGCGTGGTGCCGGACGTGCTGGTAGCGGTCGGTGACCATCGCGCCGCGCCGGTTCCACCGTCGCCGTCCGACGATGTGCACCTCGGCGGCGTTGAAGGCGTTGGCGTTGCGCACCACCGTGCCGATGTTGAAATCGTGCTGCCAGTTCTCGATGGCGACGTGGAAGCCGTGCCGGCGTCGGTCCAGGTCGGCGACGATCGCGTCGTGTCGCCAGTAGCGGTAGCGGTCGACCACGTTGCGCCGGTCCCCCTCGGCCAGCAACTCCGGGTCGTAGCGCGGGTCCTCGGGCGGGTCCCCCGGCCAGGGGCCCACGCCCACCTCAAGCTGGTCGTCGGTCACGGTCATCAGAGGGTACGGGCCACCTCGGCGTCCGCCGCGACGGCCCGCCGACCTCAGCCGAGGCCGAGCGCGTCACCCAGCCGGTCCAGGAACCGTTGGTCGGCGGGGCTGGCCGGACGTCCGCCGGGGCCGGGCACCGCCCGGCAGACGCGGGCCGCGACCGACTGCACCCACTGGCGGTACGCGGCCGAGTCGGCGGGATCAGCGCGCCGGCGCAGGACCCGAACGGCCGCCCGGCACGCGACCAGCAGGTCCACCAGGTCGGTGAGTCGCTCGACGGGCGCCGGGGCGCCGTCGTGGCGGGCGTAGATCGCGGCGACCACGGCACGGACCAGATCACTGTCGAACCCGCGGCCGGCAGCCACCGCGTCCAGACCCGCGAGGCCCGCCATCACCCCCCGCTCCGGGCGGCCGGCGCCTGGCGCTGCGGCGGCCACGAGCACCCGAGCGGGCAGGCTGGTGAGCAGGTCCCACTCGGCGGCGGAGTAGACGGCGGTGGTCAAGGGTGCGGCGCGGCGGCCGGCAGAGGGCGGCTCTCCGGCGACGGAGTGGCTCATCGGAACCTCCGGCGCCAGCATAAGCCCCGAAACGGGCGACGGGCCCCCTCCCCGACAGAACCTGCTGTGCGGGATGGAGGCCCGTGCCTCGGCGGCGGCGACTCCTGCTCAGCGCCGCCGGGGGTTCAGCGCGGGTTCGGGAAGCTGGGCCGCTCCGGGTCCACTCCCTCGGCGACGGCGTCGGCCGCGTACTCCCGCTTGGGGACCATGACCTTGCGGCGGAACACGCAGACCATGGTGCCGTCCTGGTTGTAGCCCCGGGTCTCCACGGACACGACGCCACGGTCTGGCTTGGAGCCGGACTCGCGCTTGTCCAGCACCGTCGTCTCGCCGTAGATGGTGTCGCCGTGGAAGGTGGGCGCCACGTGCCGCAGCGACTCGACCTCCAGGTTGGCGATGGCCTTGCCGCTGACGTCCGGCACCGACATGCCGAGCAGCAGCGAGTAGATGTAGTTGCCGACCACCACGTTGCGCTTGAACTGGCTGGCCGTCGCGGCGTAGTGCGCGTCCATGTGCAGCGGGTGGTGGTTCATGGTGAGCAGGCAGAAGAGGTGGTCGTCGTACTCGGTGACGGTCTTACCCGGCCAGTGCCGGTAGACCGCGCCGACCTCGAACTCCTCGTAGTAGCGGCCGAACTGCATCCTGGTCCCCTTCGACGGGCGGCGATGGAGTTCGGCACAGCATGCCTTACCGATGGTTAAGGCGACGGTCGGGGCCGGACCCCGGCGGAAATGTCACACCGGTCACTCACCCGAGGGGAGACGCAATGAGCGGCGGGGCCCTCCCCGGCACCCGCCGCCCACGCTCTGATGTGAGGAATTCTGCCCTACGACGGCGTAGGTTCGACAGAGATCGAGGTCACATTTATCTTTTTGTAACACTACTCTGCGTGACGGAGAGCGGGGTGATCAGCGATCTCCGCAGGCCGGATACCTCCTCGTCAGGGCTCAAGTTACCGATTCGTAGCGCTCGATCGGGTGGATCTCCTTGGAACCGCTCCCATCACCGCAGGTCACGCAAGTGCGTCATGCACTTGCGTTCCGCAGGACGGGATGAACTGACGCAGTTCGATGGCCGCCGAGGGCCCCGGGCAGCCCTGCGCACGTTTCGTGCTGGACGGCCCGGGAATTCGATACGGTCAGCCCTGGTTCTACGGGACGCAGACAAACCGCGGTGATCGGAGAGTGCAATGGCAACCGTTGAGCTGACCTCGGCGAACTTCGACGAGGTGACCGGCAACGACGGCATCGTCCTGGTCGACTTCTGGGCCGACTGGTGTGGTCCGTGCAAGCGGTTCGCCCCGGTCTACGAGCGCTCCTCGGAGAAGCACCAGAACATCGTCTTCGGCAAGGTCGACACCGAGGCCCAGCAGGAGCTGGGTGCGAAGTTCGACATCCGGTCGATCCCGACGATCATGGCGATCCGCGACGGCGTCATCGTCTTCGCCCAGCCGGGCGCGCTTCCCGAGTCCGCGCTGGAGAACCTGATCGAGCAGGTCGAGGCGCTGGACATGGACGACGTCCGCAAGCAGCTGGCCGAGCACAACCACTGAGCCGTCCCCGTGACGGCGCGCGAGGGCCGGGCCCGGTCGGGTCCGGCCCTTCGTCGTACCCGGGCACCGGCGCGTGATCATCGACCTGGGCAGGCGGAACTGGCCATCGGTGGGACCCCGCACGGCCGGTACATCCCGTATCGTCACGACCCGATGGAGACCCTGACCACCCGCGGGCGCGCGACCCGGCTGGGCGCGACCGCCCTCGGTCTCGTCCTGCTGCTGCTCGGCACCTTCTGGGGCAGCGACGACGACTTCCCGTTCGGCCCGTTCCGGATGTACGCCACCTCCAACCCGCCGAACGCCCCCGCCCCGGACACCCGCGTGGAGGGGGTGAACAGCGCCGGCGCGGTGGTCGACCTCGGCCAGGGCGCCACCGGCATCCGCCGCGCCGAGATCGAGGGCCAGCAGGACCGGTACGCCGCCGACCCGACGCTGCTCGCCGAGGTGGCCGACGCGTACGCCGAACGCCACCCGGACGCCCCGGCGCTGGTCGAGGTCCGCATCGTCATCCGCTGGCACGGCATCCGCGCCGGCCGACCCACCGGGCAGCACACCGACGAGACCGTGGTCCGCTGGCAGGTCTCCCGATGAGCGGCTGGCTGACCGAGGCGGTGCCGCGCGGCCGGATCGCCGCCTTCCGCACCCTGATCTACCTCTTCGTCGCCGCCGACCTGGTGGTCTTCACCCCATGGGTACGCACCAGGGCCAGCGTGCCCGGCGAGCTGTACCAGCCCCTGCTGATCGGCCGGCTGCTCCCGCTGCCGACGCCGACGCCGACGGTGGTGGCGGTGATCTTCTGGGCGCTGCTGCTGCTCACCCTGCTCGCCGCGACCGGCCGGGCGCCCCGGCTGCTCGGCTGGTCGGTCTGCGCGCTCTACCTCGAGTGGATGATCATCGCGATGAGCTACGGAAAGGTCGACCACGACCGGTTCGGGCTCCTCGTCGCACTGGCCGTGCTGCCCACCGCCGGCCGGGCCCGCCACGGCGACACCACCCGCACCGAGGCCGGCGGCTGGGCGCTGCGGGTCACCCAGATCGCGGTGATCTGCACGTACTTCCTGGCGGCCTGGGCCAAGCTGCGCTTCGGCGGCCTGGACTGGCTGACCGGCTCGGTGCTGGCGCGGGCCATCATCCGACGTGGCACCGACCTGGCGGACCTCATCGCCCAGGTGCCGTACCTGCTGATCGTCGCCCAGTTCGGCATCGTGGCCTTCGAACTGTTCAGCCCCGTGGTGTTCCTGCTGCCGGCCCGCTGGCGACTGGCCATGGTCGGCTTCTTCTACTCGTTCCACGTGGTGACCATCGCGACCATCACGATCTCGTTCGCACCCCACCTCGCCGCGATGACGAGCTTCCTGCCGCTGGAGCGGGTCCGCCCGCTGGTCTGGGCCCGCCGGTTGACCGGCCGCGAGACCCCCGGCGCACCGACGGACGCGCCGGAGCCGGCCCCACCGAACGCCGACCCCGAACCACGCGATCAGGCCCCGGCGGACGCCGGCACGGAGCCGGCGCGGCTCGGGGATCAGGCCCCGGCGCTCGGGCGGCCGGCCGGCCCGTAGAGCCGCTCCCGGGCCTCCTGCGGCAGCGAGCACGCCGCCGTGCCGCCCGGGAGCCGGTGCCGGTTGCGCGCCACCCAGCGGTACGCGGGCCAGGCCACGGCGCGTGCCGGCGGAAACCGCAGCCCCGCCCCGGCGACCCGCCAGAGCGGACCACTCGCGGCGAGCAGCTTCGCGATGGCGTCCGGCCCGGCGGCGCGTGAGCCATCCGCGCCGACCCACTGCACGGCCTCCTCGCACTGGGCGGCCGTGAGGCCGAGCGCGTCCAGATCGGCGAACTGCCAGGGCACCACCCGGGCGGCGGTGGGGATGCGGCGTTCGATGAACTCCGCGCAACTCGTGCAGAACGCGCAGTCCCCGTCGTAGACGAAGGTCGACCTCTCCATGGCGTCCATCCTCCCCCGCGCGACCGCCCGGTGGGCTCCGGTGTCCGGCGAGTCACTTGCGCGGGCCTCGTACACGTGTTCGAATAGTGCCCATGCGCTGGGACAACCTCACCGCTCCCCCGGTTGAGGGAGACCCCGAGCGGGCAGCGCCAGCGACGCCACCCCTGCCGCTGGCGCTGCCCGGCGCCATCGTGCGCACCTTCGACACCCCCGAGTTCGCCGGGATGACCTTTCACGAGGTGCAGGCCAAGTCCATCCTCAACCGGGTGCGCGGCCAGTCCCGCGTGCCCTTCGAGTGGACGATCAACCCGTACCGAGGATGCAGTCATGCTTGTGTTTACTGCGTATCGGGCGACACCCCCATTCTGATGGCGGACGGACGCACGAAACCGATCAGCGAGCTGGAGTCGGGCGACCGCATCTACGGGACCGAGCGACGCGGCGCCTACCGCCGATACGTCGTCACCACCGTCCTCGACAAGTGGTCCACCGTGAAACCGGCTTATCGCGTCACCCTGGAGGACGGGACGACGCTCGTCGCCAGCGGGGACCACCGCTTCCTGACGGAGCGAGGCTGGAAACACATCACCGGCGGCATGTTCGGCGCCGGTCAACGGCCCTACCTCACCACCAACAATCGCCTGATCGGCACTGGGGCGTTCGAGACAACTCCGAAGGCCTCCCACGACTACCGTCGCGGCTATCTCTGCGGCATGGTGCGCGGCGACGGAACCATAGGCACCTACGCCACAGGCAGGAGCTGGAGTCACCAGTTCCGCTTGGCGCTCGCGGACAGCGAGGCCCTCGATCGTACCGAGCGGTATCTGAAGGAAGAGGGCGTCGACACAAGCCGCACCTCCTTTGGCCAGGCCAGGCCCGACCGGCGGCCGATGGAGGCGATCCGCGCCTCGGGAAAGCAGAAGGTCGATGCAATCAGGGAGATCGTGCAATGGCCGCAGCATTCGACTCCTGACTGGCAACGAGGGTTCCTTGCTGGCATCTTCGATGCCGAAGGCAGTTGCAGCCAGGGCATCCTGAGAATCGCCAACTGCGACGATCAGGTCCTCAGCCACACGACGGAAGCACTGCGCGCCTTTGGATTCGCCACCGTCCTCGAGGACCGGAGGCGGACGAACCGCCTGCGCTATGTACGGCTGACCGGCGGTCTCCCGGCGCGGTTGCGCTTCTTCCACCTGACCGACCCGGCCATCACTCGCAAGCGTTCGATCGCGGGTGCCGCTCTGAAATGCAGGGCCGCACTCAGGGTTGTCGACATTCAAGCGCTCGGGCTGGAGTTGCCGCTGTGGGACATCACCACCGGCACCGGCGACTTCATCGCCAACGGAGTGGTCAGCCACAACTGCTTTGCGAGAAATACTCACACCTACCTCGATCTTGATGCTGGTGCGGACTTCGACCGGCAGGTGATCGTGAAGGTCAACGCCGGTGAGCTGGTACGGCGGGAGCTGGCCGCGCCGAAGTGGCGGGGCGCGCACGTGGCCATGGGCACCAACGTGGACTGCTACCAGCGGGCCGAGGGGCGTTACCGGCTGATGCCGCAGATCATCGCGGCCCTGCGCGACTTCGCCAACCCGTTCTCGATCCTGACCAAGGGCACGCTGATCCTGCGAGACCTGCCGCTGCTGCGCCAGGCCGCCGAGGTGACCAGAGTCGGCATCTCCTACTCGGTGGGCTTCGTCGACGAGCAGCTCTGGCGTGGCGTCGAGCCGGGCACGCCGCACCCGAGCCGCCGGCTCGACGCGGTCCGCCGACTCACCGACGCCGGCTTCGAGGTCGGGGTGCTGATGGCGCCGATCCTGCCCGGGCTGAGCGACGGCGACGAGTCGATCGACGCCACCGTGTCGGCGATCGCGGCCGCCGGGGCGACCAGCGTGACTCCACTGGCGCTGCACCTGCGCCCGGGCGCCCGGGAGTGGTACGCGCAGTGGCTCGCTCGGGAGCACCCGCACCTCGCGCCCCGCTACCGCGAGCTCTACCGGGCCGGCGCGTACGCCCCGCAGGCGTACCAGCGGGAGCTGACCGCCCGGGTGCGGATCGCGGCCCGCCGCCACGGGCTGCACCGGGGCGAAGTGGGTGACAACCGTCGGCTGCCCGAGCCGCCCCCACCGCCGGCCGCCGAGCAGCTGACCCTGCTCTAGCCAGCAGGCGGCGCTACAGTCGGCGGGTGCGCACCGCTCAGCAGATCCTCGCCGACTCCGCCGTCATCGCCGTCGTCGGCGCGTCGCGCGACCCGCGCAAGGCCGCGCACGGCGTGCCGTTGCAGATGCAGCAGTACGGCTGGCGGATCATCCCGGTCAACCCGACAGTCGACGAACTCTTCGGCGAGCGGGCGTACCCGACGCTGGCCGACATCCCGCACCCGGTGGATCTGGTGGACGTGTTCCGGCCGGCGGCCGACGCCGTGCAGGTCGTGCGGGACGCGGCGGCGATCGGCGCTCCGGCCGTCTGGCTGCAACTGGGCATCGTCTCGGCCGAGGCGCGACGGATCGCCGAGGCGGCCGGGATGGACTACGTCGAGGACCGCTGCCTCATCGTCGAGCGCGCCGCCGCCGGCCTGACCCGGCTCGGCTGATCCCGCGTCGGTCCGACGGGCTGGCCGACGGCCGGACGGACCGGAAGCCGTCGACAGGCCGGTGGGCACGACGTGAGCGGCCGGCATTGGCACGAACATCTCGTCGTCGAGCGCGCCGCCGGCCTGACCCGCTTCACTGGGTTCCCGGTGGTCGTACGCTGCGGGCATGGTCATCCCGCGGCGCGGCCGCGTACCGGCGCTGGGCGACGGGCTCTGGCCGCGCCGGATCCTGGCTCTGACGGCCGGGTTGGTGGTGACGGCCGGGGTCGCCGGTGGGCTGCTTGCGCCCCCTCGGATCAACCCGTCCACCGCCAGCCTGGCGGTCTGGTCGGCCATCGGCATGCGGTGGCTGACCGGGCGGTGGTGGCCACGGCGGACCGGGCATCTGCGCTGGCGGGAGCGTGCCTCCGGCCTGGACGCCGTCGAACCGGGCCTGGTGGCACGCCGGTCGCTCGCCGGGTGGGTCGACCTGGCGGCCGGTGCGACCACGCTGCTCGCGATCGGAGGGTGGCTGATCGCCAGCCTGCCCCCGCACGGCCGGTGGGTCGAACTGACGCGGCCGGTGCTCGCCGTCGGGGTCGCGGCCTGGCTCGGTCGTGGGGTCTACGAGGAGACGCGCTTCACCGGAAGGCTGGCGCTGACCGCCAGCGAGATCCGGCACGGCCGCCAGATCGTGGACTGGACGAACATCGACCGGGTCAGCCCGCACCGGCGCGACGGCCGGCTGAACGGGGTGCGGCTGCGGCCGGCGGTCTGGCAGTCGCTGCGGCCGGCGCCGGTGGTCGGCGGCCGGGACACGGCGGTGCCGGAGGACCGGCTGATCGCCGCGCTCGAGGACTACCGGTTCCGATCGCGGGAGCTGGCCGTCGAGCCGGATCAGGGGCAGCTCAGAGCTTGTACTCCTTGAGCAGGCCGCGGGAGATGATGGTCTTCTGGATCTCCGAGGTGCCCTCGCCGATGAGCAGGAACGGGGCCTCGCGCATCAGCCGCTCGATCTCGTACTCCTTGGAGTAGCCGTAGCCGCCGTGGATGCGGAACGCCTCCTGCACGACCTCCGCGCAGTACTCCGAAGCGAGCAGCTTGGCCATCCCGGCCTCGACGTCGTTGCGCTGGCCGGCGTCCTTGAGGCGGGCGGCGTTGACCATGAGGGCGTGCGCGGCCTCGATCTTCGTGCCCATCTCGGCGAGCTTGAACGCGATCGCCTGGTGCCTGGCGAGCGGCTGGCCGAACGTCTTGCGCTGCTGGGCGTACGCGACGGCCAACTCGAAGGCGCGGATGGAGATGCCGCAGGCGCGGGCGGCCACGTTGACGCGGCCCACCTCGATGCCGTCCATCATCTGGTAGAAGCCGCGCCCCACCTTGTCGGCGCCGCCGAGGATGGCCGAGTCGGGCACGGTCACCCCGTCGAGCACCATCTCGGTGGTCTCGACGCCCTTGTAACCCATTTTTTCGATCTTGCCGGGGATGGTGAGGCCGGGGGCGGTCTCGCCGAAGCCCGGCTCCTTCTCCAGCAGGAAGGTGCTCATGTTGCCGTACACCGACTCGGCGCCGGTGTCGGTCTTGACCAGGGTGGCCACCACCGAGGAGTACGCCCCGTTGGTCAGCCACATCTTCTGCCCGTTGAGCACGTAGCTGTCGCCGTCGCGGACGGCCCGGGACTTGATCGCCGAGACGTCGGAGCCGGTCTCCGGCTCGGACATCGAGAACGCGCCGCGCACCTCGCCGGTGGCCATCTTCGGCAGGAGGCGGGCCTTCTGCTCGGCCGAGCCGTGCTGGGAGATCAGGTACGCCACGATGAAGTGGGTGTTGACGATGCCGGAGATCGACATCCAGCCCCGGGACAGCTGCTCCACCACGAGGGCGTACGTGAGCAGCGACTCGCCGAGCCCGCCGTACTCCTCGTCGATGGTGAGGCCGAACAGCCCCATCTCGCGCATCCCGTCGAGGATGTCGGTGGGGTACTCGTCGGCGTGCTCCAGCCGCTGGGCGTGCGGGATGATCTCCTTGTCGGCGAACTCCCGGACGGTCTCCAGGATCGATCGCTGCACATCGGTCAGGCCGGGCGTCTGGGCGAGTCGGGCCATCTCAGCCTCCGGGGATCAGCGCACTACTCATGGGTAACTGAACGCTCGGTCAGTATCGGCCTCCGGGTCGGCAAGGCCAAGGTGACCAGTCCACACAACCGCTGTGAAAAGGTTCACCGCTGCGGGTACCGTCCGGCAAGAAGGACTTTTCCGGCACCGGCAGGAGGAGGACAGCCGTGAGCTACCCGCCACCGTCGGGCCCCCCGGGGGACGAGCCGCCGCCGTCACCCTACGAGCCACCCCGGGACCAGTCGCCGTACGCGCCACCGCCGGCCGGCCAGTCGCCGTACCCGCCGCCGCCGGACCAGTCGTCGTTCGGGTCGCCGGAACGCTCGCCGTACGGGCCCCCCGCCGACGAGCCGTCGCCGTACGAGCAGCAGAAGCCGCACCAGCCGGCGCACTGGGGGCAGCAGCCGCCGTACCCGCCGCAGGGCCCCTACGGCCAGTACGGCCCGCCGCCGTCCGGACCCGGTCGGGGCACCAACGTGCTGGCGATCCTGTCGCTGGTGTTCGCCTTCGTGTTCCCCCCGGCGGGCGCCGTGCTCGGCCACGTGGCCAAGCGACAGATCCGCACCAGCGGCGAGGACGGCGACCAGCTCGCCACCTGGGGGCTGATCCTCGGCTACGCCTTCACCGCGCTGACCCTGCTGGCCTGCTGCGGCTGGCTGGCGCTGGTCATTTTCAGCAACACCGGCGACAGCGGCGGCTACTGACCCGCCCGGCCGATCAGCGGAAGCGCGCCTCCCGGACGCTGTTGCCGCCGTCCACCACAAGCATCTGGCCGGTGATGTACGAGGCGGCCGGCGAGCAGAGGAAGCTGATGGCCGCGGCTACCTCGTCCGGGGTGCCCGGTCGACCGACCGGTGTGCCCAGGCCCTGCTTGATCTCGGCCATCGTGGACGCCGCCGTGTAGATGGTGCCGGGCGCCACCGCGTTCACGGTCACCCCGTCGGCGATCATCTCCATGGCCAGCGCACGGGTCAGCCCGACGACACCGGCCTTCGCGGCGGCGTACGCGGCCTCGGTGGGCAGGGCGTTGACCGGGCCAGCGGTGGCCGCCAGGTTGACGATCCGCCCCCAGCCCCGCTCGGCCATCCCGCCGATGAACGCGCGACTGCACAGGAACGCGGTGGACAGGTTGCGGTCGATCTCGCCGCGCCACTCGTCGTAGGTCAGCTGCGCGACGGGACGCAGCACCCCCTGGCTGGCCCGGCTGGCCAGACCGGCGTTGTTGACCAGCACCTCGACGTCACCCAACTGCTCGGCGACCGCGTCCGCCAGCGCGCCGACCTCGGACTCGTCGGTCAGGTCCGCGACGAACCCGGTCGCCCCCAGCTCACCGGCCCGCTCGTGGATGCGCCGGGTGGTGCTGACGATGGCCACCCGCGCCCCCAGGTCGGCCAGCCGCCGGGCGGTGGCATAGCCGATGCCGTCCGGGCTGCCGGCCCCGGTCACCAGGGCGACCCGACCGTCGAGCCGCATGGTCACCGGGTCCGTGAGTGCGACCGGTTCGTCGGGGCCGGGTGCGCCGGCCGGCGTGGCCGCCCGACCGCGGCGGCCCGCACCCGGACGGCTCACGTCCCGTCGCGGTCGGCTGCCGGAACGGTCCGCGGCGCGCGCGTCTATTGCCATGCCAGGGATCCTGCCCGTTACAACCGGCCCGAGCAACGCGGCACCCGGGAGCGGGGCCATCGGGTTTAGGCACCCCTGGCTACTCTGACGGCGCACCCGAGCCGACGGAGAGTTCGCATGACCAATCCCCCACCCCCCGGCGGTTGGACCGACCCCACCTGGTCGGCTCAACCGTCGAGCGCGCCGCCGGACCCGACCCTGGTGGCCGGCCAGCCGATACCGACCCAACCCGGCCCCGCAAACCCGTACGCGCCGGTCGACCCGTACGCGGGTGGGCAGCTGCCGCCGGGCGCGTACGCGCCGCCCGGCTACCCGCCGCACCCCGGTTACGGGTACCCGCCACCGCCGAAGACCAACGGGCTGGCCATCGCGGCGCTCGTGCTGGCCTTGGCCGGCCTGACCACCTGCGGCATCACCGCGCCGATCGGGGCGATCCTCGGCCATGTGGCGCAGAAGCAGATCCGGGTCAGCGGCGAGGGCGGCGAGGGAATGGCGAAGGCCGGCATCATCGTCGGCTGGATCGTCACCGCGCTGATGGTGCTGGCGATCGCGTTCTACGTCGTCGCGATCGTCTTCGCGGTCACGACGGGCGCCGGCAGCGACAGCAGCTACTGACTCGGTCGTCGGGTCCGCGTACCGCCGGCTGGTAGGCCGGGTCGGCAGCCGGCGGCGACCGACCCGGCCCGAGGCGTCACTGCGCCGGTGGGGTGAACGACGAGGTACGGCTCATCCCGGCGGCGCGGCCCTTCGCGGCGATGACCAGCGCCATCTTGCGGGACGCTTCGTCGATCATCTCGTCGCCGAGCATCACCGCACCGAGCTTGCCGCCGGCCTCCGAGGTGTAGTGCTCGTACGCGTCGAGGATCAGCTCGGCGTGGTCGTAGTCGGCCTGGGCCGGCTGGTAGATCTCGTTGGCGGCGTCGAGCTGGCCCGGGTGCAGCACCCACTTGCCGTCGAAGCCCAGCGCCGCCGAGCGCTTGGCCACCTCGCGGAACGCGTCGACGTCGCGGATCTGCAGGAAGGGGCCGTCGATGGCCTGCTTGTCGTGCATCCGCGCGGCCATCAGGATCCGCATGAGGATGTAGTGGTACGGGTCGCCCGGGTAGTCCGGGATCAGGCCGCCGACCACCAGCGACCTCATGTTGATCGACGCCATGAAGTCGGCCGGGCCGAAGATGATGGTCTCCACGCGCGGCGAGGCGGCCGCGATGGCGTCCACGTTGACCAGACCCGCCGCGTTCTCGATCTGCGCCTCGATGCCGATCCGGCCTACCTCAAGGCCGATCGTCTTCTCGATCTGGGTGAGCGTCAGGTCCAGCCACTGCACCTGGGCGGCGTTCTGCACCTTCGGCAGCATGATGCAGTCCAGGTTCGCGCCGGCGCCCTCGACCACCTCGATGACGTCCCGGTAGGTCCACGGGGTCGTCAGGTCGTTGACCCGGACCACCCGGGTCTTGCCGGCCCAGTCACCGTCGTTGAGGGCGGCCACGATGTTCTTGCGCGCATCCGGCTTGGCCAGCGGCGCCACGGCGTCCTCCAGATCGAGGAAGACCTGGTCGGCGGGGAGACCCTGCGCCTTGCCGAGCATCTTGACGCTGGAACCCGGCACGGCGAGGCAGGACCGGCGGGGACGACCGACTGCGGCCATGAATGCGCTCCTCTTCCAGCGATCGGCGAGCACGCCGACGCCACCTGACTCCGAAGAAAACTTAACGATCCCAAAGGGCGTGGTGACGTCACGGTAACCTCGCGCCATGACCGGGGTGAATGGACCTGTGGAAGATCTCACTGGGCGTCGGCTGGTGGTGGTGACCGGGGCAAGCTCCGGCATCGGGTTGGCCGCCGCGGTGAGCTTCGCGTGCCGCGGAGACCAGGTGGTGCTGGTCGGACGGGATCCGGCCCGCCTGCAGGCCGCGGCGGAACGGGTACGGGAGACCTCGGGCGAGCGTCCCGAGCTGTTCCGGGCCGACTTCGCGGTGCTCGACGACGTACGCGGGCTCGCCGAGCGGCTGCGCGACGCGTACGACCGGATCGACGTGCTGGCCAACAACGCCGGGGCCATCGCGCTCCAACCGCTCACCACCGTCGACGGCTTCGAGCTGTCGATCCAGGCCAACCACCTGGCCCCCTTCCTGCTGACCAACCTGCTCGCCGGCCGGGTGGGCCGGATAGTGGTGACCGCCTCGGGCGCGCACCGCTACGGCGGGCTCGACCCGGCCGACCTCAACAAGCCGCTGCGCCGTTACCGGTCGATGGCCGCGTACGGCACCAGCAAGCAGGCCAACATTCTGTTCGCCGCCGAGGCGGCCCGCCGCTGGCCGCACATCCCCACGCACAGCTTCCACCCCGGCGTGGTGCGTACGAGGTTCGCCAACGACAGCCGGATGGTCGCGTTCGGTATGCGGTTCCTGCCGTTCCGCAGCCCCGAGAAGGGCGCCGAAACGCTGGTCTGGCTGGCCAACCAGGATCCGGCCCGGCTCATCAACGGGGCGTACTACTACAACCGCCGGCCACGCCGGCCGTACCGCAAGGCAGCCGACCCGCAGCTCGCGGCCCGGCTCTGGGAAGCCAGCGCCACGGCCGTCGGCATCGACCGATAGCGTGGCGTCATGCTGACCCTTGTCGCAGTCGTCGAGTATCCGGCCGGGGCCGAGGCCGCCGGGCAGCGCTACGAGGACACCGTGCTGGCGCTGCTCGACCGGCACGGTGGCCGGCTGGAACGACGGCTGCGCGGCACGGACGGGCGGGCCGAGGTGCACGTGATCACCTTCGACGGGCGGGCCGGCTACGAGTCGTTCCTGGTCGACCCGGAGCGGGCCGCCCTGCGCACCGCCCTCGGCGAGGCCGCCCCGACCACCCGCGTCATCGAGGTGCACGAGGGCTAGGCAGGCGACGGCGGCCGCGCCACCGCCGCAGCCACCTCAGCACGGGCAGCGCCACCAGGACCACCAGCACGAACCCCGCCGCGAGCGCCCAGAACGGCAGCGGCCCGTAGTCGGGGCGACCGGATTCGCGTACCGCCCCGTCGATCGCCAGGTCGGCGGCGACCGACAGCTCAGTGATGCCCTCCGGGGTGCGGAAGAGCACCTCCGGCGCGAGCGCGCCCCGGCGCAGCGCCACGAGTTCCACCGCCTCCGTTCCGGGCTCGTGATACGGCCCCCAGGCCACGTCGTGGTCGTCCGGGCGGTCCACCGCCGCCGGACCCGGCACCCCCACCAACGCGACCGCCTCCTCCGCCGAGCGCCAGCCGAGCAGTTGCACGAACGTGCGGGAAGGCAGCGGGGGGAACGCGGCACCGGCCACGGGCGAACCGTCGACGGTGGACCGCAACGCCAGCGTCCAGGTGCGCCGGAAGGACGGCACCGGGCAGTCGTCGCAGGTGGACCGATCCAGGACCGCCACCGATCCGCCGTCCGGCGACCAGGACCCGGCCCCGGCGAGCCGGCCGCCGGCGAGCGGCAGCTTCCGGTACGGCTCGGCGACCCGATCGGCGCCCGCGTCGGCCACCCGAGTGAGCCAGACCTCGTCGCGGACCTGGAGGGCCAACTCCCCGCCGTCGGGCGAGAGCGCGGCCGCGCGTCCGGGCGGAATCCAGGCCGTCCCGACCCGCACCCACAGCACATCCGCGCCGAGTTTGCGGTCGTAGACAACCGACGTACGGGGTGCCGTAGCTGTTGGGCGGGGTGAACGTCGTGTCGTCCTCGGCGTAGACGAGACGCTCCCCGTTCGGCGCGAACGCGAGCGGGTAGCCGCCCGTGCGATCCGGGGTGAGCTTCCCGGTCCGCAGGTCGAGCAGTGTCGCACCGATCGAGGCGTACCGGCCGTCCGGAGACAGCATCGCCTCGAAGCCCGCGACGGCCGAACCGGCGTCCAGCACCCGGTAGCGGTCGGCGTCCGCGGCGAGCACACCCATCCGGGTCTCGAACCAATCGGTGCGCACGGCGGGACCGCCGAAGAGCATCGCCGCCGTGCCAGGTGCCGAGGCCCGCACCGAGGCGGTTCGCAGCGGCGGGTCGACGAGTCTGGTGGGCAGGCCGGGGGCGTCGTGCCTCGGGCCGGCGGGGATCGGCAGGGCGACCGGGCGCAGCGCGTACCCGGTGCCCAGGAGCAGGACCAGGACGGCGAGCGCGCCCGCGACGGCGGCCCGGCGACGGCGGTGCCGGGTCCGCGCCGCGTCGAAGAACCCCGCCGGTACGCGCGCGGGCGGCACGTCGTCGGCGAGGCGCCGCAGCGCTTCCGAGAGCCGGGCGGTCACCGTGCCACCTCCTGCGGGTCACGGCCGACAAGTTCGGCCAGTTCGGGGGCGAGTACGCGGAGTCGGCCGAGGGCGTGGCGGGTCTGGCTCTTCACGGTGCCGACCCGGCAGCCGAGCAGTTCAGCCGTCTCCGACTCGGTGCGGTCCTCGTAGTAGCGCAACACGAGGACCGCGCGCTGCCGCACGGTCAGCCGAGCCGACGCCGCCGACAGCACCAGCCGTAGATCGGCGTCGTCACCCGGACCGGATCGTTCCGGCAACGCCCCGCCCAGCCGCTCCGCCGGACGGGCCCGCCGCCAGCGCCACCAACTGGCGGCCTGGGTGCAGAGCACCCGGCGCAGATAGGCGGGCGGATCCTCGATCCGCTCCCAGCGCACTGCGACGCGAGCCAGCGCCACCTGGACCAGGTCCTCCGCATGGTGCCGGTCACCGGTCAGCAGGTATGCGAACCGGGTCAGCCCGGCGGTCTCGGCCCGGACGAAGTCGGCGAAGCCGTCCCGGGCGCGGTCCTCAGTCGTCAACGGATCGCCCTCCTCACCCGGACAGACGCCGGGCGACCCCGCCGCGGAGGGAACCCGTGTCCATGTTCCTCACGTCGTCGCGGCACGGTGTCGGGGATCAGTCGGCCAGCGGTGTCGGGTCGGCCGGCAGCGCGGTGGGTTCGCTGCGCCGGCCGCCGAGCACCACCGCGACCCCGACCAGCAGCAGCGCCATCCCGAGCAGCGCGTACGGGCGGGGCAGTTGACCCAGCCAGGCCCATCCGAGCAGGGCCGCGCCGGGCGCCTCCAGCAGGATCAGCACGCTCACCGTGGTCGCCGGGATCTTCTGCAGGGCGTAGTTGAACATCGAGTGCCCGAGCAGTTGGGCGCCGGCCACCAGGGCCAGGATGGCCAACCACGTACGCCCGTCGAACCCGGTCAGCCGGACGCCGCCGACCAGGCAGATGGCCAGCAGGATCAGCGCGCAGATCCCGTAGCAGATGGTGGTGTAGGTGGTGGTGCTGATGCTGGTCCGCGCGCGCTCGCCGAAGGCGGTGTAGACAGCGGCGAACAGGGCGCCGACCAACGCCAACACGTCGCCGAGGACGGCCCGGCCGGAGACGCCCACGTCCACCCCGGTGGCGACCGCCGCGCCGCCGACCGCCACCGCGATGCCGATCCAGACCACCCGGGGCAGCGGACGCCCCTGGGCGCGGGCGATCAGCCCCTGCCAGACCGGCTGGGTGGCGACCAGGGCGGTGGACGTGGCGACCGAGGTGAGCTGGGCGCTCGGCACCCAGGTCGCGAAGTGCCCGGCCAACGCGACCCCGGACAGTACGCAGAACAGTCCCTCCCGCCGGCCCGCGCCCACGGTCAGCCTGCGGAACTCGGCGCGCCGCCGGGCCAGCGAGAAGGGGCTCAGCACGGCCACCGCGAGCAGGTTGCGCCAGAACGCGATGGCCAACGCGGGAGCGGCGGCGTACGCGATCAGTGGCGCGGACGACGACACGGCGACCACGGCCAGCCCGACCGCGCCGGTGGTCAGCGGATCCAGGGTCGGCCGATGTGAAGGTGGGGGCACGGGACGTAATCCTCACACGTATGACGGTCAGCACCGAGGGTCATCACTCCGTTACGATCACGCGGTTCCGCGCCGGCGAACCTCGACCGCCCGGAGGCGTTCCCCCATGTCCAGCTACCAGGCGGTGCTGTTCGACTTCTTCGGCACCCTGACCCGTTCGGTACAGCGCGGTGCCGCGCACCTCGGCACCGCGGAACTGCTCGGCTGCCCCACCGACACGTTGACCGAGGTGCTGGACCGCACCTACTACGAACGGGCCAGCGGCCGACTCGGCAACGCGGAGGCGACCCTGCGGTGGGTGTGCGCCCAGGCCGGCGTACACCCCAGTGACCGTGCGCTGCGGGCGGCGGTGGCGTCCCGGCACCGGGCGATCCGCGCGGACACCCGGCTGCGGGCCGACGCGGTGCCCGTCCTGGCGGCGCTGCGCCAGCGCGGCCTGCGCACCGGCGTGGTCAGCGACTGTACGCACGAACTGCCGGCCTTCCTGCCGCAGCTCGCGATCGCGCCCCTGCTCGACGTGCGGGTCTTCTCCGTGCAGGTCGGACGCTGCAAGCCGGACGCGGCGCTCTACCTGACCGCGTGCCGTCGGCTCGGGCTCGCGCCGGACGAGTGCCTGTACGTCGGCGACGGCGGCAGCCAGGAGCTGACCGGCGCCGAACGGGCCGGGATGACCGCCGTGCGGCTGGCCGCGCCCGACCTGGCCGAGCACATGGTGTTCAACGCGGACCGGGAATGGCGCGGCCGCACGCTCGGCACCCTGCGCGAGGTGCTCGACCTCGCGGGCACCGCCGTGGGGGTCGCTGCCGTCGGGGTGGGTGGTCCGACGGGCTGACCGGCCGGGCGGCGGTCAGCGGCGGCGGACCCGGTGCAGGCGGAACGGCTTGCGGGTGGCGCGGACCGCCGGAGTCTCCCGAGGCTGCTCGGCCTGCGCGTCGGACGGCAGGCCGGCGCCGGTCAGCGGCTCGCCGGCCTGGACGAGTCGGTTCACCGCGCAACCCTCGGCGGCCCAGCGGGCCACCAGATCGGCGGTCGGGCCGGGCGCGTTCAGGCGCTTGGCCGCCACCAGCGGCGCGGTGGTGTCCCACGCGTCGGTGCCCGGTGCCAGCCGGGTCACCCGGGCCGGCCAGGTGACGATCCGTCCTCCGTGGTCGCCGCGCAGGGTGACCTGCGCCTCGGTCGCGTCGGCCAGCCCCGGCGCGGCCTGCTCGCCCGGCCCGCTCACCACGAAGAGCGCGCCCTCCAGCGGCGCGCACCAGAGCGCGAGCGCCGGGCCACCGGACACGCTGACCCAGGCCACCGCGGCCTTCTTCATCGCCTCGTCGACCAGCGGCGTGCCACCGGAGGCATCCTCGTCCGTCACACCCGCATTCTCCCGCATCGGCACCGTCACTCAGCCCACGAACGGCGGCACGGCGATCTCGCCCCGGGCCACCGGCATCACCTGACCGGCGACTGTCGCGCCGACGGCCACACCGTTCGCCGCGGTCACCGTGCAGGCCAGCGCGGATGGGCGGTTCATCTCGATGCCCTGGCGCACCGCGTAGTGCGCCAGACCCTCGCCCGGCAGCAGGCCGGTCGCCACCAGCCAGACTCCGAGCCCGAGCGCCGCCGAGCCGGTCGCCGGGTCCTCCGGAACGCCGAGCCCCGGCACGAAGACCCGGGCGTGTGCGGTTTGCGTGCCGGCGTCCCAGGAGAAGACGCTGACGTGCGCCACCCCGTACCGTTCCGCTGCCGCCGGGTTCACCCGCGCCCTGGCCACCGCATCCGGACGGACCGGCAGGTAGGGAAACTCCAGCCCGCAACCGGCCACCCGAGGGGCGGGCCCGGCATGGTCATGGTCGTCCGCGACCAGCCCGGCGATCTCCAGCAACGGCTCCGGGTCCAGCTCGGGGCCGAGGGTGGGGCTGCCTCCGGTGAGCGTCGCCCCGGTCGCGGTCACCTCGACCGGCAGCACACCCGCGCCGCACTCCTGGGTGACCTGCCCCACACCGAACATTCCGCGCCGACTCGCGGTGACCGCCGCGCCGACACTCGGGTGCCCGGCGAACGGCAACTCTTCGGCCGGAGTGAAGATGCGGGCCCGGTAGGTGGCCCCCACCTGGGTCGGTGGCAGCACGAACACCGTCTCGGAGAGGTTGAACTCCAGCGCGAGCGCCTGCATCTGCTCGGTGGCCAATGCCTCCGCGCCGAACACCACGGCCAGCGGGTTGCCGGCGAACGGGCGGTCGGTGAAGACGTCCACGATCTCGTAGGCCAGGGTCGACATGTTGATAAACACTAGGCGCTTAGGCTGGTGCCCGTGAGCACGCCGACCCGGGTCTACATCGCCCGCCTCGCCGGAGTCGCCGTCTTCGATCCGAACGGCGACCAGGTGGGGCGGGTCCGTGACGCCGTGGCACGGCTGCGGGCGACCAAGCGGCCCCCCGAGGTGGTGGGTCTGGTCGCCGAGATGCCGATGCGCCGACGGATCTTCCTGTCCATCAACCGCATCACCTCGATCGACGCGGACGCGGTGGTCCTCGGCTCCGGCACTCTCAACCTGCGGCGCTTCGAGAAGCGCCCGAACGAGCTGCTGGTGCTCCAGGAGCTGCTGGACCGGCGCGTACAGCTCGAACCGGGCGGCCAGCCCGGCTCGGTGGTGGACGTCGCGATGGAGTGCACGCGCGGCGGCGAATGGTCGCTCAGCCGGGTCGCGGTCCGCGAGCAGACCGGCCGGCTCACCCGCCGCGGCCACCTGCACCAGGTCGAGTGGGACCGGGTGCGCGGGCTCAGCGGCATCGCCGACAACCGGGGTACGGCGAACCTGCTCGCCGTCCTGGAGGACATGCGCCCGGCCGACCTGGCCAACGCGCTACAGGACCTGCCCGACGCGCGGCGCAACGAGGTCGCGGCGGCGTTGAACGACGAGCGGCTGGCCGACGTGCTCAGCGAGCTGCCGGAGCACGACCAGGTCGAGATCCTCGCCGCGCTGGACCGGGAACGGGCCGCGGACGTGCTGGAGGAGATGGACCCGGACGACGCGGCGGACCTACTCAACGAGCTGCCCCCACCGGAGCAGGACGTGCTGCTGGACCTGATGGAGCCGGACGAGGCCGACCCGGTACGGCAGCTGCTCAAGTACACCCCGGGCACGGCGGGCAGCGTGATGACCTCGGAGCCGGTCATCCTGCCGCCGGACGCCACCGTCGCCGAGGCGCTGGCGCGGATCCGGGAACCGCAGCTCTCCCCCGCCGTCGCCGCCCAGGTCTTCGTGACCCGGGCCCCGCAGAACACCCCGACCGGCCGCTACCTGGGCATGGTGCACTTCCAGGCGTTGCTGCGTGAACCGCCGGCCGACCTGCTGGGCAAGGTGGTGGTCAACGACATCGACCCGCTGCGTCCCACCACCCCACTACCGGAGATCACCCGCCGGATGGCCACCTACGACCTGGTCGCCATGCCGGTGATCGACCGCAGCAACCGGCTGGTCGGCGCCGTGACGGTCGACGACGTACTGGACCACTCGCTGCCCCGGGACTGGCGCGACCGGGACGCCCTGGCCGCCCCGGGCACCTCCGACGCGGCGCTGGACGGCGACGGTGGCTGAGCAGCGGCGCACGGAGCGGCTCGACCAGCCCCGCGAGCCCCGGGGCATCAAACTCCCCCGGTTCGACGCGGAGGCGTTCGGTCGCTGGTCGGAGGGCATCGCCCGGGGCATGGGCACCGCGAACTTCATCGTCGTCATGACCGTGGTGATCGCGATCTGGTTCGGCTGGAACACCCTCGCCCCGGCCGAGCTGCGCTTCGACCCATACACCTTCACGTTTCTCACGCTTGTGTTGTCGTTGCAGGCCAGCTACGCCGCGCCGCTGATCCTGCTGGCCCAGAACCGGCAGGCCGACCGGGACCGGTTGGCGCTGGAGGAGGACCGGCGGCGGGCCACCGCCCAGAAGGCGGACACCGAGTACCTGGCACGGGAGATCGCCGCGCTGCGGATCGCCCTCGGCGAGGTGGCCACCCGCGACTTCCTCCGTTCCGAGCTGACCCGGCTGGCCGAGGAGCTGGACGAGGCGGGGCAGCGCCGGCAACGCCTGGAGCGCCGGCAGCAGGAGAAGGACAGCCAGCAGGAGCGGCGCGCGCAGCGGGCGACCGACGGCCTGGGTCTGGACGAGCCGCGCGACGACCTGGACGGGGACTTCGCCCGCGACGCCCGGCCCGACCGCTGATCAGCGGTTCGGGTTCGCTCATCGTTTGGCTCACACCACTGTCGGCCAGCGGTCGGATCGGATGCCCCGCGACGTAGCATTGCGGGCATGTCAGCACCCGTGAGCACGGTCGAGGACGCGATCCAGGCCGCCCTGGCCACCGTCAACGACCCGGAGATCCGCCGGCCCATCACCGAGCTGGGCATGGTCCGCTCCGCCACGGTCGGCGCCGACGGCGTCGTACGCGTCGAGCTGCTGCTCACCGTCGCCGGCTGCCCGCTCAAGGACAAGCTGCGCACGGACATCACCGCTGCCGTCGCGGCGGTGCCCAGCGTGACCGGCGTGGAGATCGACTTCGGTGTGATGAGCCCCGAGCAGCGGCAGTCGCTGCAGTCGCAGCTGCGCGGCGGTGGCGCCAGCGAGGAGCCGGTGATCCCGTTCGCCCAGCCCGGCTCGCGCACCCGGGTGTACGCGGTGGCCAGCGGCAAGGGTGGTGTCGGCAAGTCCAGCGTGACGGTCAACCTGGCGGCGGCGCTCGCCGCCCGTGGGCTCTCCGTGGGCGTGGTCGACGCGGACATCTACGGCCACTCGGTGCCCCGGATGCTCGGCGCGGACGGCCGACCGACCCGCGTCGAAGACATGATCATGCCGCCGCAGTCGCACGGCGTGAAGGTCATCTCGATCGGCATGTTCACCTCGGGCAACGCGGCCGTGGTGTGGCGCGGCCCGATGCTGCACCGGGCGTTGCAGCAGTTCCTGGCCGACGTCTACTGGGGCGACCTGGACGTGCTTTTGCTCGACCTGCCCCCGGGCACCGGCGACGTGGCCATCTCGCTGGCCCAGTTGCTGCCCAACTCGGAGATCCTGATCGTGACCACCCCGCAGACCGCCGCCGCCGAGGTGGCGGAGCGGGCGGGTGCGATCGCCCTGCAGACCCACCAGCGGGTGGTCGGTGTCATCGAGAACATGTCCTGGCTGGAGCTGCCGGACGGCTCCCGGATGGAGATCTTCGGCGCCGGCGGTGGCACGGCTGTCGCCGAGTCGCTGAGCCGGACCATCGGCGCCCAGGTGCCGCTGCTCGGTCAGATCCCGCTGGACACCCGGGTCCGCGAGGCCGGCGACGCCGGCACCCCGATCGTGCTGGCCGAGCCGGAGTCCCCGGCCGCGCAGGCGCTCGGCACGATCGCCGACCGGCTCGCGCTGCGCCGCGAGTCGCTGCTCGGCAAGCCGCTCGGCCTCAAGCCGGCCGGGCGCTGACCCCCCGATCGACGACGCCCCGCCGGCCCACTCGGGCCTGCGGGGCGCTTTCGTCTCGGTGCCGTACCCGCTCAGGTGGCGTCGTCGTAGCTGGCCCGCGGAGCCGGTGCCGGCGAGGCGCCGGTGGCCGTGCCGGACCGGGAACCGTTCGACCGCGGGTCCGCGGCGTTGGCCACGTCCTTCAGCTCGTCGTGCACGCCGCTGACGTCCGCGCGCAGGTTGTCGTAGACGCCCTGCATGGGCTTGCGGATCGCCGCCTCGTCCTCCTCGCTGAGGAGGTGCTTGCGGATGAAGGCCTTCGGGTGCAGATCCTCGAGCTGGATGTCGGTGCCCAGCTCGCGACTGAGGTCGCCGGTGGCGTTGCGGGCCATGTTGCGCAGATTGCGCACCATCCGCAGGCCGTCGTTGATCACGGCAGGCAGCCGGTCACCAAAGATCAACAGCGCCAGGAGCAGCAGCGCCCCGACTTCCCACATGTTCAGGTTCTCGAACATCCCGCGGGCCTCCTCTCGGCGTCAGCAGCAAGACTACGCACGTCGGACGGTTTTCCGGCAGGGGGTGACCCGCTGTTCACTTGGCATCCGCGGCGAGGGTCACCGACGTGTTCTGCCGAGCGGCCCCCCGCCGGAACTCGACGGTCACCACCGAACCCGGAGCGAACTTGCGGACCAGGGCGATCAGGTCGGTCGGCTCGGTCATCGGCCGGCCGTTGAGCTTCAGGATCACGTCGCCGACCTTCAGCCCCGCCCCGGCCGCCGGCCCGGAGGGCTCCACGGCGGCCAGCCGTACGCCGCCGTTGGCACCCGCGCCCGGGCCGCCGACCTGGGCGCCGATGACCGTACGCCGGGCCTTGCCGGTGCCGATGATGTCCTGGGTGACCCGCTTGGCCTGGTTGATCGGGATGGCGAAGGCGAGCCCGATGTTGCCGGCCTCCTGCCCCTCGGCCACCAGCGACTTGATGGTGGAGTTGACCCCCACCACCCGCCCGGCGCCGTCGACCAGCGGGCCGCCGGAGTTGCCGTGGTTGACCGCGGCGTCGGTCTGGATGGCCGCGTAGTAGCGCACCGGGCCACCCGGCTCGCCGGCCTGCATCGTCCGGTCCAGGGCGCTCACGATGCCGGCGGTGACCGTGTTGGCCAGCGACAGGGGTGAGCCGATGGCGAGCACCGGGTCGCCGACGGCAAGCGCGTCGGAGTCGCCGAACTCCACCGGTCGCAGCCCTGTCCGGTTCACCTTGATCACCGCGATGTCGGACTCCGGGTCCTGACCGACGACGGTCGCCGGAGCGGAGGTGCCGTCGTTGAAGATCACCGAAGCCTTGCCGTTGCTGCCGGCCACCACGTGGTCATTGGTGATCACGTGACCGTCGGCGCTGGCGATGAAGCCGGAGCCCTCGCTGGTCCCGCCCAGGCTGCTCACCCGGACGGTGACCACGCTGGGCAGGACACGTTCGGCGACTCCGGCCAGTGACTCCGGCTTGCGCTGGGCCAGCACCGGCGGCTCCGCGGCCTGCGCGCCGAGCACCGTGCCGGCGGCGCCACCACGCACCGCGAACGCGTAGCCCAGCGCGCCACCGAGGGTGCCCGCCAGCAGCGCGGTGATCACCGGGATGAGCAGCAGGTGACGCAGCGTCGGTCGGCCCGGCGCGTCCGGGTCGGTGACCGGCTCGGGCTCGGTGCCGGCCGCCACCACCCCGGGCACCACCACCGCGGCGGGCGCCGCCGGGTCACGCCACGGGTCGCCGAGCGCGTCGGACCACCAGGGCGACGCACCGGCCGCAGCCGCGGGCGCGGTGTCGCTCCCCGGCGTGGTCGGCGGCCCCGTCGGTGGGGCCCCTGCCCCGGGCGGGCTCGCCGGAGCCGGAGTCTCACCGCCCCGGCGCCAATCCCAGCCGTCGGTCACGTCGGTGCCTCCCAGTCCGTCCCCGGATCCCGCGCGGCGTCGCCCGGCCACGGTTCGGCGCGGTCGAGGCTGACGGAATACCGCTTCCAGGATTGCACGGATGCGCGCGGTGGAGTCAGCGGTTGCCTCCGGCGATCGCGAGGGGACGGAGGCGCGGCTGCGCCTCCCGCCGGTCGCCTCTACGCTCACAGTGCCAACCCGCCCCCGCACCACGCACCGCCCGGAGGTGCCCCATCGCCACGGTCGCCGGTTCCGGCAGTTCGACGACCCAGGCTCAGCAGTTCGCCGAGTCGTACGTGACCGAGGATCTCGTCCTACGGACCGCCCGCAGCCTGGCCCACGAGGTGGGCCTCGACGCGGTCACCCCCGGAGCGGGTGCGGCGCTGCGGCTGCTGGCCGCGGCCGGTAACGCCCGCGCGGTGGTGGAGATCGGCACCGGCACGGGCGTGAGCGGTGTCTGGCTGCTGCGTGGCATGCGCGCCGACGGCGTGCTCACCACCATCGACGTGGAGGTGGAGCACCAGCGGATCGCCCGGCGGATCTTCACCGAGGCGGGCTTCGCCGCCGGCCGTACCCGGATCATCACCGGTCGTGCCCTGGACGTGCTGCCGCGGCTCGCCGACGGGGCGTACGACCTGGTCTTCGTCGACGCCGAGGCGACCGGATTCCACGCCTGCGTGGAAGCGGCGCTGCGGTTGCTGCGCCCGGGCGGCGTGCTCGCGCTCAACGGCATGCTGGCGCACGGTCGGATCGCTGACCCATCCGCCCGGGACGCGGAGACGGTGACGGTCCGCGAAACGATCAAGGCGGTCCGGGAGTCGGAGCACTGGATTCCCGCGCTGCTCCCGGTCGGGCACGGGGTGCTCGCCGCCGTGAAGTGCTGATGGTCAGTCGACGCCGGCCAGCCAGCGCAGCAGGGAGCGGACACCCCAGCCGGTCGCACCGCGGGTGAGCTCGGCCTGGTCGCCATCCGCCCAGGACGGGGCGGACATGTCCAGGTGCAGCCAGCGATCCCGGAGGTCGCCGGTGAACTCGCGCAGGTAGAGCGCGGCCGTCACCGATCCGGCGCCCTGCGCGGGCGCGCTGTAGAGGTCGGCGATCTCGCTGCCCAGGTACTCGACGTAGTCGGTGTGCAGCGGCATCCGCCAGGCCGCCTCGCCGGCCGCCCCGATCGCGGCCAGCAGGTCGGCGGCGAGCTCGTCGTTCTCGCTGTAGAGGGCCGCGGTGCGCTTGCCCAGCGCCACGGCGTTGGCGCCGGTGAGGGTGGCCAGGTCGATCAGCAGATCGGGCTTGAGCTGCCGCACCGCGTACGCCAGGGCGTCGGCGAGGACCAGCCGGCCCTCGGCGTCGGAGTTGGTCGTCTCGCTGGTCGTCCCGCCGTAGTGCCGGATCACATCGCCGGGGCGGAACGCCGAGCCGCTGACCATGTTCTCGGCGAGCGGGGCCAGGGTGGTGACGCGGACCGGCAGGCGCAGCGCCGCCGCGCCGAGGGTGGCGGCGACGACCGCCGCCGCGCCGGCCATGTCCTTGCGCATCAGCTTCATCGCCGGCACCGGTTTGATCGAGATGCCGCCGGTGTCGAAGGTGATGCCCTTGCCGATCAGCACCACGTGGGTGCGCGCGTTCGCGGGATGCCAGTCCACCTCGACCAACCGGGGGCCACTGGCCGATCCGCCGCCCACGGCGAGGATCCCACCGAAGCCCTCCGCGGCCAGCTCGGCCGGGCCACGCACCGTCAGGCGCAGGTCCGGCAGGTCGGCGGCGGCGGAGGCCACCTGGTCGGCGAACCACTGCGGGGTCTTCACCGAGGAGGGGGTGTTGGTCAGATCGCGGGCGAGACGGGTCATCGCGGCGGTGGTCCGCGCCGTGGCCACGGTGCTCTCGTACGCCGTCGGGTCGGCGAGCAGCAGATCGACGCCGGCGAGCGCGGGCGGGTCGTCGGCGTCGGTCAGCCGGAACCGGTACGAGGCGAGCAGCAGCCCCTCGGTCAACCCACGGACCGCGTCGGGGGTCACCTCGGCCGGCAGCGCGATAGTGATCTGCGTCTCATCTGCCGCCGAGCGGGCCAGAGCAGCGCCGGCAGCCCGCCAAGACGACTCCCCGCCGTCGCCGATACCGAGCAGCACCAGCCGACCAGGGCTGCGCCCGGGACGCAGGTGGGTACGGATCTCGCCGGCCCGGCCGCTCAGTCGGGCGACCGGCACCAGCGCGGCAGCCTCCTCGGCGGTGCCGTCCGGCGGCGTCACGGCGGTGGGCGCCAGCTCCGCCGGGGGGTCACCTCCCGCCGCACCTCCCGCCGCCGGATCGGTGGGGCGGACGGGCAGGACGAGGACGTCGAGCCTGTCGGGCTCGGCGAGCGGACGGATGGCGAGCACGCGGAACCGTACCTCCAGGAAATGTCGCAGAGTGGGACCGAGCCATCGCCCGCCCACGCCGATGAAGACCCTGAGCCACCGGCGAATCCGGTGGCTCAGGGTCCAAGGAACGCTCCGAGCGGCGTACGCCGTCCGGGTCGCTCCTCACTCAGCCGGCGGCTGCCTTCAACGCGTCACCGAGCGCGTTGGCCTCGTCGGGAGTCATCTCGACGACGAGCCGGCCACCGCCCTCCAGCGGGACCCGCATGACGATGCCCCGACCCTCCTTGGTGACTTCCAGCGGACCGTCGCCCGTCCGCGGCTTCATCGCCGCCATGTTGTCTCCCCTCAGACCTACACCAGGGTCGGTGGGTTGCCCCACAGCCACTTCGTCACGACCTCCCGCAACTCTCGCGGGGGTGTCGACAGACGATTTTCCCTGATGAACACCGCCGGACCCAAACCGGAGCAGCATTGATGTAACAGCATCTAGCTTATCTTGAGAAGGCCTGTCACAATGTGCGGTCATGCAGGCACGGTCGGCTCTCTTCGACCTGTACGGCGACCACCTCCGACCGAGGGGTGGCCGGGCACCGGTCGCCGCCCTGGTCAAGCTACTGGCGCCGTTGGGAATCGCGCCGCCCGCCGTTCGCACCGCCGTGTCCCGGATGGTGCGTCAAGGCTGGCTCGACCCGCTCCGGCTGGCCTCCGGACCGGGATATTCGATCACACCAAAAGCCGCCCGACGACTCGACGAGGCGGCGGCCCGGATCTACCGAACCGGTCGGGTCACCTGGGACGGCCGGTTCGATCTGCTCGTGCTCGACGCCCCGGGTTCCAGGCGGGACCGGCAGCGACTCGCCGCCACCCTCAGCTTCCTCGGCTACGGCACGCTCGACGAGCAGACCTGGGTGGCGACCCGGCCCGCCGAGGACGTCGACCTGTTGCTGGCCGAGGCCGGCATCCGGTTCGAGCGGTTCACGGCCTCGCACTTCTCCGGCACCCCCGGCGCGATGGGCGTCGTCCGCCGCGCCTGGGACCTGGCCGAGATCGGCCGCGCGTACGAGCGGTTCGTCGCCGACCAGCGCCCCCTCCTCGGCGCGGTCACCGTGCGCAGCAGCGACGAGGAGGCGTACGCGGCCCGCTTCCGGCTGGTGCACGCGTGGCGTACCTTCCTGTTCCGGGACCCGCAGCTGCCCCCGGCGCTGCTGCCCGAGCGCTGGCCCGGCACCGCCGCCGCCAGCTTCTTCGACCGGCACGCGGCCCGCCTGCGTCCGGCCGCCGACCGGTACGTCGAGCAGTGCCTCGACGCCGGCAACCGCATCGTTCGACAGAAGGGTCGTTAGACACGTGACCGAGCCGTTGCTCGTCGACCGGACCGACGCCGTCGTCACCCTCACCCTGAACCGGCCGCAGGCGATGAACGCGCTCGACCTGGCGCTGAAGGAGGCGCTGCGGGACACGCTGGCCGAGCTGGAGACCGACCGGTCCTGCCGGGCGGTCGTGCTGGCCGGGGCCGGTGGAGCGTTCAGCGCCGGGCAGGACCTGCGCGAGCACGTGGCCACCCTGGGCAACTCCTCCGCGCCGCCGCTGGACACCGTGCGGGCGCACTACAACCCGATCGCCGCCCGGCTGGCCAACCTGCCCAAGCCGGTGGTGGCCGCGGTTCGCGGGATGGCCGCCGGCGCCGGCGCGTCGCTGTCCTTCCTCGCCGACATCCGGATCGGCGGCCCGAGCACCAGCTTCCTGATGGCCTTCGCCAAGGTCGGCCTCGCCGCCGACACCGGCGCCTCCTGGACGCTGCCCCGACTGGTCGGCCACGCCAAGGCCGTGGAGCTGCTGATGCTGGCCGAGCCGGTCCGCGCCGAGGAGGCCTGCCGGCTGGGGCTGATCACCCGCCTGACGGACGACGACGAGCAGGTGCTGCCTGTCGCGCAGGACCTGGCGGCCCGGCTCGCCGCCGGCCCCACCGTCGCGTACGGGGCCATCAAGCGGCAGCTCTCGATCGCCGACGCCGGCACGCTCGCCGACGCTCTCTCGGCCGAGGCGCAGGCTCAGGCGATCTGCGGTGCCACCGCCGACCACCGGGCGGCCACCCTCGCGTTCGTCGCCAAGCAGAAACCGGTCTTCGAGGGACACTGAACGCGATTCGCACCCCGCCCTTACCGTCCTCGTACGCGGGCCGCCTAGCGTCGGACCGCATGAGCGATCGTGAAGCGGTGGCGCACCTGCTGCGTCGGGCCACCTTCGGGCCGACCGCCGACGAGGTGGACGCGGCCGAGCGGGCCGGGCCGGCGGCGACCCTGGACAACCTGCTCGCCCCCGGGCGAGCCGACCGGGGCGCCGCGGCCACCCCGCCGCCGACGCTGCCGGCGGACCCGTACGCCGCGCTGACCAAGGAATCCACTCGCGAGCAGCGGCAGAAGGCCAACGCCCAGCGCCGAAAGCAACTCCAGCAGGTGACCCTCTGGTGGCTGGACCGGATGGTCGCCGCCGAGGACGGGCTGACCGAGAAGCTGCTCTTCTTCTGGCACGGGCACTGGGCGACCAGCGCGCAGAAGGTCAAGTCGGCGCGGGTGATGCTGGGCCAGTTGGAGACACTGCGCCGCCACGGGCGCGGGCCGCTGGCCCCGCTGGTCGCCGCGATGGTGCGCGACCCGGCCCTGATCATCTGGCTGGACGGGCAGAAGAACACCCGCAAGGCGCCGAACGAGAACCTGGCGCGCGAGCTGATGGAGCTGTTCACCCTCGGCATCGGCGCCTACACCGAGGCCGACGTGAAGGCCGGCGCGCGGGCGTTGACCGGCTGGGTGGTGGACCGGCGCACCGGCGTCGCCCGTCTCGAGGCCAAACGGCACGACCCCGGGGAGAAGACGATCCTGGGACAGACCGGCCGCTTCGACGCCGAGGCGTACGCCGGGCTGCTGGCCGCCCAGCCGGCGGCGGCGACGTTCGTGGCCGGGCGGCTCTGGTTCCGCTACGCCGGCACCGACGTCCCGGCCCCGGACGGCCTGGCCGGCGCGGACACCGTCGCCACCCTGCGCACGCTGTTCTCGTCGCCGGCCTTCGCCCAGACCCGGGGCACCCTCGTGAAGCAGCCGGTGGAGTGGATGGTCGGCGCGCTGCGACAGCTCGGCGTCCGGCCCTCCGCCCTGCCGGAGCAGCAGCGCAAACAACTGCTCTCCGGCCTGAACGCGCTGGACCAGGTGCCGCTGCGGCCGCCCAGCGTGGGCGGCTGGCCGGCCGGCGCCGCGTGGCTGACCACCTCGTCGTTGCAGGCCCGGCTCCGGATGGCCGGGATGCTGGCCACCGCGGCCACCCCGGCGGTGCTGGCCCGGCTGACCGCCGCGCCCGTCGCCGGCCGCCCGGACGCTCTGGCCCGGCTGCTGGTCGTCGACGGCTGGGGCGCCCGGACCCGGGCCGCCCTCACACCGTTGGCCGGCGAGCCGCGCAAGCTGCTGGCCGCCGGCCTGGTCAGCCCCGAATACACCGTCAGCTGAGCGGAGGAGTCGAGAAGTGGACACCCTGACCCGACGCAAGTTCCTGCTCACCAGCGGGGTGGTCGGCGCGGGCGCGCTGGCCGCCGGCGCCGGCGCGTACGGCCTGCGGGACCTGCTGGACACCGCCGGGGACCGTGACCCGCAGTCGCGCACGCTGGTGCTGGTCACCCTCTACGGCGGCAACGACGGCCTGAACACCGTCATCCCGTACGGCGACCCGGCCTACCGGGCGGCCCGCCCGGAGCTGGCGTACCCCGACGGCGAAGTGCGGCGGCTGGACGACGATTTCGCCCTCAACCCGGCGCTGGCCGGGCTGCACCAGCGCTGGTCGGGCGGCGGGCTCGCGATCGTGCGCGGGGTCGGCTACCCGAAGCCGGACCGCAGCCACTTCCGGTCGATGGACATCTGGCACACGGCGCAGCCGGACCGGCCGGGCAACACCGGTTGGCTCGGCCGCTGGCTGGACGGGGCGGGCGGCGACCCCCGGCTGGCCGTCTCGTTCGAGCCGGCGCTGCCGCCGCTGCTGGCCGGGGCGCACAGCGCGGGCGCCGCCGTGCCGGTGACCGACCGCAAGGCCGCCAAGGGGCTGTCGGCGGAGACGCTGAAGGCGTTCTCCGCCGCCGAGGCGGGCGAGTCGGCGGCCCGGGGCCGTGCCGCCGCCTGCTTCGCCGACCTGCGGTCGGTGGACGAGATGATCCGCCAGGTACGCGACTCCGCCGCCGCGGAGGCGGACGACCCGGACGGCGAGCAGGCGCCCGCCACGGCCACCGGCGGGGCACGAACCCCGCTGGACGCGCAACTGGACCTGGTCGCGCAGTGTGTGGAGGCGAACGTGTCCACCCGGGTCTTCTCGGTGTCGCTGGGCGGCTTCGACACGCACGCCGACGAGAAGCAGTTGCAGGCCGTCCTGCTGGGGCAGCTGGACCGGGCGTTGACCGCGTTCGCCGACCGGATGAGTCGCAGCGAGGCGGGCCGGAAGGTGGTGGTGGCGGTCTACTCCGAGTTCGGCCGTCGGGTCCGGGCCAACGCCTCGGACGGCACCGACCACGGCACCGCCTCCGACATGCTGCTGCTCGGCGCGGGGGTGCGCGGCGGCTGGCACGGGGACGCGCCCAGCCTCACCGACCTCGACGACGGCGACCTGAAATACACCACCGACTTCCGGGACGTCTACGCCACGCTGCTGGAGCGGGTGTTGGACACCGACCCGGGCCCGGTGCTGGCCGACTGGCGGGGGCGACTCGACAAGCTGGTCTAATCGTCCTCTTCCGGGTCCTGGTTGGCCTCCGCGCCCAGCACGAACGCCTGCATGGCCAGTTCGTCGCCGGCCGGTGACACGAAGGCCGGCAGCTCGCGCGGCCCCAACTCCTGCACGTACGACCAGAACAGGCGCACCGCCTCGGCCGGCGTGCCGGCCTCGATCGGCAGGTCGAGGCTGACCAGCCAGGTGCGCCGCGCCGGGGGCGGGCCGAGCTGGTCGGCCAACGCCCGGAAGGCGGCCGGCTCCAGTGCGGTGACCGGCCCGTCGAGGGTGAGCAGGTCGGTCGGCACCGGCTCGTCGAAGGCCCGCCGGGTGTACGTCACGACGAGCGTCCCCGGCTCGATGTCGGACTGCGGATCGTCCGGATCCTCGGAGTGCCGCTGCGTCGGCGCGGTGACCCGGCCGAGGGCCACCAGTCGCGGCGGCGCGTCGGCCAGCACCGCCACCCGGTCACCGGGGCCGGGACGCCCGACGTCGGTCAGCCCGGTCAGCTCCAGGGAGTCGTGGTGCACGAGCCGCTCGGCCTCGTAACGCTCCGGGGGCAGCAGCACGGCCCAGGTGCCCGGCCCGTCGGCGTTGCCGGCCGCACCGGCCCGGTACGCGGTCTCGGTCGTCATGCCTGCCATCCCATCACGCCGCCGTTCAGCGGGTGACGTGACAGCCGACGATGTGATCGTCGACCATCCCGGTGGCCTGCATGAGGGCGTACGCGGTGGTCGGGCCGACGAACCGGAAGCCGCGCTTCTTGAGTGCCTTGGCCATCGCCGTCGACTCCCCGGTGATCGGCGCCAGCTCGGCGAACGAGGCGGGGCGGGCCGGCCGGCGCTCCGGCGCGAATGACCAGAGCAGCGTGGAGAGCCCCTCGGGCAGCTCCAGCGCGGCGCGGGCGTTGGCGATCGCCGCCTCGATCTTGGCCCGGTTGCGGACGATGCCGGCGTCGGCGAGCAGCCGGGTCACGTCGGTCTCGCCGTAGTCGGCCACGGTGGCGATGTGGAACTCGTCGAAGGCCAACCGGAACGCCGGGCGTTTGCGCAGGATGGTCAGCCAGGACAGGCCTGACTGGAACGCCTCCAGGGTCATCCGCTCGTAGAGCGCGTCGTCGCCGCGCAGCGGCCGCCCCCACTCGGTGTCGTGGTAGACGACGTAGTCCGGGGTGCTCGCCCCCCAGGCGCAGCGGGCCAGCCCGTCGGCGCCGATCACCAGGTCACTCACGTCGCACACGCTAGGCCATCGCACCGACAGCCCATTGCCACCGGCCACTTCGCTGCCTATCGTGCTTGTTACCGACCGGTAGGTCAGGGTCACCCAGCGGGGCGTCCCCGGCCGACGACGGCGAGTGGAGGCGGCGCGATGAAGGAATTTCCGGACGTCATCGCCTGGTCGATCCCGGCCTTCCTGCTGCTCATCGTGCTGGAACGGGTCTCCTACCTGCTGCACCGCGACGACGACGAGGTCGGCTACGGCGGCGCGGACACCGCGACGAGCCTGGCGATGGGGCTCGGCAGCGTCTTCACGGACCTGCTCTGGAAGGTGCCGATCGCCGCCGCGTACGCGCTGCTCTACGCGCTCACCCCGCTGCGGATCGCCGAAATCTGGTGGAGTTGGCCGCTGATCCTGCTGGCGCAGGACTTCTGCTACTACTGGTCACACCGGGGCCACCACGTCATCCGGATCCTCTGGGCCTCGCACGTGGTGCACCACTCGTCGCAGCGGTTCAACCTCTCCACCGCGCTCCGGCAGCCGTGGACCGGGCTGACCAGCTGGGTTTTCTACATCCCGCTGATCCTGGCCGGCGTACACCCGGCGGTCGTCGCGTTCTGCGGCTCGGTCAACCTGCTCTACCAGTTCTGGATCCACACCGAGCGCATCGAGAAGATGCCGCGCTGGTACGAGTTCGTCTTCAACACCCCGTCGCACCATCGGGTCCACCACGCTTCCCAGGGCGGCTACCTGGACCGCAACTTCGGGGGCATCCTGATCGTCTGGGACCGGCTGTTCGGCTCGTTCGCGGCCGAACGGGAGCGCTGCGTCTACGGTCTGACCAAGAACGTGGGCAGCTACAACCCGGTGCGGGTGGCCTTCCACGAGTACCTCTCGATCGCCCGGGACCTGCGCGCCGCCGTGACGTGGCGGCACCGCGTGGGGCATCTCCTCCGAGCGCCGGGCTGGCAGCCGGCGCCGGGCGTGGTCAGGGCAGTCGGCCCTGCTCGACCAGACGGCCGAACCTCTTCAGCGCCTGGGTGAGACCCAGCTTGGAGCCGGGCCAGAGCACCGGCCACGCCAGCCGGCCGGCCCGGCCGCCCGGCAGATGGAACCACTCGTGCCAGACGACCTGGGTGCGAGCCTGGCCAAGTGCGGTGCAGCGCAGGACACCCGGGCCGCGCAGCACCTGGCCGTGGTGCACCACGCCGATCTCGTACGGCTCGTCGACCCGGACCACCCGCATCTCGTCGCGCAGCGTCGCCCGGCCGAGCGCGGTCACCGCCTCGATCCGGCTGCCCTCGCGCCCGTCGCCCTCGACGACCCGCACCTGGGTGAACGGGATCCAGTCCGACTGCCGTTCCCAGGCGAGCAACGCGGCGAAGACCCGGGCCGCCGGGGCGTTGACGATGACCGTGGCGGTCACCTCACCGGCGCCGGGTTGCGCCGCCTCCTGAAGATCGTCGGCGCCCTCCGGACCGGTCACGCCGACTCCGACCGGACCACCGCGCCGTGCTGCCCGACCCCACCAGCCGGCTCGTCCTCGGCCGGCTCGTCAGCCGTCCGATCGCCGTCGGTCGGCGTGCGGTCGCTCGAATCGCCGTCTACCGGCTTGTGCGCGGTCGGCTCGCTGTCGGCCGGTCCGTGGGCCGGCTCGCTGTCGGTCGGCTTGTGGGCGGTCGGCTCGCCGTCGGCCGGTGCCACGCCGTCGGCGTCGGCCGCCGAGGAGGTGGGAGCGGGCAGGTCGTCGGCCGGCGACACCTCCGCATCCGACTCCGCCGTGGTCGCGCCCGGCACCGCCCCGGCGGCTTGCTCGCGGGCCTGGCGCAGCACGTCCGCGTCGTCGGTGCGGCCCTCGCGCAACGCGATGACCTCCGCCTCCAGGACGCCGATCAGCTCGGACTTGTAGCCGATGTCGTAGGCCGCACGGCGCATCGCCTGGTCGACCTGGGCCATCCGGTACCCGCGCAACCCGGTGTCGAAACGGACCGCGCCCACATCGGATTCCCGCAGTGGCCGGGTGCCCGGCAGCGGGATGGCCTGCGAATCCGGTTCGGTCGGCGCGAGGCCGGGATCCCGGCCACTGACCAACACCGTCACGCCGAAAACCACCGCCGCGACGGTCAACGCCACGACCAGGAGGAGCAGAAGCTGACCCATGCACTGATCGTGGCACGACAGCCGGCTGGGAGCGACCCCACCACCCCGATCGCGATCCACGCCCACGCCCGCCCCGCGCGTCGGCCGACCGACCGGCTAGCGTCGGTAGCGGCCGGAGCGGCGGCGACGGTGCGGACAGTCGGGAGGCGTCATGGCCGGGGCACTTCGGCTTGGTGGGCGGACGTTCGCCCAGGGTGAGCTGGTGGTGATGGCCATCGTCAACCGCACACCGGACTCGTTCTTCGACCGGGGCGCCACCTTTGCCGCCGACAGCGCGCTGCGCGCCGTCGAGCGGGCGGTCGACGAGGGCGCGGCGATCATCGACATCGGCGGGGTCAAGGCGGGGCCGGGCACCGAGGTGGACGTGGCCGAGGAGATCCGGCGCACGGTGGACACCATCGCCGCCGTACGGGCCGCGTTCCCGGAGGTGGTGATCTCCATCGACACCTGGCGTGCCGAGGTGGCGACGGAGGCCGTGGCGGCGGGTGCGGACCTGCTCAACGACACCTGGTCGGGCGCCGACCCGGCGCTCGCCCGGGTCGCGGCGAGCACCGGCGCCGGCCTGGTCTGCTCGCACGCCGGCGGGCTGGTCCCCCGGACCCGGCCGCACCGGGCAGCCTTCGACGACGTGGTCGCCGACGTGGTCGAGACGGTGACCGGGCTCGCCGGGCGCGCGGTGGCGGCCGGGGTACGCCCCGACGGCATCCTCATCGACCCGGCGCACGACTTCGGCAAGAACACCCGGCACTCCCTGGAGATCACCCGCCGGCTGGACGAGCTGACCGCGACCGGCTGGCCGGTGCTGGTGGCGCTCTCCAACAAGGACTTCGTCGGCGAGACGCTGGACCTGCCGGTGGCCGAGCGGCTGGAGGGCACGCTCGCCGCGACGGCGGTCTCCGCCTGGTTGGGCGCTCGGGTGTTCCGGGCCCACCAGGTCGGGCCCACGCGTCGGGTGCTGGACATGGTCGCCTCGATCCGCGGCGACCGTCCGCCCGCGGCGACCCGGCGGGGTCTGGCCTGAGTCGCCCGGTCGGTGCGGCAACCGACGTGAACGGTCGGCGGAGCGGCACGATCGCCGGAGGTCGGGGCGCTCAGGTCCAGCGCAGGATGTTCCTACGCCAAGCGTAGAGGATGCCGAGGGCGAGCACCGCCACGAACACCGCCATCTCCACCACCGTGACCAGGCCGAAGCCCGGTCGGTCGAAGACCACCGCCCACGGGAAGAGGAACACCGCCTCGACCGCGAACAGTACGTACAGATAGGCGTACACGTAGTAGCGGATCTGCATCTGCGCCCAGTCGGCGCCGACCGGGTCGAGCCCGCACTCGTAGCTGGTCCGCTTGCCGAACGGCTCAGCCGGACGGGCGGGACGTAACACCCGGTTGGCCGAGAACGCCGTCACAAAGAACAGGACACTGGCGAGCAGCAGGAGCCCGAGCGTCGCGTACGAGCCCAGGTAACCGGTCACACCGGGAGCCTACCGCCCACCCGGACAGGCCGTCCCAAACACGTTACGGATTTGTTTCCAGGTGGGACTAGTGCACTGTGGCAACTGTTACCAACATTGGACTTCCACCCATGGCACCGGAGGACAGATGGCCCGCGTGAAGGTATCGCCCAAACGCCGGGCTGTGGGGCGGCCTCCCACGCCCCTGCTGGCGGCCTCGCTCGCGCTCGGGCTGCTCGCGGCGCTCGCGGCCGCTCCGGCCCTCGCCAGCGCGGCGGTGCCGCGCATCCACCCGATCGCCGCCGTGACGGAGTCGGCGCCCGAACCCGATCCGGACCCGGAGACCACTCCGGCCCAGGAGCCCACCCCGACCGAGGATCCGGGCGGCGATCCCGTGCCGACCAACCCGGCCCCGGAGACCACCGCGCCTCCGCCGGAGACGACGCCGCCGGCGCCTCCGCAGACCACCGCGCCGAACGTGCCGCCGCCGCCGACCACCACCGCTCCCGCGCCGGGGGGCAGCACCCGGCCGCCGACGCCCGGGCCGCCGGCTCCCCCGGTGCCCCCGGTTCGCCCGCCCGCGCCGGGTGGCACCCCGCCGGCGGCGCCGAGCCCGCTCGGCGTGCAGGTGACCACCGAGGACGTCCCCCTGCCCGAGGCGTACTGGAACGCCGCCAGCACCACCACCACGCTGCGGGTCACCGTGGCGAACACCGGCACCGCCGCGCAGCGGGTCCGGCTCTCGTACACCCTGCCGGCCGGGCTGACCGACGCCGGGACGAAGGGGTGCGTCGCCGCGGGCGGTGGCGCGTACCACTGCGGGGCCTGGACGGCCGAGGCGGGCGTCCGGTTCAGCAGCCTGATCCGGCTGCGGGTCGCCGGCAACGCCTGGGAGCGGATGCCGCTCAGCGGCTCCGTGCAGGTCGTCGCGGACGCGCCGGGGGTGTCCGGCGAGGTGGCCGACGACCAGGGCTTCGCGGTGCTGTTCCCGCCCGGCCCGCCGGTGCCCGGGATCTCGCTGGCCGCCGACGAGGTCGCGTTCGACATCAGCGGCGCGGCGAGCACCCTCGCGGTGCGGCTGGTCAACACCGGCACGGTGGACGCCGCCGGCCTGGTGGAGGTGATCCTGCCGGCCGGGGTGAGCGTGCCGACCCCACCGGCGGGTTGCCTGCCGGCCGAGGCGTCCCGCACCCGGTGCGACGGGGGTCTGCTGTCGGCCGGCGAGACCCGCGAGCTGCGGCTGCCGGTGGAGGCGACCCCGCAGGCCCAGCGGGAGGCGCCGCTGTCCGGAGCGGTGATCGGTCAACTCGACCCGCGCAACGGCGCGACCCGGCGGGTGCAGATGAGCTTCCGCATCACCGCTGCGGCCGCGCTGGCCACGCCGGTCGTCTCGCCGCCCGCGCCGACCGGCTCCCAGGGCGTACTCCCGGCGGGCGCCACCACCGACGACGACGGCGGCATGACCTCGGTGCAGCGCACCGCGGTCATCCTGATCGCGGTCTCCGCGCTGCTGGTGGTGCTGGCCCTCACGCTGGCGACCACCTCGCTGCGCCGCCGCCTCGGCGAGCCGACGGCCGAGCCCACGGCTCCGCCCACCGACTGACCGATCGACGACCCTGGCCGTCCCCGACCGGGGTCGCGGCCGGCCGGGGACGGTGATCTGAATTACGGCGGGCGGGGCGAAACCCCGCAATCACGGGCGAATATCACGTTGATCGGGTCTCAGTCGGCGGACCTCCGGGGAGGGTCGGGGGTCCGTTCGACGTAGGCTCTCGGTGAGGAACGACAGCGGACCGGACCAGCCTGGGGCGGTGCGGTGCAGCGTTGCGTCAAGGAGGTCCCGTGGCCGGGCAAGGCGAGGTCACCATGATGTTCAGCCGGCCGCGCGACCGCGCGCAGCGAACGAAGGTGGCACAGTGACCAAGCAGATCCGTCAACTCGACCGGGTGGTCATCCGGTTCGCCGGTGACTCCGGCGACGGCATGCAGTTGACCGGCGACCGGTTCACCTCGGAGACGGCGCAGCTCGGCAACGACATCTCCACGCTGCCGAACTTCCCCGCCGAGATCCGGGCTCCCGCCGGCACCCTGCCCGGTGTGTCGAGCTTCCAGGTGCACTTCGCCGACTACGACATCCTCACGCCGGGCGACGCGCCCAACGTGCTGGTGGCGATGAACCCGGCCGCGCTCAAGGCCAACCTGGCCGACCTGCCGCGCGGCGCGGACATCATCGTCAACACCGACGAGTTCACCCGGCGCAACCTGGCCAAGGTCGGCTACCAGACCAGCCCGTTGGACGACGACTCGTTGGCCGGCTACGTGGTGCACCCGGTGGCGCTGACGTCGATGACGGTCGGGGCGCTCGCCGCGCACGAGGTGTCCAAGAAGGACGCCGAGCGTTCGAAGAACATGTTCGCCCTCGGTCTGCTCTCCTGGATGTACTCCCGGCCGTACGAGTCGACACTGCGCTTCCTGGAGCGCAAGTTCGCGGCCCGCCCCGAGCTGGTGGCCGCGAACGTGGCCGCCTTCAAGGCCGGCTGGAACTTCGGCGAGACCACCGAGGATTTCGCGGTCCGCTACGAGGTCAAGCCGGCGAAGATGCAGCCGGGCACGTACCGCAACATCACCGGCAACGCCGCGCTCTCGCTGGGCCTGGTCGCCGCCGGGGTCCGCTCCGGGCTGCCGGTCTTCCTCGGGGCGTACCCGATCACTCCGGCGTCGGACATCCTGCACGAGCTGAGCAAGCACAAGCGCTTCGGCGTGCTGACCATGCAGGCGGAGGACGAGATCGCGGCGGTCGGCGCGGCGCTGGGCGCGTCGTACGGCGGGTCGCTGGGCGTGACCACCACCAGCGGTCCGGGCGTGGCGCTCAAGAGCGAGACGATCTCCCTGGCGGTGGCGCTGGAGCTGCCGTTGGTGATCGTGGACGTGCAGCGGGCCGGGCCGTCGACGGGCATGCCGACCAAGACCGAACAGGCCGACCTCAACATGGCGTTGTTCGGTCGGCACGGCGAGGCGCCGGTCGCGGTGATCGCGCCGAAGTCGCCGTCGGACTGTTTCTTCGCGGCGTTGGAGGCGGCGCGGATCGCGTTGACCTACCGCACGCCCGTGATCCTGTTGTCGGACAACTACGTGGCCAACGGCTCCGAGCCGTGGCTGCTGCCCGACGTCGAGTCGCTGCCCGACCTGCGGGTCGAGTTCGCCACCAAGCCCAACGGCGAGGACGGCACCACCTTCCTGCCGTACCTGCGCGATCCGGAGACCCTGGCCCGGCCGTGGGCGATTCCCGGCACTGCGGGGCTGGAGCACCGCATCGGTGGGCTGGAGAAGGCCGACAAGACCGGTGACATCTCGTACGACCCGGCGAACCACGACTTCATGGTGCGCACCCGGGCGGCCCGCATCGAGACCATCCCGGTGCCGGACATCGAGGTGGAGGACCCGGACGGCGACGCCCGGGTGCTGGTCCTGGGCTGGGGCTCGACGTACGGCCCGATCGGCGCCGCCTGTCGCGGGGTGCGCCAGCGCGGGCTGTCCATCGCCCAGGCGCACCTGCGGCACCTCGCCCCGATGCCGGCCAACCTCGGCGAGGTGCTGCGCTCCTACGACAAGGTCGTCATCCCGGAGATGAACCTGGGTCAGCTGGCCCACGTCATCCGGGCCCGCTACCTGGTCGACGCGATCAGCTACAACCAGGTCCGCGGTCTGCCGTTCACGGCCGCCGAGCTGGAGACGACGCTGGAAGAGGTCCTGAAGAATGTCTGAGCCTGTCGCCCTGAAGCTCACCGCGAAGGACTTCAAGTCCGACCAGGAGGTGCGCTGGTGCCCCGGGTGTGGTGACTACGCGATCCTGGCGGCCATCCAGCAGTTCATGCCGGAGTTGAACATCCCTCGCGAGCGGACCGTGTTCGTCTCGGGGATCGGCTGCTCGTCGCGTTTCCCGTACTACATGAACACCTACGGGATGCACTCGATCCATGGTCGGGCCCCGGCGATCGCGACGGGCCTGTCGGTGTCGCGGCCGGACCTGTCGGTGTGGGTGGTCACCGGCGACGGTGACGCGCTCTCCATCGGCGGCAACCACCTGATCCACGCGCTGCGACGCAACGTCAACCTCAAGATCCTGCTGTTCAACAACCGGATCTACGGTTTGACCAAGGGCCAGTACTCGCCCACGTCCGAGGTCGGCAAGGTCACCAAGTCGACGCCGGCCGGCTCGGCCGACGCGCCGTTCAACCCGCTCTCGCTCGCCCTCGGCGCGGAAGCCAGCTTCGTCGGTCGCACCATCGACTCCGACCGCAAGCACCTGCAGTCGGTGCTGCGCGCCGCCGCCGAGCACGAGGGTTCGGCGTTCGTGGAGATCTACCAGAACTGCAACATCTTCAACGACGGGGCGTTCGACCAGCTCAAGGACCCATCCACCCGCGACGACTACCTGATCCGCCTGGAGCACGGGCAGCCGATCACCTTCGGCGCGGACGGGCAGTTCTGCGTGGTGCATCCGCCGGGCGCGTTCGGCCTGGAGGTCCGGGAGACCGGCTCGGTCCGCCCGGAGGAGATCGTCGTGCACGACGCCACGGTGACCGACCCGGCGTACGCCTTCGCGCTGTCCCGGCTGCCCGGCCTGGACCTGCGCAACACCCCGATCGGGGTGTTCCGGTCCGTGGACCGGCCGTCCTACGACAGCGTGGTCCAGGGCCAGCTCGCGGCAGCCAAGGCGACGGTCACCGAGACCCCCGAGAAGCAGCTCGCCGGCCTGTTGGGCAGCGGCGACACCTGGACGATCCTCTGACCCGTCCTAGCTGAACGAGAGCGGCCGTCCCCGATACGGGGACGGCCGCTCTCGTTCTTACCGGTGCCGCCTCAGCGCTGGGCGGAGGCCGGCAGCCAGAGGTTGTCGATCTCCTTCTCAGTCGCCGCGAGGCTCGCCTCGTGCAGCGGGATCAGCTCGGCCATCGCCGGCACCGACGGTGCCAGGGTCAGCTCGGTGCTGATGAAACGCGGCTCCAGACCGGTCATCGACAGACCATGCGGGAGCCACTGCTCCGCGTGGTCCCAGCCGTGCCGCGGGGTGCCCTCGCCGTAGCCGCCACCCCGGGTGGCCAGCACCACGAACTCGCGGCCACCGAGCAGGCCCTCCTGCGTCGTCGGGTCGTAGGTGAGGCCGGCAACGATCAGGTGATCGACCCAGGACTTCACGCTGCTCGGCGCGCCGTAGTTGTAGAGCGGCAGCCCGAGCAGCACCACGTCGGCCTGCTTCACCTCGTCGATCAGCCGCTCGCTGAGCTCCCACGACTCGCGCTGGGCCGGAGTGTGCTGGTCCGGCGGCGTCATCCGCGCCAGCCCGCCCGCCGAGTCCAGGTGCGGCAGCGGCTCGGCACCCAGGTCACGGTAGGTCACCGTGCCGTCGGGGTGTGCCGCGCGCCAGGCCGCGGCGGCACGGGCGGTGAGCCGCCGACTGACCGACCAGTCACCCCGGATACTCGAATCGATATGCAGCAGGTTCATGATTCATCCTCCAAGGATCGTCTGTGAGACACCAACTATTTATAGCAGGCAGATATTGCGGCGCGTCGGTAGACTGGGTCACATGTCCGCCCTGCCGCTGGATCCGACGGAGCACCGCTCGGGCCCCCTGCTGGACCACCTGGCGCGGCGGATGCGACTGCGGGCGGAGTCGGTGCTCGCTCCCCTGGGCCTGCGGCCCCGACACCTGGTCGCGCTCACGGTGTTGCGCGCGGGCGGCGGCACCAGTCAGCAGGCGCTCGCCACCACCCTCGAGATGGACAGCACCAACATCGTCGGGCTGCTCAACGACCTCGAAGCGAGAGACCTGGTCGAGCGCCGACGGTCACCGCAGGACCGCCGACGACATGTCGTCGAGCTCACCGAAGATGGTGCGAAACGCCTCAACGAGGCGGAGTGCGCTCTCGCGGGCGCCGAAGACGAGGTGCTGGGGGCGCTGGAGCCAGCCGAGCGGGAGACGCTCTACGAGCTGCTCAGGCGGGCCGCCACCACGACACCGGTCAGCTGCGGCGCAGCGCTCATCGACGAGCCCGACGCCTGCTGACGCAGCAGCGTCAGACCGTCGCCGTGGACTGCGGGCGGTCGTCGCGGACGTGCACCAGCATGTCGCCGGTCTCGATCACCGCACCGGCCCGGTCGGCCAGGGTGACCACCTTGCCCCGCCGGACCAGGGCGATCACCAGTGAATCCAGCTCACGCGGTGAGCGACCGACCTCGTCCCGCTCCGCCGAGCGCATCGCCAGCGCCATGCCCTGCCCCGGCGTGAGCAGGTCCTCCACCACGTCGATCAGCGGCGGCGCCGAGGTGGACAGGCCGAGCAGGCGGCCAGCGGTCGCCGAGGAGACGATCACATGGTGCGCGCCGCTCTGCTTGAGCAGCGGGGCGTTCTCCGCCTCCCGCGCCGCCGCGATGATCCGGACCTGCCCGGCGGTGAGCTGCCGTACGGTCAGCGCCACAAGCACCGAGGCATCGTCACTGTCGGTCGCGATGATCACTGCCTTCGCGTTGCGCACGTGCGCCTCGTTCAGCACGGACGACCGGGTCGCCGACCCCTCGATCGCCACCAGCCCGGCCGACGTGGCCTGCCGCAGGGCGGCGCTGCTGCGCTCCACCACCACGATCCTCGACCGGTCCAGGCCGTTCTCCATCAGGGCGTTGACCGCACTGCGGCCCTTGGTGCCGTAGCCGCAGATGATGACGTGGTCCTTCACGGTTCTCCTCCACCGCGACAGGCGACGGCCGGTCCGGTACTGCTCGGTCAGAACTTCCAGGGTGGTGCCGACCAGGATGATCAGGAAGACAATCCGGGCTGGGGTGACGAACAGGACGTTGACCAGCCGGGCCGACGGCGCGGCCGGGGTGATGTCCCCGTAGCCGGTCGTGGAGAGCGAGACGACCGCGTAGTAGAAGCAGTCGAGCAGGGTGAGGCCGTCCTCGTTGACGTCGCGATAGCCGTCCCGGTCCAGGTAGACCGCCGCCACCACGGCGAAGACCAGGCCCAGGGCGGCCGCGAGCCGGAGGCTCAGCGCGCTCAGCGGGCCCCGGCGCTGCGCGGGAAAATGGATCACCGTCGAACCTGCTCCGCCGCCGTCGCCTGCACGACCACAACATAGCGGGTACGCCGCACGTCGCACGCCCGGGTCGCGCAGCGGACAACCGCACCGGCCCCCGCACACGACTATCGGGCGACAACAACGAACCGGTGCAGGCCGGCAGACGGAGGGGGCGCAACCCTCGTGACGAGCGGCAGACGGCGAACCGAGGCCGACGACGAATACACCGAGTATGTCCAGTCCAGGATGGTCCAGTGGCGAAGGACCGCCTACCTGATGTGCGGGGACTGGGACCGGGGCGACGACATCCTGCAACGCGTGCTCACCGAGTTGTACCGCTCCTGGGCGCGAGCGCGGCAGGCCGACCACCTGGATGCGCTCGTCCGCACCATGCTGCTGCGGCGGCTGATCGACGAGCGGCGGTCGCGCTGGGCGCGGGTCCGGCTCGGCGCCGCCCTGCCCGAGGTGTCGACGACCACGGTCGACCCGACCGACCGGATCACCCTGGTCGGTGCGTTGCGGCAGGTACCGCCGCGCCAACGCGCGGTGCTGGTCCTGCGGTACTTCCAGGATCTGAGCGTCGAGGAGACCGCCCGGGCCATGAGTTGCTCGACGGGGACCGTCAAGAGCCAGACGGTCAGTGACGAGCCGGGCCCGCGCTGGACGGCGGCGCGGGCCTGCTCGGGACCGCCGACGGGTCCGACAACCGGCATGATGGGGGGTGTTCCTCCGACGACGACCGCGAAAGTGAGGTCCGCATGTCGTTGCTGCGACGAGTGATCGGCGGGGTGCTGCGCCGGCTGCGCCAGAGCCAGGGCCGCACGCTGCGCGAGGTGGCCGCGTCCGCCGGGGTCTCCGTGCCCTACCTGTCCGAGGTCGAGCGGGGCCGCAAGGAAGCCTCGTCGGAGGTGCTCGCGGCGATCTGCCGGGCACTCGGCATCCGCCTTTCCGACCTGCTCGAACAGGCCCGCGACGACCTGCGCCGGGTCGAGCGTCGCATTCCCGCCGCGCCCCGGGCCGCCCTGGCCCGGCTGGAGCAGGCGCCCTCGGCACGCAACGAGACCGGCCCCGCGTTGCGGATCGGCTTCCAGCCGGGTGGGGCGACGCCACCCGTGGCCGCCGCCCCGGCCCCCGTAGGGCAGCCGGCCGGGCCGGTGCTGCGGCTGGGCGGGCCGATCCTGCACGTCGGCGGTCCAGCCTCGCCCGTCGGGTCGACCGTCCAAGGAGCGGGGCTGCGGGTTCGGCTGATCGCCTCCACGTCGGCCGGGCGCCCCGGTCCGCGTACCTCCAAGATGCTGGCCTGCCGCCGGGCCCGGGCGGGCCGGCGGCGACTGACCCTCGTGTAGGCCGGCCGGGGTTCTGCCCTGGGCGGATCTGCCGCCGGCAGAATCCCTGGGCCGCGACCGCCGCCGCGCGCACGCTGGAGGAGCCGGCTCCCCGGGCGGTCCCGCCGCCCGCCGGCACGGCGGAAGGCGGCGACACATGATCGGGTACGGCGTGCAGATGCGGGACAGCGGGCAACCGACCTTCGGTGACCAGGTGTTCGAGCGGCTGCTGCGGGAGCGGATCGTCGTCCTCGGCACCGAGGTGACCGAGGAGTCGGCCAACCAGATCTGCGGGCAGATCCTGCTGCTCGCCGCCGAGGACGCCGACCGGGACATCTACCTCTACATCAACTCGCCGGGCGGCTCGGTGAGCGCCGGAATGGCGGTCTACGACACGATGCGCTACGTCCGCAACGACGTGGCCACGCTGGCGCTCGGGTTCGCCGGCTCGATGGGGCAGTTCCTGCTCTGCGCCGGCACGGCCGGCAAGCGGTACGCGCTGCCGCACTCGCGGGTCATGATGCACCAGCCCTCCGGCGGGATGGGCGGCACCGCCTCGGACATCACCATCCAGGCGGAGAACATGCTGCACGTGAAACGGACCATGCAGGAGCTGATCGCCCAGCACAGTGGACGGACACTCGACGAGATCCAGCGGGACTGGGACCGCGACCGCTGGTTCACCGCCGAGCAGGCCCGGGAGTACGGCCTCGTCGACCGGGTGCTCACCCGGGCCGATCAACTGCCGGCGGACTGACCTGCGGGTGGCCGTCGTACACCGGGGGTGGTGCCCATTGGTTAGGGTCGCGTCTATGCGTCGACTGATCCCTACCCTTTCGATTGCCCTCGCCGCCGCCCTCGTGGCCGGCTGCGGCACCACCTCCGGCGACAACACCGGAGGGGCCGGCCCCTCCGCCGCCCCCGCCACGACCAAGGTCGAACCGGTCGCCGCCGTCCGGCAGGCCATGGACCGCAGCCTCGCCGGCACGGTCACCATGGACGCCTCGGTCAAGGCCGGCAACCAGTCGATCACCCTCAGCGGCAAGATGGACCCCGCCGCCAAGGCGATCCACGTCACCGGGAACGCCCCGGAGCCGATCGAGGCCCGGCTGATCGGCGATGCCGCCTACATCAAGTCCGACTCGCTCGAGGGCGAGAAGCCCTGGATGAAGATCGACCTCAACAAGCTCCGGCCGACCAGCTCGCTGCGCCAGTCGTTCGACCTCAAGGCGCAGACCGGCATCATCGGCGGCATCGTGACCGCCCAGGAGGTGAGCCCCGGCCGCTACAGCGGCACCGCCGACCTGAACAAGGCCGCGGAGGCCGCCGGCGCCGACGGTGGAATGCGCGACGGCCTCAAGTCCACCGCCAAGCTGGCGAAGGACCCCACGGCGGTCCCCTTCGAGGCGACCGTCGACGCCGACGGCCGGCTCACCGCGCTGTCCTACACGATCGCCACGAAGAGCGTCGGTGATCTCGTCACCGACATGAAGATGAGCGGCTTCGGCGAGCAAGTCTCGGTGACCGCGCCGCCCGCCGGCGACACCGAGCCGGCCTCCGCCGAGATGTACAAATTCCTCTGACCCTGCGACGACGCGGTGCCCTCCGGGATGCCCCGGAGGGCACCGGGTTCTGCTGAGCGCGCCACGCCCGTAACGTTTCGCGGAGCTGCCCCGTCCCTGAGGTGACAAAACCACAGGGAGGGTCCATGTTCGCCGCTTACGTGACAGTCACCATCCTCGCCTCGGTGTTCACCGGCATCGCCGCGGTCACCTACCTCATCGGCCACGACTATCCCAAGGCCCAGGCGGACATGAAGCGGGTGCCACGGTCCTGGCTACCGGTGCTGGGCCTGCTGTTGGCGGCCGGCTCCGTGGGACTGCTGGCCGGTTTCGCCGTACCGCTGCTGGGGACCCTCGCCGCGGCGGGGCTGGTGCTGTACTTCGTCGGCGCGCTCATCGCGCACCTGCGGGTGGGGTCACGTCATCTCGTGGGATGGGCCGTCTTCTTCGTCACCGTGCTGGCCGCACTCGCCGTGAACCTGGCCTACCGCTGGTGACTGCCGTTCGGTCGGTGCTGGACCAGAATCGCGCCTCCGGAGCCCCCTCAGGGGAGTGCGTCGAATCGGGCTCGGGCTTCGAACACACGGTCCATGTGTGACTCCGCCCAGTCCTTGATGGAGATCATGACTGGGAACAGTTCATGGCCCAACGGGGTGAGCTCGTAGTCGACGCGGACCGGCACCGACGCGGTGACCGTACGGGTGACCAGGCCGTCGCGCTCCAGCGTCCGCAGGGTTTGCGTGAGCATCTTCTGACTGATGCCGGCGATGCGTCGGGCGAGTTCGCCGTGCCGCTGCGGGCCGTCCGCCAGCGCCGGGATCACCAGCGCCACCCACTTGTCGGTGAGCCTGCTCAGCAGCTCCCGGGTCGGGCAGCGCTCCAGGAACGCGTCGTAATCACGTTTTGCCTGCTCGCGGCGTTGCGCTGCGGTTGTCGTCGTCATCTTGCCCTCCTGCGGTGCCCTACGCACTTCGAGGTACCTACTTTCTCACGGTGCCCGTCGCTTCGTACGGTCGTGGTGATCACGACGGCTACGAGGGAGACGACGATGCGCGGAGTTCGTTACGAAGAGTTCGGAGGGCCGGAGGTCCTGCACGTGGCGGATGTACCGACGCCCGAAGCCGGACCGGGACAGGTGCGGGTACGGGTCGCCGCGTCCGTCGTCCACCCGGTCGACCTCATGGTCCGCTCCGGCCGGTTCCCGGCGCCGCTGCCGACCGGCCTGCCGTACACGCCCGGCTGGGACGTGGTCGGCACCGTCGACGCCGTCGGGCCATCGGTCGGTGAGTACGCGATCGGCGATGAGGTCATCGGCTTCTCGCCATGGCTGCAAACCACTGCCGGGGCCCACGCGGAGTACGTGGTGCTCGACGCCACCTCGCTGACCGCCGCACCCACCGGCGTCCCCGCCACCGAGGCGGCGACCCTGCCGACCAACGGCCTCGCCGCCGCCCAGGCCCTCGACCTGCTCGCGCTCCCGGCCGGCTCGACCGTGCTCGTCACCGGCGCCGCCGGGCAGGCCGGAGGGTTCGTCCTGGCCCTGGCACGGGCGGCCGGCCTGCACGCCACCGGACTCGCCGGAGCCGACGACCGCCAGTTCATCGAGTCGCTGGGCGCGGCGTTCCTGTCGCGCTCCGACGAACCGACGGGGACGTACGACGCGGTCATCGACCTGGCGGTGATCGGTTCCTCGCTGCTGGACCACGTCCGGGACGGCGGCGGCTACGTGGCCGCGTCACCTCCGCTGCGCCCGGAGCCGGTGCGGGGCATCCGGACCTTCGCGCTGGAGGTGGAGTCGGACGGATCCCGCCTGGCAGAACTGGTCAAACTCGTCACCAGCGGCGACATCCCGCTGCGGGTCGCCGGCGTGTACCCCTTCGCCGACGCGGCCGCCGCCCACGAACGGCTTGCCCAGGGCGGCGTACGCGGCGGCGTGGTCATCGTCCCCTGACCGGCGCGGTGGGACAGAATCACCGAACGAGGTTGATCCAGTAGCGCCTCACCGGGCCATGCTCGGTGTCGCGAATGCCCTCAAGAACACCGCCATTGCGTTCGACGGTTCGTGCCGAGGCAAGGTTGTCCGCGAGGCAGGTAACAAGGAGACGGTCCAGGCCCAGGTCAGCCCGGGCCTCCTTGAGCATCTCGCCCAGCGCCCAACTCACCACGCCGCGTCCACGCGCGGAGGGACGTACGCCGTAGCCGATCTGCCCGAGGGCGTCGTCGAATGTGTGCCGCAGGGCCACCCCGCCGAGAACCTGGCCGTTTTCGACGATCCACCGAGGCGAGCTGTGCTCCTCGTCCGGGCACGGCGTTCCCCTCGGATGGGCCAGCCGGACCTGCCGATGCACCCAATGAGCGAAGCCATCCGGCGAATCCACGTCGTCGTCAGCGCCCAGGCCGAAGCCGTCCTCGTGCACGCCGGGGCCCCAGTCGTCGCGGCACTGCAGAAATGCAGCGTGCAGGCCGATGGTCGGCAGTATCAATTCGGGCATGCGGCCGACGGTAATGCCGGCCCGGCGGCTGGACCAGCGTGCCTACACCCAACGACAACAGCACTCAGAGGTCCGTCCAGCCACGACGATGGCCATCCCTAGGCAGGGCAGGGGTGGCCGCCCTCTCACAGTCCAGAGCCGCACGGGAGTACGCAACGGGATTTCAGTACTGGGAACAGGTCAGTCAGACGCGGCTTGAAATCTTACGGCTCGTGACGTGCGCCACACGTATCTGCTGACTCCGCCTACAGGTGGCAAATCCCTTGCTGGACGGACTGCGAGCTGCAACGCTCCGTCGATGTTCGACAAGCCTGACGTTGACGAACGGTTGCTCGCGGCCGAGGTGGCCGCCGCTTGGGCCGTGGACGTGGCCGATCTCGTGTTCATGCCGGTCGGGCTCGACGGGCAGGCATGGGCGTACCGGGTAGACACGTCTGACGGCGAGCGCTACTTCCTGAAGATGCGCCGCGGTGAGTTCACTCAGGCGGCCGTCCTGCTGCCTCGCTTCCTTCGAGCGCAGGGCGTCAGGCAGGTCGTAGCGCCGATCGACCTTCCAGGGGGCGGAGCCTGTCGCGGGTTCGGGGACTACCAGCTGCTGCTCTATCCGTTCCACGACGGCGGCAGTCTGTGGGGCCGCGGCCTCACCGACGGTCAATGGGTCGAGTACGGGGAGTTCCTGGGTCGGCTGCACGCGGTCAGGCCGAGCGCCGATCTCGCCGCGGTCTTGCCGGTCGAGACCTACCGATCGAGCGCGGGCGAGCGGCTGCGAATCCTCGGGGAGCAGGCCGCAGCGAGCGAGACCCTCGGCGCTTTCTGGGACCGGTACGGTGCAGCGCTACATCGGTTGTCCGCAACGGTCGATGGCCTCGCCTCCCGAGTGACGCAAGCTCAACACGTGCTCTGCCACGCCGACATCCACCCCGGCAACCTGCTCGCTGACGACGACGGTCCACTGCACGTCGTGGACTGGGATGCGCCGATCCTGGCGCCGCGCGAGCGGGACCTGATGTTCGTCTACAGCCAAGACTTCGGCGAGCACCCGGTCAACGCGCACCGCGCCGAACTCTTCCGTCGAGGCTATGGGCCGCTGGAACCGGACCAGACCATGCTGAGCTACTACCGCGCCGAGCGGCAGCTCGACGACGTCGCCGTATTTCTCGGCAGCATCCTCAACCCCGAGTCCAGTCCAGAATCGCAAGCCAACGACCTGCACTGGCTGACCCTCATCGCCAAGACCGTCGCCGACCCCACCTACGCGCCCTGATCTCCTCCCGATTGGCCAGCGCACCGGCACAAGCGGCCGTGCCGGCGTCTCGGTCTGCTGGTGTCTTGTGCCCCATCTATGCCCCGCCCCCACCGATGAACTTCCTGCGCGACTCGTCGTAGGGAAGTGCCAGGGTAGCGGCGAGGTAAGCGTTGCGGCGTGCGATGAGTCGTTGCAGGTGACGTACTTGGTGGCCGTGCTCCTGAGCTGCCTTCAATGCGGATGTGAATGATTCACGGATCTGCGCCTGGTGTGACTCGGTGACGAGGGGCATAAAATACTTGGCCTGCCAGATGACGACCGCGCCAGCCAGGTCACCAACGAGAACGTCGATGGCCCAGTCGCCGGGATTCGCGGCGATCAGGCGCGCGCCTGGATGCGTGGCGCGGACCAGCATGGCGAGCATCTGCTCGAAGTCATCGCGGGCGCCGGCTGAGTTGCCTGTTCGTACCTCATGTGCACGGAAGTTGATCGGGGGCTCACCCGTAGCCAGAATCGGCCCAGCAGTCAGCATCCCGCCCCTCCGCGCACCCTGGCGCAAGCATTCCAAACAGCGTCACGGAAGGCAATGCAGGGGTTACTCGAACGGTGGATGCAGCGGGTGCGTCCTCGCCCTTGTCGGGCTGACTGGCTGCAGCGATGGAGTGTGCGCGAGAGCCAGCCTTGACACCCACAGGTGGCCTGCCCGCCGGCCGGACCACCGCCCAGGAGGCAGGAAGCGGTTAGGCAGCGGATCGAAGACGCGCGGGACAACTGCGGTGGCTAGGCGCGGCGACAGCCCCCACCAACCGGATCTTGCCCGGCACAGGTAGCGCGACCTGGCAAAGCTCCGCCAAAATCAGTCCGTGAATAGTCCGTGGACAGCGACAAGTAGCGGCATCAGGCGACACACCACTGCATAGAGCAACGCATCGACGGAGGTGCAAACTCCCTGGCCAGAAGGTCTTTCTGCTGATCTTCGAGGTGCCCCCGGCAGGATTCGAACCTGCGACACACGGTTTAGGAAACCGATGCTCTATCCCCTGAGCTACGGGGGCGCGAGGGCACAGTCTAGCGACCTGGGGGTTCACCTGGGGTGGCAGGGAGTGGCCCACGTTCACCCACGTCAGTCGGGCCCCGTTGTCGCAGCCCAGGACCACACGCCGAGCACACGAACCCCGGTTTGCGACCGGCGGTCGGCCGCGGTGACCCGCGTTGGCACCGGTTCACCCGGGTTGGCACCCGCTGGAGAGCACACACCGAGCACATCGTCGATGATCATGATGTGCGCTCTCTCGGCCCGGGACCCGTCGGCCAGGCGCCGGACGGCGGTGACCGACGCGGTGTCAGCCCTCGGCCTCACCCCCGCCGAAGGCGAGGCCCGCCGAGTACGTTGGCGGAGGCTTGGTTCATGGGGTTGGTGCGTCCAGCCTGTGAAGACGACGCACCACCCTGATGCCTACGGCGACGGTCCCATCAGGTGTCCGCTCATGCCGAGAAGCGCGCGTTCCGCACGCTCGCACCGTGTCGGAATGGTTGATCGTGGCAGAGGTTCTGATCCCCCGTCTGCTTATCCGCGACCGAGAAGGATCAATGCTGAGAGGGTGGCGACTAGGGTAGTTCCCCCACGACAGTGCGGAGCCTGTCGAGGAGTTCTGGAGTGCTAAGCAAACGGGATCGGACAGCCTTCTCGTAGTCGTCGTGATTCAAAAAACGAAGACGCTTGGCTAAGGCGGTCAGGAACCCGCTGCTCCGTACCGAGAAGCGCTCAAGCACGCCATCGTAATCGGCACCGTCGATGCAGCCTCGCAGGTCCGCCTCTTGGGTCTGATATGTCGATTCGAGGTTAATGGTCACCGTCGACCCAGCCTGCATGAGTTCATTGGCTCCAGGGAGGTGCGCCATCGCCTGCTGACGAAGAACCTTAATCGCATTCTCGGATGCCAGATGCCTGATGTTCTGGTCGTTGAGCGACGTCAATGCTGCGCCTCGCGCCTCGGCAGCCATCGAGGCTCCATCCTCCCCGAGCGTCAAACCTTGATGCTCGGCGACGGCGTCGACTATCCAAGAGAGGTAGTACAGGTTCTCGACTTCGTTAACCGGCAGCACCAAGATCTTCTTCGCTGCCATCGCGGCGACTTCATTCGCACTGCGCGCGTCCCCGTCGAGCACGCCACGTCCGTCAACCCAGTGGAAAGACTCTGACTCATTGAGTCCGGCGACGGCCCGCTTGACTCCCTCACCGCCCCCGCACGGCACGACCGATCTGTCAGGGAAGAGGAGGCGATACAGCGCAAAGTCGAGGCTTGAGACCTCGCCTTCCACGAACAACAGTTTTGATCGGCCTCCCAGAATAGCCTGCCGGACGGAGTCGGGTACGTCCAACTTCCGTTGCTCTATTCGGACGGCCCAACCCGATGGGTTTGGTCCGTTCCAGCTGACCGCACTCACAGTGCAAACGGTGGTAGACGTCGCGTCCAACTTACTCAGCAGATCGAGATCATGCGTAAATAGAATAAACCCGGCATCAGGCCGCTCTAGCGTGAGGGCCACGATGAAGTCCGACGAGATCGATCGGTGTAAGTGTCGTTCGGGCTCGTCGACCAGCAACACGCTGCCAGGTGGGGCGAGCAGCGCCTCTGACGCCAGCAGGAACGCTCCCTTCTCGCCGTCTGACATCTGAGAGATCGGGTAAGGGGTACCGGCCTCGGTGACGGCGTCGAATCCACCCGTGTCCGTAACGCGAAAGCGAAGAGCCATGCCTGCAGCCGCGAAGACACGTTCGAGTTTGGCCAGCATGCCTTCTTCCACGCCATCGCCAGCAGCGGCTACCTCGCCTCGGTCGTATCGATCGGCAGCATGGGCATTCCGCATGTTGACCTTCGCGAGCAGGTCGTACAGCACTCTCGCCGAACGCTGCTCGTCCAACACGACAGTGGTGCGAGAGTTGGGCTGCGAGTCGTAAGCTTCGAAGGTGGCCTCGGTCTGCGTCCGCTGGCTAGTTGTCATCTCCGCGCCAGCAGAGGACAGCCAGATTCGGCGGTGCGCGATGACCCTGACTATCGGCGCAGGCCAGTCTCCTTTGTTGACACTCAGCCAGAAGCTGAGGGCCGACTTCCCAGCCCCGTTGGGGCCGACGAAGACCAAGGTTTCGCCCGCGCGCACCGACAAGCCAAGGTATTTAGTGCCGTCCTGGCTGGGGACAGCCCACCGCATCAATGGCGGGGCCTCCTCCTGGGGCTGCATCATCACCGAACTCCTCGCCTCACGTTGAATGCCTCCCTCCCGGGAGACTCAGGCAGTGCGGGGCATCAGCGTAGATGGGCGCTCAGCGCACATGTGCCGCCCCTCGCCGAAGTCCCCTTGCACATGCCGACCCGAGCGCGAGGCGAGTCACCAGTTTCTGCGGGTCCTTCCGGTCAACTTCCGTCAGGAACCGAACCGCTGCGTCGCCACGGAGGACGCTCACAGGTCGGCCATAATGGAGCAGCTCGACGTCGCACTCCTTCGCAGGCGGTAGGTGAATCCTTCGGGAGCTTCGGTCAACCGCGCATCATCTGGCGCTGGCAGTGTTCACCGGGACGGAATAAGCGCCGGCGATGCCGCCGACGGCATCCGATTCTGTCGCTGACCACGCGTCCGGCACCGCCCTGTTGCCGGCCGACAAGCGCGCTGCGTGCTGGGAGGTGTGGGCGCGATCCTGTTCATTCGGCATGAACGGCTCGGGTAGCGGACGGCAGGCAACGTCGTCGATGCTGAGCGGGTGATGCCTGGGTTCGTGCTGGTGCACAGCCTGTTGCTGGGTCCTCGGACGTGGACGGCCGTGGCGGCCCGGCTCGCAGCTCTGGGTGCTGAGACGGTGGTGCCGTCACTGATCGACGTGGTCGACGTAGACGACCCACCGTTTTGGCCGCGCGTCAGCGCGACCATCAACGGAAGCCTCTCCTGCCTACCGCAGGGTCAGCCAATCGTATTGGTAGCGCATAGCAACGCCGGCCTGCTGGTTCCGGTTATCGTGCAGGCGGTGCGACGTCCGGTCGTCGGGTGTCTCTTCGTCGATGCCCGGCTGCCCCCGCGGGCCGGATCCACGCCCGCCGCATCGCCCGAGCGGCTGGCCTACCTCCGGACCAAGGTCACGCGGGGCCGGCTGCCGCAGTGGACGACGTGGTGGGACGAGGAAGACGTCGGCACGTTGTTCCCCGATCCGCAGACCAGGTGGGCCGTCTCGGCCGAGCAGCCCAGGCTCCCAATCAGCTACTACGAGCAACACATTCCTGTCCCCGCTGGCTGGGACCATCGGCCATGCGGGTATCTGCTGTTCGGACCGCCGTACGACCGCATGGCGCAGGAGTCGCGCAAGCGCGGCTGGGACGTAGCCGAGGAGCCCGGTGGACACCTGCACCAACTCGTCGATCCAGACACGGTCACCGCGCGGATCGCCGCCATGACCGAGACCTGGGGCTCCCCAGCACGCTGACCCGACACGCGCTCATGCCGCGATGATGGCAGCCTGCGTGCCCCAGGTCGGCCCCTCCCGCAGGAGGACTCGGCGTAGGTAGTCCTGCTCGACGAGGGCGCAGCTGCGGCTGCTACCGAGACGCCGTGGCTTAGGGCAGCGATCCAGTGTGTGTGGCGGTCGTGGATGCCACTGGTCGGTCAGTTGTCGCCGATACGCAACAGCGGCACGTCGTAGAGGCTCGCCTCGGGGATACGACGCATGACGGGCGCAGCGACCTCGATGATCAGCATCTCGGTGAGGAACTGGACCGTAGCGGGTGACTGGTGTGGCCGGTCGCGCTGTGCTCCTTGAATCCGACGCTGACGTGGATGTGCGGCGCGATCCGGTCGTGTGCGTCGTCGTCGGCGATGGTTCCGCCGCCGAGCGCTTCGACGTTGGTCAGGTGCACCCGGTCCCAGACCGGGGCTTGGAGGTCGTCCGGACGCTGGCAGGTGCCGACGATCTCGACCGTGCTGAACTCGGCGATAAAGACGGGGATGTAGCCCTACCGGATGCCGTTGGCGCGGCAGGCGTCAGCGAGGGCGGTGAAGAAGTCCTCGCCATGATCGAAGGTGACGCCGATCATCCGTCCGGGCGTGAGGTCATGGCTGCGCATACTGAGGCACTTCCGGTCGGGTTGGTCGGGGGAAGTGGCTGTGGTGGGTCCAGCCGAGGACGTACGCCTGTCAGAGGTGAAGAATCCTGTCGTAGTCTTCGTCGTACCAGCCGTCGGTGTTGTGCTTCTGGATGGTCCCCGCGATGCGCGTCAGCATCAGTACATCGCCGTTGAGGGTCAGGGCGGCGTCCTCGGCCCTGCCGGTGAGGATCCTGGCCACGGTTGCCAACATGTGGGGCTTGCCCTTGTCGACCAGGGTGTCCTTGCGCATGTAGAAGCTGACGTCGACGTAGGTCTCCGGCTCCCATTCCCACAGAGCGCCACCGTCGTCCTCGGCACTGCAGTAGCCGTGCCTTCCGCCAGTGATGTCCACGACGTACCCGCAATTGTCGTTCAGGTCGGCGCTGAGCATCCTGCCGCCGGACGCCGTGGACGTCTCGACTGCTCCGGGAGCAGCAAGTTCCGCCACCTGCTCCAGTGGAATGTCGCCCGCCAGCGTCAACCGGTACTCGACAGCCATCTGCACCCCTTCATCAGTCTCGCCGGATGATCTGAATGATCGCACCGTCGCGCGTTACCGCCGCCAGTTCCTTCAGCCCTGCTACGGGCCAATCGTGGAACTGCTTGTGCAGGGCGACGAGGTCTCCTCGCCAGTCGTGGAGGTTCAACATCACGCGTTGGGTCTGCTCCGTGTCGACCTTCCTGGACACTGCGCTCCAGACGGCGCGGGGCGGCACAGGGGCAGTGGGCGCGTAGCAGTCGAAGACATGCCCCTCGATGAGGAAGTCGGGTGCCTTCTCCGGCCTCCCAGAATCGCCGGTCTCGCGTCGCGCGTCCGCGACCTCCTGCCTCGTGGGGTTCTGGTGAACCCGGTACCCCTTGCCGGCGACCCTGTCGGCACACTCGTTCTCCAACTCCAGGGCACGCCGCTCCCGTGGCTTCTCGTTCGCGGAGATCCGGGTTCGACGTCCGGCAGGTGACCCGCCGAGTAAGCCGGTGGGACGCCTGGTCCACCGGGTCCCTGCGTCAGTGTCCGTGGAGACGGTGCCGCCCGGGGTGGGGGTCGTCGGGGATGGGCTGGCGGTGGTAGCAGGGGCAGGGCTGGCCGGTGGATGACCGCCAGCCCCTGTCAGTTTCCCGACGAGCCCAGCTGGCGGGCCTGCGCGATCGCCGCTTCGACGGCCTGCCGGGCCCCGCCAGTGCGCTGAACCATCAGCACCAGGACCTGCTTGATGGCCTCCAACGCCTGCAACAGCGGCCCAGGCTGCCCACCCTGCAGGACCACGGCGACGAGCTGCTGTGCCTCACCGACTCCAGTGATGGCCCCAGCCGCTGCGTCACGGGCGGCGTCCATGGCGCTCTGCACGGGTGCCAGGCCGGCGATCGTCTCCTGCGGGGTGGCCTCGTTCGGCACCGCCGCGGTTGCCTTCGTCGCCTCACCGATCGAACCGGCGAGACTTCCCAGGCCGCCCTGGATGCCGGTGATCGCGTTGCGCACCCGCGCCACGCCCGCCGCCACGGCGACGAAGCCCGCGCCGGCGGCCCGCAACGCCACCTCCTGCGCCTGGCTGTCGGCGGCGGCTGCCAACCCCTGCGCGCGTTCGACCCCGGTCATCAACGCGCGGAGTTCACCGGTGATCTTCTCGATCTGCGACACGTGGGCGGCACCTCCAATCGATGAAAGCGAAAGTGGTCGACAGCTGAAACTACCGGGCTCCTTGCGAGGCCACTAGACACCGACGAGGTCGTCGACACCACAGACAGACCCCCAAACTTTCGGTCATCTCTGCATCTGCGAACAGATGCAGGGTGTCGTTGTGGCTGCTCAGAGTTGGATCATGCTGACCTCGCTGCAATGAGCCGTTGTACGCGGGTGCTGGCCGAGGTCCAGGCGGCCTCGATGATCGCCAGACACCGCATCCGGGCCGGGTCGTCCTCGGGCAGTTCGTGGTGCAGGCGCAGCTCGCGGGTCAGGACCACAGCGAGGTTGAGCGCGAATGCGGCCTCGATGCCCGTCTCACTCACGATCGCCTCGATACGCTCGCGGATCAATGGCGTACTCGCGCCGACCTGGGTGTGGAGCATCGCAAGGTCGAAGCCAGGAAGGAACAGCCCAGTGAACTCCCAGTCGACGAGCACCGCCGTGGTCTCGGCCTCGTCATCGCTGTCGGAACGGCCGGCATTGAGAAGGATGTTGCTGGCCAGTGGGTCGCCGTGATTGAGCTGCGCCGGCGCGTCGCAGCGGGCCAGCAGACTGTCCAGAGCCTCTCGCTGGCCCTCAGTGAGGTACCTTTTGGCCTGGTACCGAGCCAGCCGTTCGGAGTAGTCGAAGGTGGGCGAGAACCGGACGGCCGGGTAGGTCCACTCATTCAACGCGGCGATGCAGTCCAGGACGGCATCGACCTCCCGAGTATCGAGCTCACGCTGGGGGTAGCGTTCGACCGCGAGGGGCGATGCGTCGACCCATTCCAGGACCAGCAGCCGGTCACGGTCGGTATGGAGCAGCCGAGGAACGCGGACAGGCGGGGTGGTGTCACCGAAGACCTCGTACACGTCCAGCTCGTGCCGCCACCTGGCCGCCCAGAAAGGGTCTGGGTCGATCAGATATTTCACCGCTGCCGGTTCGCCGCAGAACGAGCCTCGCGCCAGCAGGGTCTTGTCCGTGCGCCGTAGCACCGTGTCGATGGTCAGCCCGATCGTGACTGCTGAGCCAGGCAGATCAGGCGGCGTGTGCGACATCAGCGGTCTCCTTGATCGAGTCGATGAGCCGTTGGCGAAGGCCGATCTCGAAGCGCTCCCCGTGCTGGACCACGGCGATCTGCCGACCCGTTGCCCATTTTGGGCTTGTCTGTGTCCGTCTGATTAGTGGAATGTTGATCGTCGAAGATGGTCGAGCTCCTGGGAGTGCGAATGCTCAAGTGGAGCCTGAGCCGAGATGCAGCCCTCGACGTAGTAATCATGAAGCTTGATAAAAGCGGGGTAGCTCACATCAAGCCCGGCTGACAACGGGCGGCCAGGGGCCTCCGTGTCGGATCGGGAGGCTTGAGAACCACCGACGTTGTAATGGTGGCAGTCGGTCAATCGGGCCGTCGTCGATAGTGCAGCCCTGGTGCGCGATCGAGATCAAGAACAAGGCCATTGGGCACTGGCAGATCCTCATCCGCCGAAGAGGTATCGAGTGTCAGCGTGTAGCCGTCCGCAACGTACGTGGACCCGGTGCAGGTGAGCCGGTCGAGGGTTCCCCGACGCCACAAGTACAGCGAGCCCGCACGGCGGGTCAGGCGTACGGTGCCGGGAACCTCGTCGCAGACATAGGTGCCGAGCGATGTGTGAGCCTCTTCGGTGTCGGCGCTGCCCGTGGAGGTGGTGGTCTTGGGCGCAGGAAGGCTTTCCAACGCGCGAGACAGCAGTTCGCCCGGATCGGCGCCGGATTCATGGGTGGGGTCGGCGAGGGCCGCGGCGAGTACGTGGTCGGCGGCGATTCCGGCGTGGTTTGACAGGCAGATAGCGCGGAGCCCTGAGTTGGTGAGATGGACGGCTGCGGAAAACCCCTGTTCATGACCGTAGTGGAAGACGGCGGTGCGGCCGGGGCGCGGATCGGCGTACAGCCCGGGACCATATGTGAACGGCGCATGGTCGCTGGACTGATAGCCGAGGTGCTGGTCGAACGGAAGCGCGTCGGCGGCCCGGCAGTGCCATTCGTGCCAGAGGTGAACGAGCCATCGATCCAGGTCAGCGGCGGTGCACCAGAGGGAGCCGGGGCCGGGCAGGGTGACTGAGCGCTGCTGGTGCTGCCATCCGCTGGCGACGGCCTGGTAGCTGGCGGCGGCACCGGGGATCACCTCGCGTGGATCAGTCTTGAAGCGGGCCGAGGTCATGCTGAGCGGGGTGAAGACCTGCCTGCTGGCGATCTCGTGGAGTCCGGCGCCATACGCGTGCGTGAGGACTTCAGCGAGGAGGAGATAACCGGTGTTGTTGTAAAGGAAGCGGCCCGGCTCGACGGCTCGGTGCCGCTGACGGTAGGCGAGTTGAAGCAGGTCGGCGGCGGTGTAGTGGTCGAGTTCGCGGAAGCCGGCCAGGGACAGGAGGGATTCGGCGTCCCGGATGCCGCCCTGGTGGTTGATGAGGTCGCCGATGGTGACGCCGGGGATGTGGAAGCGGGGCAGGATGTCGCCGACGGGCCGGTCTAGGGTGAGGAGGCGGTCGCGGGCGGCGCGGATGCACAGGTACGCGGTGATCTGTTTGGCGACGGAGCCGATGTTGAAGGCGGTGTTCTCCCCGATGGGCGCGGCGAGTTCGAGACTGGCCAATCCGGTGTGCGCCTGCGCCGTCGGATGGCCGGCCTGGCCGACGCGCAGGATGACGCCGGGCTCGCCCAGCCGGACCGCGAGGGCGGTCTCGGTAGCGGGGAACGAGGTGTCGGTGGAGTTCACAGGCTGAGGGCTTCGCGGTGGGCAGAGCGCAGGCGTTCCCGCAAGGTGGGGTCGGTGATCAGGGCGAGTGCTCGGTCGTGGTCGGCGGCGGTGGTGGCAAGCAGTCCGCGCTGCTGCTCCAAGTAGACGGTCAGGAATCGGTGCAGGTCGCCGCGGGTTTGAGGCAGGACGCGAGCGGTGTAGATCATGGTGAGGGGGAAGGCGAAGCAGGCGTGCAGGAAGCCGAAGGCGGGCCTGTTCGTCTTCTTCCAGGGGGAGTAGAACCCGACTTCGTCGCTGATCTCGCAGGCGGCGGCGCCAAGGGCGTCGTTGAGCCAGTTGTGGCCCGCCTCGTGGATCAGGTCGCGAGCCAGGACGACGGGCTCGTTGACGTGGTCGCAGTAGATGGTGCCGGGCAGCCGGGTGATGGTCCAGCTGTCGAGGGTGTCGCCGAGCTGCTTGTGGCGCAGCAGGCAGACGACGACTGCGTGGCCGGCGAGAAGGTCAGCGAAGCCGTTCTTCGCGCCGGTGTCGTATGCGGCGGCGGCCAGGTCCCGCAGGCCCGGTGGGGCAGCAGTGGTGTTGGGGCCCAGTACGTAGTAGGGGGTCTCGGAGATCGGTGAGCGGGGCAGGCGGTCAAGGTCGGGGGCGAGGACGATGCGCGGACCGACGGCGGTGGGTGTCGAAAGCGCTGAGGCGTTCGCGTCCGGGTGGCCGCCGTACCAGTTAAAAGTGGCAGTCTCGCGGGAGCGGGCGGCGGTCTCGGCGCCTTCGAGAACATGGTGGGCCAGGCAGTAGTTGAAGGCGTCCGTTCGCTGCGAGTCGGAGGTGCTGGCCGTCCGTTGGGCGGCGGGCTTGAGGACGGCGCGTATCCGGCGAGTGCGGTCGCGGTGGTGGGCCTGGATGAGGGCGAACGAGAAGGAGATGGTGGGCGCGTCCACGGGAGTGGGTCCTTCCGACGGGCTGGGCCTGGGGCCGGCCCCGTGAGGGTCCGGCCCCAGGAGGTGCTTACCGACGGCGTGCCGCCGGTGAGGTGCGGGGCGTTCAGGCGTCGGTGCCGTCGGTTGCCGCGGTGCTCGCCGGGGCCTCAGCGGTCGGCCAGCCCTCGGCCGAGACGCTGGAGGTGTGACGGGTGCTGCGGACGGTCTCGTCGTCGCCGCGAAGGTCGTCCACGGCGGCGAGGAAGTCGCTGATCCGGTCGTTGTCCATGAGTGCGCTCGTCCTTTCCGAAAAGGGGTTTAGGTCGTGCACCTTTTGGAGCCGATTCCTGCGGCGGCGAGCGGGCGGTGGGCACCCCGTCTCCTTCCGGTTGATGGTGGGTCAGCTGCTGCGCTGGGCCGGCGTGGCGGCGGTGGTGGCCGCTTGGCGCAGGGCATCGCGCAGCTCTCTCATGGCGGGCCGGTCCTCGGGTGCCGGGGCGAGCGCCGCGGTGATGATCGGGCGGAGTCCGGTGGGCGCGGTGTGCAGCCGGGAGGGGCCGTGGCGGGGGATGTCGGCGCACAGGTAGCGGTAGGTCAGGACTCCGAGGCTGAAGGCATCAGCGGCTGGGGTGGCGCGGTCGTAGGAGGTGGCGTACTCCGGGGGCCAGTGCACCTCCGGGCCCCGAGCGGTGGGGCCGCGCGGGGTTTCGGTGCGACGCGCGGCACCGAGGTCGGTGATTAGTCCTTGGCCGTCGTGGATGAGGATGTTCTCCTGGTAAACGTCGCGGTGCACGATCCCGTGCTGGTGCAGGTTGCGCAGACCTTCGGCGATGTCGGCCAAGATGCTGAGCCCAGCTGTCCCCAGGTTTCGGTTGAGGGCGGTGGTGAGGTACGGCCCGAAGTTGCCGCCGACGAAGTGGGGCATCGTGTACCAGTCGAACCGGTCGGTGCTGCCCTGCTCCAGCAGCGGCACGACGTGCTCGGCGCTCTGGGCGGCGCGGGTTACGGCGATCTCATGGCGGAAGTCCTCACGGGTCAAGGCCCTTTCGGCCTCGGTCATCTCCGCGTACCAGTAGAAGCCGTAGGCGGCCTTGCGGGTGGCCTCGTCGAGCTCGGCCAGGACGTGGTTGCTGCCGAAGCCGGCCTTGAGAACCACCGGAGGCGTCCCGTTGTGGCTGGCGAGCACCAGGGTGCTGGCGCGGGTGAAGCAGAGGAGGTCGTGGACGTGCCAGCCGGCGTAGCGAAGCTGGTCAACGACCCAGGCGGCCGGGTGCATCGGGTGCAGGTGCATGGGCTGCCTCCTCATGATCGCGCCGCAGCCGGTGCGGAGTGGCGCAGCCGGTCCAGGCAGGTGGTGGCCAGCCGGTCGAGGTCAGCTTTGGTGGCGCACGGGTGGCGCAGCACGGGCAGGCCGGTTGCCTCGGTCCATGCGTTGACCGCCTGCTCGTACAGGTCGGCATACCGAGCGGCGGTCTGGCGGTCCTCTCCGAAGCGACGCGTTGTGGGCCGCTTGGACAGCCGGGCATGGCACAGCTCGGGCTCGGTGGTGAGCAGGACGATCAGGTCCGCCCGTGCGGCCGTGACCTCGGCGAGCTGCTGAACATAGTGGGCGACAGGATGGTCGTGCAGCAGGGCGATCAGGCAGGCGGTCGACAAGGTGAGCCGGTCAGCGATGACCGGTCCGAGGGACAGGGCGGGGGCGAGGTTGTAGCGGGCATGGAGTTCCAGGTCGTGGCGGACCGCGGCCAAGATCCGCACGCCGTTTGCTGCCGGACGGCCAGCCCGCAGGCTGATGATGGAGCGGGTCGCTTCCAGCGACAGCCAGGAGAACTGGCCGATATGCCCGAGGCGGACGTCCTCGCAGGCGGCGTTGGCCAGGATCCGGTCGCGTAGCGTGCTCTTCCCGGCTCCAGCGATTCCCTCCAAGGCCAGCAGCATGCCTCGCTCCTAGTTCTTTTCGGCGATCAGCCAGCTGATGAACTTCGCGACGCGGCCGGAGGTGACAGGTTCGGTGCCGTGTGTGAGCTGGGAGCCGTAGAGCAGGGCGGTGCCCGGGGCGGGGCTCACGCTCCATCGGGTTCGGGGCATGGCCGCATACCAGTCGGCGGAGTGGTCGGCGCCGTCGTGGGCCAGCCACATACCGCCCGCGTAGCCCTGTTCCTGGGCGTCGTGGTCCAGGGGGGTGTTCCACAGGCGGTCGCTGGACGTGCTTTCGACGTAGAACGCGCCGCCGGCCTCGGCCTCACGGATCACGACGCTGATGCCGGCGATTTGTCGCGGCCAAGCGAGCGGCTCGGGGGCGATGCCGTCGAGGTGGCCGGTGATGTGCTGGCCGGGGCCATACTCGACGTAGGTCCACGGCCGACAAGCGGTGATCGACGGCATGACGCGGGACAGAGCGGGGCGGGCGCGGTCGAAGGCCTGCTGAAGCAGGGCCTCGGCTCTGTCCGGGATCTGTGGGACCTCGATCCGTCCGGCCGGCTCGTAGACGGCCATGGCCTGCTCGTTGGAGCGACCGGGGATCTCATGGATCGAGGTGGCCCGCCTCGCGCCAAAGCGGAGCCGGGCCTCGTCGCTGAGGAAGTCGTTCATCGTGGCGGCGAGTTGGTCTCGCTCCTCGGTGTCGACGAATCCCTCGACGCTGCCGACCGCGACGGTCTCGGCGATGTGGATCACGAGTCGGTCCTCCTCGTCTCGAGCACCCGGCGGACGTCGTCCAGGCCAGTGCAGTGATTGAGCCAATTGGCCACAGGGTGGTGGACGTCAGTGATCGGGCTGGCCCATAGGGCCAGCAGTTCTCCCGTCAGCGGCAGTTCCTCCGCGCCGGGCAGCGCCTCTGACTCGGCCAGCCGGTCCAGTGCCGGGCATCGGGCCGCGTGCTGTGTGGCGAAGGCCTGCCCCAGCCGTGCTGCCGTTGCCAGTTCGCAGGACCGCAGGAGCGTTTCGGCAGGCTCAGCCCGCTGGTAGCTGCGGTGCTCGGTAAGTGCCCATCCAGCCCCGACCGCTGCGGCGGCGGCCACAACGCGGCAGGTGGCACAGCACGCGTCCTTGGCCTTCGGGCACTGGTGATCGTGGGCGGGGAGGGTTGTGGCGACCTCGACGAGAGCCGCCCAGGCGGAGTCCGTCAACAACTCGCCGATGGTGCCGCGGTCCGGTTCCGGGCCATGGTTGCAGCACACCGGACCAGGCCGGCGCGGGGCGCTGGGAAGGAGCGAGGGCTCGATGAACAGGGCGTGGAAGTACACGATCCGCCCCAGCAACTGATGGATCGTCAGCGAGGCTGCGACGCTACCCATGCCGCCTCCTCATCGATCGGAGCGCTCTGAGGCGCTGGGCAGCGGCAGCCGTCCTCGGTTGGTCGCTCGCCGCGCAGCATGTCGGCGACGGCACGGGTGGCGACGTCAACGGCGTCGAAGTACGCCGGCCAGCCGTGCCCGGGACGCGGGCGTAGAGCCAAGTCGAGTACGGGGCTCGTCCGTCCGGTGGTCTCGCACGTCAGCTCCGCCCGTCCGATGGCCACCAGCACCGTGGCGGGCAGGTGGGTAGTCACAGCGGTGACGGCGCGGCATAGGGCAGCAGCGGTTCGCGCGTACTCGGTTCGGTTGCGTGGAAGGATGCCGACCCGGCGCTCGGCGGGCGGCAGGTCAAGCCCCGGATAGGGATGTCCCTGGCAGCTGTCGTATGTGATCAGGCACCAGTCCTGGGTGACAGCGTCAACCAGAGGGCGAACGCCGGGCTCGATCGCTTCTCGCCACTGCGGGTGGGCCGGATCGAGGTCGTCGGCCTCGTGCACGCCGGGCAGGCCGACGGTGTTTATGTTGCCGTGCGAGCTGGTGCGCAGCCGCATACGCGGACGGTTCGCGTCGGCGTGGTCCCAGCGGGCGAGGAAAGAGGCGACGTCACGCATGCTGTTCGGAGTACGGGGGCGCAGGCGCACCCTGCGGCACCAGGCGCCTGCCGGGTCGGCGGGTTGGGCGAGGAGTGCGGCGATGCCGTCGATCATCCGCATCCGGTAGTCGCAGTAGGCGTCCTGGTCGCCGTCCTGGTCCTGACGCCAGCGGGTGGCCACGCAGCCGCCGCCGCACGTTGACCGGTACTCGCAGGTGGTGCACCGCTCCATCAGGGCCTTGCCCTGGTTCAGCAGCGGCAGCCGCCGCTGAGCCGCGACGACCGCCTTCTGTCCGGAAGGCTGGTCCAAGAGGGTGAGCTGGGCCTGCGGCCATGGCAGTTCGTCGCAACTGCCGAGTCGTCCGTCCGGATAGAGCGTGAAGACGTGGTCGCACTTCAGGTTGGAGAAGTGGCAGAAGCCGGTATCCAGTCCGCGCAGCCGCCGAATGGTGGATACGGACGGTTCCAGTTTCAGCCGGGCGAAGTGGCCAGCGCCGATCCAGCGAACGGTGGCGGCGAGTACGAACTCGGCGTACTGGTCCGGGGTGGTCGCCCACCCGGGCCCTTGCGGGCCGCGAAGAGCCGCGCGTTGAAGGACCCGGCTCGCGGGAAGGCGCTGCCCTTGGGCAGCGGTAGGGCCTTGAACGGAGGCATCAAAGCAGGGCACGAAGCTGACGGCGTTGACCGCCTCGAAGCCGGCGAGGTGGTCCAGGACGGCCTCGGCACGGCCGAGCACGGTCGGAGTGACCGCGGCGATCACGCCCACCTTCCGCCCGCGCTCAGCCAGCAGCCGCAGGGCGGTGGCCACGCGGGGGTAGACCGGCTGGCCGTCGTACCCGACCCGCCAGGCGTTGCCCGCCTCGTCTCCGTCGAGGGAGATGCCGATCTGGAGACGTGGATACAGGGCGTCGATCAAATCCAGCCACTGCTCATTGAGCAACACGCCGTTGGTTTGTATCGACACCCGCACCACGCTGGGCTGGGACGCGAGTTCACGCAGTACCTCGGCGACGTGGTCGCGTCCGGCCGTCAGCGGCTCGCCGCCATGCAGTTCCACGGCGAGCGGACGCCCCGAGAAGAGCTCGGTGAGTCGACGCACTTGACTCGCGTCGATCCGGGCTCCCCCCGGGACCTCCTTGCGTTTCTCGTAGCAGTACAGGCAGTCGATGTCGCAGGTCTCACCCCGTAGCTTGAGGATCACCGAAACGGCACTGTCGGCGTCTTCGACGTCGAGGCCGCGGTACAGGTGGGCCATCGGGTCGTGCTGATCGGTGGTGCCGTGCATCGGCTGCCTCCCAGGCGTGGGCCGAACCGGGCGGGGATCAGTCGTACAGGCGTCCCAGCAGGGCGCCCTGGCCGGACTGGAGGATGTGGGCGGCCTCCAGCGGAATCCAGAAGCATTCGAAGTGCGTTGGCTCCTGCTCCCCGTCGTGGTCCTCCTGGCTCATCCACCGCTCCGACGTCGGCTCGGTCAGTTCCAGGTGGAATACGTGGCGGCGCTGGAGCTCGAACCGGTATGGGCTGATGTCGTACTCGGCCTCGCCGAGCTTCCGCACGACTTTGAAGTCCTTCAGGCCGGTCTCCTCGCGGGCCTCCCGCAGCGCCGCCGCCTCCGGCGTCTCGCCGGCGCGGACGCTGCCGGCCGGAACCTGGATGCCGACTTCCTCGTAGCTGTAATCGGTGTGCCGGAAGACCAGCAGCTTGCCGTCACGTACGACGTAGCAGAGAACCTTTTCCTTGGTGATCCGCTCCGGCATGGGAGAACCCCTTTTCATTCGTTGACTTCAGAAGCTCGTAGGCCCACGGGTATCAACGGAACCGCATGCGGTATTGAGCGGCGCCCGCCGACCGTTGGGCAAACGACCTTGAGTCTAGGTCCGGTGACCGAACGTCACGAGGAGCCAAGTGGTGCATCAGCAGGGGCGTTGCACTGGGCTCATCGCCTGATGCCCGAGCTGCGGGCTCTATCCCAATCCCAGCACCCGTCACGACCACGGAGGATGGCCTCGTTTCGTGCTTCATCACCACCTCCGTGGTCTTCTCGAGATCCGGAGCAGATTGACGAGAGGTCGGTATCTCGTCCTCACACCCTCGCCCTTCGAGCCGCGGTCGTGAACACCGAGCATGCGGACGGAGTGGTTGTCCGCATGGCGCTCGCCCGGTGAGCCGGTTCGGATCGACACCCTTTCGTCGTTCCTGGTTGCGCCGCGCTGAACGGTGAGTGACCCTATGTGCGCGATGTCCACGCTGCTCAATGCCATCTCGAAGTGGGCAGTCTGAAAGGCGGTGTCATGGGCCAGACCCCGCGGGCGCTTCAACCGTCCATGTCTGAGCGACATTTCTTCGGTGCTGAGTTGCGTCGGCTGCGGGAGCACGCCGGCTTTTCGCAGGCGCGGCTGGGTGCCATGATCCGATTCAGTGCCGACCTGGTGCGTCGAGTCGAGACGGCGGACCGGTTCCCCTCGCGGGACTTCGTCGAGGCATGCGACAAGGCGTTGACGACCGGTGGCGCCTTGATGCGCCTGCTACCGCTGCTCGAGAGAAATCGGGTCAACGCGGGCAAGCTAGCGACTGCGCCGACGGGCGTCATCACCCTGCTCTCCAGTCGGTCGGCTGAGACCTCGGGATTGGCCGACATGGTTGTCCGGGTTCCGTTCCAGCCAGGTGTCCTCGATCGCGCCGCTCTGGACTGGCTGAACGCTGCTGCGGGACCCCGACTGTCTGCGGCCGGCCGGCCCGGTTCACCTGATCAGGTTCGCGAGGAGGACCTCAGCTCCGCTGAGACCGCTCTGGCGATGTTCCGTCAGCTGGACCACACCCACGGTGCCGGACGTGTCCATGCCCAGGTGCAGCGGTACGTCGAAGGCGAGCTGAACCGATTGCTGGCGAACACCCCCGCCTCGGAGGCGATCGGTCGGCGCCTGTACAGGCTGGCAGCGGGCTTCTTCGAACTGTGTGGGTATCAGGCAGTCGACACCGGTGCCCACGGTCTCGCGCAGCGCCGTTACTTGCGCGCTCTGCGGCTGACGCAGGCCGCCGACGACCGCCTCTACGGCAGCTACCTGCTCGCCGTGAACATCGGCCACCTGGCGCTGCACTGCGGCCATCCCGAGCCGGCGCTGCGGATGGCGCTCACGGCGGTGAGAGGCAGTGAGACCCAAGCGACGCCCGCCGTGGAGGCCGCGCTACACGCCGTGGTGGCGCGGACGTACGCCCGACTCGGGCGAGAAAGCGACTGCTTGGTCCACCTCGACATCGCAGAGCGGCAACTGACTCGCAGCAGGGCCGAGGACGAGCCGCTGTGGATCCAGTACTTCGATCCGGCCTATCTCGCCGACGAGCTTGCCCACTGCTTCCATGATCTGGGCCGGCCGCAACAGACCCAACGGCACCTGGGTGATGCCCTCGCCGCGCTGAGTCCCACACACGTCCGCCGACTGGCCATCGACACCGCGCTCCTGGCCTCGTCGTTGGCTGCCGCTGCCCGCATCGACGAAGCCTGCGCCGCCGCCCGAGTGGCGGTGGATCACGCCGCGCGGACCACTTCGCACCGCTGCTTGGAGCGCATCGTTGAGGTGCAAGCCGACCTTGAGCCCTACCGGTACGAGTCGGAGGTCCGTGAGTTCGGCGAGTATGTGCGTTCTCAGCTACCGCTGGCCGCCGTGTAGTCCCCGCACTCGGCAGCCGCAGCCGTCATCACGAGACGGTAGTGCGCGAGTTCCGCTTCCAGCGCCGTGCCCGCCTGGGCGGAGGTCGCCACGTAGTGGCCGACGTCGGGGAGAAGCAGCATGTCGTGGGGCACGCCGTGAGCTGTCAGTTGTTCTGCGAGCTCTCGCACATCCTCAACCACCGCCACGTCATCGGCGGTGCCGTGAACGAGCAGCACTGGCCGCTGAACGGTTGCGGCATCGACCCGCCCGGCACCGCCTCGCAGCCGTCTGGCGTGCGCGCGCTGAAACCGAGGCACGGATTGCACCCAACGGTCGGGATCCACGATCGCTGATACGGCGGTGGCGGCGGCGAATGGACCGTTTTGCGCCACCGCGTGCAGGGCTGTGTATCCGCCGGCGCTGGCTCCGCGGATGAAGACTTGGCCCGGCACGGCTCGTCCTGTTGCGAGCAGATGGTCCGCCACCGCCGCGCAGTCATCAACGTCGTCGAGGCCCCACCGACCGTACAGCGCTTCCCGGAAGACCCGGCCGTACCCGGTGCTGCCGAGATAGTCGACGTCCACGACGGCGAACCCCCGACTGGTGAAGAACTGCGCCTGCCAGTCCAGACGCAGAAGGCACGAGGCGGTTGGCCCCGGGTGTGCCCTCACGATCACCGGTGCCCGCCAGTCTGCCGCAGAGGCCGTCGGCGGATACACCAGGGCAACTACCTCTCGATCACCCGCGACATTAACCCGCAGTTCCGTCGGCTTCGACACTTGCGCCCCGTCGAGTTTGGCGTGCTCCGAGCGGGCAAGCACCTCCACCTGAGGATCGGCGGCCGTGAGATGCACGAGCGCGACCTGTGGGGCCGCGGTCGGCGACGCCCCGATCAACGCCACCGTCGTTCCTTGAACGGCCAGATAGGGCTTGATGGACGTATAGGGAAGGTCGACCGGAAGAACAGTGCCGTCAGGGTCGATGACGACGAGGCGGTGCCGCGGCCCGTCCTGCACCGCCACGACGATCCGGCCGTCGTCAAGGAAGTCGTACGACGCGTAGCCCAGCTCCCACGGCTCTGCGGCGCACTCACCTGCGATCGGTGCCACCGGCTTCACCTGGTGGCCGTCCCACCGGTAAAGGTTCCACCAGCCGCTGCGGTCTGTCACGAAGTACAACGCCCCGTCGGGTCCCCACCTCGGCTCCACCGCCGACTCTTCCGAACCGCCAGCGAGCTTTACCGGGTTCCCGACCTGGCCACGCGGCGAGTAGGAGGCGACCCATATCTCACACCCATCCCAGGGCATGTCGCGCTCGCTCCAAGTGGTCCAGGCCAACATGCCTGGACCCGGCCGAGGTGCGCCGAAAAATCCCCGGGATGCTGCGAGAGCCCGTATGTCCGGGACGCCGGTGAGCGGCACCGCGATGAGGTCGTCACCATGCTCTGACTCCCGCACAGCCAGTAACTCGCCGTCGCCGATCGTCAGGTCGCCGAAGGATCCCAGACTGACCAACTCGAGTTCATCGTCGTGAAGACGGCTCCGATAAAGGCCGTCTCCGCCGACGCACCACAACGTCCCGTCATCGACCGCGAACGCCCCGCCTCCGTACGCGTGAACGCCGCTGGTGACGTCGAAGCCCTCCGGACTGACGTCTCGCGCACCCTCGCCGGGTCGCCAACACGTCACCGTCGCGACCCCGCCGGCTTCGGGTCGGGTCTCCAACCAGTACAGCGCGCCATCCCCGGCACGCAGCTGGTCGTAGCTCACTGAGGCGCGAACCGCGTCCTCCGTCGAGATCGCAGCGATCCTGTCCGCCAGCCTCACGGGTCCTCCTCGAACAACTTCCTTGCGCGACTGGGCGCCAGCGAGCCTTCGTCGACCGGCCTCCGGGCGCTGGCGACGGCGCGGCAGAAGTTGTCGTGCCGCCGCCGGCGCGAGTGCTCCTCAAACAAGGCCGACTCTACGCGCAAGCACTTTGTCCCTGTTGCTGGACGGCGCGGCTCGAACTGCCGCCAGCCACTCGCGTTCGGGAGCGACAAATTCGATGCGGACAACATCCTTTGTCCGCATTTCCGGTATCGACCACGCCATTCGCATCGAGCGACCATTCGGAGCGTGAAGCAATTCACGCGCGGCCCCAACATTGGGACGTTTCGCCGCCGCCGACACGAGCCTTTCGGAAGGGTGCGATGCAGCTACAAGATGAATTGACGCGCTACGGCTACCGCCAGGAGTTGGCCCGGAGGCTTCGGTTCCGGGATCTGGTCGCGTACGGGTTGGTGTACATGGTGCCGATCGCGCCGATGGCGATCTTCGGCAGCGTCTACGCCGGCTCCGGTGGGATGGTGGCTCTCGCGTACGCCATCGGCGTGGTGGCGTTGGTCTTCACCGCTTTCTCATATACGCAGATGGTGAAGGCGTTTCCGATGTCAGGCAGCGTCTACAACTACGCGGGCCGGGGTATCAGTGCGCCGGTCGGGTTCCTGGCCGGCTGGGTGATCCTGCTCGACTACGTGCTCGTGCCGGGGCTGTTGTATCTGGTGGCGTCGGTGGCGATGCACTCCACCGTGCCTGCGGTGCCGGTCTGGTTGTGGTTGCTCGGCTTCGTCGCGGTCAACACGGTCGTCAACTCGGCCGGGATCCGGATGACCGCGATGGTGACCCGGGTGATGCTCGTCGGTGAGCTGATCGTCCTGGCAGTCTTCCTCGCTGTCGCCGGTTGGGCTCTTGCCTCCGGCAAGGGCCGGTTCAGCTGGGACGCCTTCTACAACTCCGACACCTTCACCTGGTCCCTCGTGGCCGGAGCGGTGTCGATCGCCGTGCTGTCCTTCCTCGGCTTCGACGGCATCTCCATGCTGGCCGAGGAGACCAAGGGCGGTTCCCGGCAGATCGGCCGATCCATGGCTGCCGTGCTCATCCTGGCCGGCGTGCTGTTCATCGCGCAGACCTGGCTGGCCGCGATGCTCGTCCCGGACCCCGCCGGTCTTCTCGCGGAGGGCGACCCGAACGGGACCGCCTTCTACGACGCCGCAGCCGCAGCCGGCGGCGGCTGGCTGGCCACCCTGTGCGCGGTGGCGACGGCGATCGCGTGGGGCCTTCCGAACTCGATGGTCGCCCAGGTCGCCACGTCCCGCCTGCTGTATGCGATGGCGCGGGACCGGCAGTTGCCTGCCTTCTTGGCGAAGGTGTCGATCCGTCGGAACGTGCCGATCAACGCGACTCTGCTCACCGGCGGCGTGTCCCTGGTGCTCGGCCTGTACATGGCGACGCGGGCGGACGGGATCACGGTGCTGTCGTCGTTGATCAACTTTGGGGCGATGGTCGCGTTCCTGGTCCTGCACGTCTCGGTGGTCGTGCACCATCTCATCCGCCAGCGCAGTGGAAACTGGTGGGCGCACTTGGTCATGCCCGGCATCGGGTTCGTGATCCTCGCCTATGTGGTGGTCAACGCGAACATCGCCGCGCAGCGCCTCGGTCTGGCGTGGCTCGCCCTGGGCGTGGTCGTTCTCGCCTGCCTGTACCTGTCCGGCCGCAGGCCCGCGCTGTCGGGTTTGGCGCCCGCGCAGCCGCAGGCCCGCCACGTGGAGCGGGTGTGACCACAATGGACGCGATCACCTACCGTCCGGCCCGCGACGAGCTGGCCTACACCTTCGGCGGGCGGATGCCGGTGGCCCACGTCCGCTCCGGCGACGTCCTGCAAGTCTTCACCGAGGACTGCTTCGGCGGGCTCGTCCGCGGCCCGGCGGACCTGCCGTCGCAGGTGTGCCGCATGCCCTACCTGAACCCGGTGTCGGGGCCGTTCTTCGTCGAGGACGCAGCGCCAGGCGACACCCTGGCCATCCACCTCGCCGCCATCACGCCCGCCCGGGACTGGGGTGTCTCCTCGACGTTCCCGCACTTCGGGGCGCTGACCTCCACCTCGCACACGGCGACCCTGCAGCCGCCTCTGCAGGAGCGGGTGTGGGTGTACGACATCGACCGGCAGGCGGGCACGGTCCGCTTCCACGCCACCGAAAGCGGCCACAGCGTCGACCTGCCGCTGGATCCGATGATCGGCACCATCGGCGTGGCGCCGGGCGGTTTCGAGGCGCGTTCGACGATCGTGCCCGACAGCCATGGCGGGAACCTGGACACGCCGGAGCTGCGCGCCGGTACCACCCTGTACTTGGGGGTGAATGTGCACGGGGCGATGCTCGCCCTCGGCGACGGGCACGCCCGCCAGGGCGAGGGTGAGGCCTGCGGGGTCGGGGTGGAGATCGCCACGACCACCACCCTGATCATCGAGGTCGTCAAAGGCGTCCCGACGGTGTGGCCACGCCTGGAGACCGACACGTCGATCATGTCCGTTGGCTGCGCCCGTCCCCTGGAGGACGCGTACCGGATCGCGCACCGCGACCTGGTCGGCTGGGTCAGTGACCTCACCGGCCTGGAGCAGCTCGACGCCTACCAGCTGGTGTCGCAGGCAGGGCGGGCGCCGATCGGCAACGTCTGCGACCCGAACTACACGGTCCTCGCCGCCGTCGACAAGGTGCTGCTTCCGCGGCCGCAGGCCGCCTACGGCGGGATGCACGCCCACCTGCGGCAGCACGTCGGCAGGCCGGGGTCGAGATGACCTCCTCCATCCCCCAGTTGCCGTTGCGCGACGAGTTGTTCCTGCTCGGTCACGACGACGACACCGGCCAGCCGCACATCCACCGCCAGGCCCTCGCCCTCGGCCTGGCTGGGGCGGTGCTGATCGACCTGTTCCTCGCCGGGCGGATCGCTCTCGGCACCACGGACGACACCCCGTCGGGGGAGGAGCAGCGTCTGTGGCTGCACCTGGACCGCCCGGTCGGGGACCTGATCGCCGACACCGCCCTGGCCTCCATCCGCTACGCCCACCCGAGCCCGCCGCTGCGGGGGTGGCTGCGCGGGTTCGCCGACGACCTGTACGACCGCACCCGCGCCGGCCTGCACGCCGGCGGGATCCTGCGCCACGACGTGCGTCGCCGCCTCGGTGGGCTGGCCCGCACCGACCGCTACCTGCCCGCCGACCTCAAGTGGCCGGTCGTCGCCCGCGCCCGGCTGCACTACATCGCCGCCGGCCGTGACCAGCCCGACAACCACACCGCCGCCCTCGGCGGCCTCGTCGCGACCCTCGGCCTGACCAACCACCTCTACCTGACCGACGACATCGCCGCCCTCACCGTGCAGCTACGCACCATCGCCGCGCAGCACCACCGGCAGGTACGCGACATCACCGCCGCGGTCGACGCCGCCGTCGGTGACCTCGCCACCGCCACCTACCGGTAAGCCCGCACCGCACCACCCGTTCCGCTGCCCTTGGAGGCATCTCATGGACGTCAATCCGCGTATCCGTGCCGCCCGGTGGGCGGACAAGCAACCGGTCGCCGCGCTGATCGCCGACGCCCTGCATCCCGGCCCGCTCGCCCAGTGGCTGGTGCCCGACCCGACCTGCCGGCGGCGGACCCTGGCCGACGTGGCAGTCATCTGGGTGGAACACGCCATGTTCTTCGGCGACATCCAGATCACCGACGACCTGAGCGCCGCCGCGATGGGGTTTCACCGCTACCGCAGCATCCCGCCACCGTCGAACTACCGCAGCCGACTGGCCGACGCCGCCGGCCCGCACGCGCGGCAGTTCGAACTCCTCGACCAACTCCTCACCCAGGTCCGACCCACCGAGCCTCACTACCACCTGGCAGTTCTCGCCGTCCTTCCCGCCGCCCGGCGGCGCGCTATCGGCGCGGCGATGCTCACCCACCACGAGAGCCGCCTCGACCGCATCGACATGCCCTCCTGGACCGAGACCATCCATGGCAGCCAGGACGTGTACCGGCGGCACGGCTACCTCCCGAGACCCGCGCTCACCCTGCCCGACGGGCCGGTCATCGCACCGATGCGCCGCAACCCTCACCCTGCTCGCGGATCCTGGCCCGTGAACACCGCCAGGCCGGCGGCCGTCACCGCTCCGGCGCGCCCCCAGTCCGACGCGCAGCGCTAGGCAGGGTGCGGACGCCCAGGTATAGCTCCCACCGACCGTCCCGCCTCGCCGCCCCGTGCCCACGTCGGGACGGACAAGCCGGTCGCCCGCCCGTAGAGGGACGGCAGCGGCGACCGACGTGGCCAGCGACGACAGTCCCCGCTGTCGTCGCCGGCCGCACCCTCCGCCCGAACGCGCAGCCCTCGGCCGCGACCGCCCGCACCCGCCCAGCGGTGCTACCCGCACCCCACCCGAACATCAACAACAGGAAGGAACGCCAATGCCGACGCGGACGCCAGTCCTCGCCGCGTGGACACCCACCTTCGTCGCCGAGGCCGTCGCCGCGACCATCGAGCACGCCGCCGTCCACGGCCTGCACCACGCGGCCCGGGACGTCGCCCGCCGCCACGGCCTGTCACCGGCGACGGTCGAGGAATGGGTCGCCCGCGCCCGCGCCGTGCAGGGCGCGCCCGTGCCACCCGACCTCCTGGCCTGCCACACCTGCGCACGAGCCATGATCCTCATCCAACTGCCCAGCTGCGGCAGGGCATACCTGTGCGCGCCGTCCTGCGGGCGCACACCCGTGCCGGCCGACGAGATCCGCGACGCCGTCGCCGCGGTGATCCTGCACCGCACCCCACACCTTGTTCCGGCCGGCAAGACGACCCAGGCCGCCTCCTACGCGCTCGGCCCGATCCACCGCGTCACCGTCGGCGCGACCGGCACAGACCTGCACATAACCTGGAGGACCGTCTCCCGGCAGATCACCAATCCGATGATGGCCATGGCCCAACGTCTGCACCTGGCCCAACGCCACGCCGCCGACGACACGCCCGAGCGTGCCATCGACGTCCTGCACAGCGGGCTCCTGCACATCGACCCCACCAGCGGCAGACTCGCACTGGACACCGCGACCGCCCGCGCCGCCACGCTCCTGGCCGCCCTCACCCTCACCAGCGGCGACCCAGCCGCCGCGCTGCCCTGGGCCCAGTGGGGACACCGCAGCCTGCGCCACCTGCTCCGAAATCCCACCAACCCGCAAGTCCGCGCCGCCCTGCGCGTCCTGGCCGCCACCCACCGCGCCGCCGGGAACCTCACCGCCGCCGCCGACTGCTTCAGCGACCTCATCCGCCACCACACCCAAGCCGACGGACCCTACGCACTACCCACCCTCGCCGCCCAAGCCACCCTCGCCGTCGTCCTGCACGAACACGGCCGCCAGGAACCGGCGCGGCAACTCCTCACCCGGACCATCGCCGATCACCGCCGTGTCCATCCCCACCACCCCGCCGTCGCGCGCATGACAGCCGCCCTGTACCGCATGCACACCACGCCTACCGGCCCGCCGGGTCATCCCACGCGCGTCGCAACGTCCGCCATGCCCGGTGCCAGCTAGACCGCCCGCACCTGACTACCCACCACTGGGACAGCTTGCCTGGACGCACTCGCGCCGAGCAGCAAGGACGCGCGATGACCGCTGTTCGGCCCGCAGCCAGCCCAGAGGTGTCCATGCCAGCGAGAACGCTTCGGTTCGGATCCTCGAACGCCTCGGTGGTGGTGTCCCGCTTCAGGAGGCACGGCTGGCTCAGTGCCCTGTCGAAGGGCATGGATCGCTATCGCCCTTCAGGCGTCCGCTGCCCGATGTCGGGGACTGGCGGGAAGGGCATCGTGGTTTCGTCGCGGCGCCGTGTACAGCGCGGTGACGTAATTGTCGGTCGCCGTCGCGCCGGGTTGGCGGGCGACCACCTCGGCGACGCCGTCGAGGAACGCCTCGCGCTGGTCAGTGCTCAACTCGCGGACGTTCGGGAAGGTCCCCCACAGCCCGCGCGCGCCGTGCGGGGTCAGCTGGTGCTCCCAGCGGATCATCTCGACCTGGACGGGGCCGAACCAGTCACCTGCCCGCAGTTCCGCCGTGCGCACGGCGACCCGCAGCGGCGCTGGCAGACCGGCGGGGCCGCGCCCCTGCCCCGGTAGCCACCGTCGGTACACCGCGTCCAACTCCGTGCGCCAGGGCGGGCTGCGGTCGGGGTCACCGAAGACCGTCCACCACACCGCCAGCCTTCCGCTTGGCCGAACGAGGCGGGCCAGCCGTCGCACCGCCGCGCCCGGGTCCAGCCAGTGGAACGCGGTGGCGCAGACCGCTAGGTCGAAGGTGCCGTCGGGCAGCGCCACGGTGGCGAAGTCGCCCTCGACGACGGTCACGTCGTGGCCGGTCAGGTTCGTTCGCAGCCGGGCGGCGAGGCGGCCACCGAGTTCCACCGCGAGCACCGATGCGCCGGCGTCCACGAGGGGACGGGTTACCTGCCCGGTGCCGGATCCGATCTCCAGGACGCGGGCGCCGGGTCGCAGCCCGCACTCGGCAAGCACCTCGTACACCCGCCGCGGGTATCCCGGCCGGGCCGCCTGGTAGTTGTCCGGATCCTCGTCGAAGCTGCCGCGCCGGCTCAGCCGCTGGTCGTCACCGCCCACGTCGCGAGCGTATTCGCTCGGGCGACCGGGACCGGCCCGACCGCACGCGGTCGTGCGCCGCCGCTTTCGTCAGGGTGGGCTTCACCCCGCCTTGCGGCGTTTCTGGTTGATCTTCTGCGCGACGGCGTCGGCGGCGTCCTGGTGCAGCTGTTTGGTGACGCTCTGGTAGGTGTCGCGAGTCAGGGTCGTGGTGGAGTGGCCCAGTTGGTCGGAGAGGACCTTGATGTCGACGCCGGCGTCGAGGGCGATGGTAGCGGCGCTGTGCCGCAGGTCGTGCAGCCGGATCGGCGGTAAGCCGGCCTTGCGCACAAGCCGGCGGAAGCGTTGGGTGACGGCGTTGGGGTGCCACGGCTGCCCGTCGGGGCGGACGAAGAACAGCCCGGTGTCGGGCCACGCCGGGCCCGCGGCGAGTTGCCACTGGGCGCGGCGGGCCCTGTAGGCGGTGAGGACCTTGACGGTGTCGGCGTCGAGGGCGACGTCGCGATTGCCGGCTCTACTCTTCGGCGGTTTCTGCACGGCGGTGTAGCCGTGGGTGGCGATCTGGTTGTTGATGGTGGTCTCCCGTCGGTGCAGGCGGACCTCGCTGTCACGCAGTCCGCAGGCCTCGCCGCGCCGGGGCCCCCGGTAGGCCATGTAGTGCCACATCGGGTGCAGGTCGGGAGCGTGCTGGGCGGCGTGGTCGAGGAAGTCGACGAGCTGGGTGTCGGTCCACACCATCACCGGTCCGGGCACCGTGCCGGTGTCCTTCCAGCGCTGCACGCGTTCGTCCTCCCACACGATCGGCATCGGTCGGTCACCCGGGGTTTTGACCAGCGCGGCCGGGTTGGAGCCGACGATGAGTTCGTCGGCGAGGGCATCGTTGATGGCCTTACGCAGGCAGGCGCGGATGCGCTGCCGGGTCGTGGGGCCGGTGGGGCGCACCCCCGCGACCGACTGGCGCACCGCCGGGTCGGGGCTGGTTCTGGCCGCGAGGATCTCGTCGTTGCGACGTCCTATCGCGGCGAACAACTCACGGATGTGGCTGGTGCGCAGCTTGTCCAGCGGAACCTCCCCGAGGTGCGGGATGAGGTGCACACGCACGATCGACTCGTAGCCGCCGACGGTGTTCGCGTCGATAGTGAGGTGGCCCAGCCAGCCGGTCAGGTACTCGGCGACGGTCGGCATGTCCGCCAGAGGTCCGTCGCCGCGCAGCCGCTGCCGGAGGCGGTCGACCTCGGGCAGCGGCCGCTTGGCCCGCACTGCGGCCTGGAGCACGTCGGCGACGTCGGTGCGCCGCCGCCGGTCCCCACCGGCGAGGGCGAGTAGTTCCCGGGCCTGGTCGAGTTCATCGGAGGCCGCGCGGCGGTTGGGTAGACCGGCGCGGCGTAGTTGGCGGCGTCGGCCGTCGGTGGTGGGTGGGAGTTCGAGTTGGTAGGCCCAGTGGCCGTGCTCGGAACTCCAGGCACGGTTGGGGCGGCGCAGCTTGGGACAGTCGTTTCCGAAGGGCTTGCCGGTGTCGGGATGGCGGCAGCCGCAGCGCTTGAAAATGCTTCCGTCAGGCATGACAGGTGGTGCTCCTCAAGTTCACGTCAGGGGTGCATCGGTTTGGTCGATCGACATCCACGCGTGATCCGCGGGCACGATCAAGTCGCCGGGACCGTCAGACGACGGTCCCGGCGCAAGGTCGGAGCGTGAACAAAGCCGCGCGCGTTAGCGGGGCGTAAGGGCTGAACGGGAGGCGTCCACGCTGGCGCGGAAGACGCCTACGGTGGAGCGCTCGCGGCACCAGCGGCTTGCTCCGGAGTGGTCCCCGGGTCGTGCAGGTGCAGGGCGGTGAGTAGCGGCGCCGTCGGTATCCGATAGTGGGCGCCGACGCGGAAGTGCGGAACGGGAAACGCGTCGCGGCGGATCAGCTTGTAGGCGGCAGAGCGGGACATGCCGAGCACCGCCGCGGCGGTGGCCAGGTCGGTGCTGGCACCCAGGCAGCGGATCCGCTCGGCCGTCCACGCCGGCTCCCGCCCACCCGCGGCCGCCTCTTTCCCGGACTGCGGTGGCACGGTTCGAGTGCGTCTGGACGATCTCATGGTCATCTCCTCCGGCGCTGGGTAGGGCGTACGGCGTCAGGCACGGGGGCGCACGGCGGTGAGGCCGGATGCCCGGATGCGGACCCGGCCCTCACGGTCGGACCGCAGGAGCAGATCCGACAGGCGCTCGACCTTGCCCGGCGACATCCAGCACGGCCGGCCGGATCAACTCAATCGGTGCCTACGTCGGTGCTCGCTCATCTCGATGGCGGCTCCGCGCCGCGCCGGTCAGGGCGCTGACATCTGTAAAACCGCGCCTGTGTGCTCTGGCGAACGCCTGCCTGACTCACCGCCACTCACAGGGACTCACAGGACCGCCCGTCCGGCCGCTCCCCCGGACCCCGCGGATGCGTCGCCGCCTTCTCGCCGACCCCCCCCGGACAGTGGCAGAAGTCGATGAAATGGTGGGTGACGTGACGGGTTCACGGGTGCTTCGACAGCGTGTCCGCCGACGACTCGGCTGCGATGACAACGTGTCACAGGGCTCAGCGACGACCACCGGTCGGACAATCAGGTGCGTCGATGACATGTTGTCCGGAGGCTTGTCCATGGCCGACGGGCGCGGACACGGCTGGCGGGCGCGGACACGGCTGGCGGGTGACTGACACACTCGGCCATGCGGCGCGGTGATGTCACGCCGGCCTGGCCATCGCCGACACGGGTCGGACTTCTGCCAACCTGCGCCGGTGTCACTCCAGATCAATGACACGCGCGTGACCGAACTGTCCCGGCCCTGATCAGCAACCCCGCCGGACACTTTGTCAACGACGGGCATCCATGACATGCGCGGCGTCGCGGACACTGGGCCGGACACGGATGACACACTGCGCCGGCCATGAGTCCACGGCCGCCGCGCACGCTATTAATCGAGATACCTCGACGTCGTGTGACCCGTCGGCGAACGCGTGTCCGGACAATGTGACACAGCGTCTCCGCCGACGTTCCTGCCCTCAGGAAGGCAGTCGCCGCCGCCTGCGTCGACAGGATGTCCATCGACGGATCTCGTTGACACTGGTTTACGCGCCTCCGGCGAGGCAGCCGGGACGGCGGGTTGCCTACCACTGCTGCACCCGCCGACGACTGACACGGGTGCGGTGCCAGGCATGTTCCCCCTGGCGGGGGGATGCGGCAGGTGTTCGGGCTTCGCGCCACTGCCGGCGTCGTCGCTGGCGTTGGGTCGTGCGGGCAGAGGATGCCACGCCGCTGTGAGTCGCTGTGAGTCTTTGTTGTGAGCGGCTGTGAGTCGCTGTGAGTGGGAGGGTGTATAGGGGCCCTCCGGAGACTCTCTTGTCGGACACTTCTCGCACCCGCCCCTACGCTCACAGCCCTGCTCAGCACCCCTCACGCGACGTGACCAGCGGCGGTGCGACCTCGCTGGCGAGAACGGCAGCGGCGCACCTTCGATGGCGCGAAGATCAACAGACATGTCAGTCCGATGCCAACCGAGATGGTTCCTTGCCAACGGCAGTGACCCGATCGCCGATTTCGGACGAGATTCGCTGACAAGACGGGCGGGGCCAGCCGCTGTGAGCCGCTGTGAGCCGCTGTGAGTGGTGGGCGCGGCTTGACGATCGTGACCCTCTCGCTGAGCCGTCCGGGTGCCGCCCACGGTGCGCCTCGGTGGCTCACAGCCCTGCTCAGCCGTACTGCGGCCCGTCCGCGTCGCCCGCCAGGTGCCGGACTGACGCCCGGAGTTCGGGTGGGGCGCGACGGCGGCCCGCTGAGGGCGAGAAGCGGGCCTGACCTGCGCTGTGAGCGGTTGTGAGTGGGTCGTGGCGTAATCGGCGTCCCAGCGTCGCCGAAAAGACGGCGGCGACCCTCGATGGTCTCTGACCGAGGAGTACTGATCATGAGTGTGTCCGACACGATCTTCCCTGCCGCGCCCCTGGACGCCGTCGACGTGGCGTTCGCGGCGCTGACCAGCGACCCGGCGCCCCTGTCCCTCGACCTCGACGAGTTCGGTCCGGATGACGGCCTGCCGAAGGGTGTCCTGGCGCTGCCGGCGCTGCGGGACTGGCTGCTGGCGAAACCGCGCGCCTACACCGCCCGCGACGCGGTGTGGCGGGAGCTGATCCGCCGTGCCCGCCTGGACGGGCCGCAGTGGGTCATCGCCGCGGTCGGCATGGCGATGCCAGCGCTGCGCCGCTACGCGAGACGGTTGTCCGACGGCTACCGAGGTGACCCCGACGACATCAGCGCGGAGATCCTCACGGGTTTCCTGGCGGCCCTGCGCGACCACGTGGACGTGGCCCGCCGGGCGCCGTACGCGTCGTTGTGCCGGGCCGGGTGGCGCGCCGGGCACGCGCTGCGCCAGCAGGCCAGCGAGTTCATCGTGGTCGAGGACGTGGAACGCGTCACGGGACCACGAACCCCGCGGGTGCCCTACGGGCATCCCGACGTGCTGGTACGCCGCGCGGTGCGCCTGGGCATCCTCGACGCCGACGACGAGCAGCCCTACATCGACGTGCGACTGGGACGGCGGGCCATGGACCCGATCGCGGCCCAGATGGGCATCAGCACCGACGCCCTACGCATGCGGCTGGGTCGCATCGACACCCGCCTCGCCGAAGCCCTCGCCAGCGGCATGCTGACCGGCGCGGCGTCCCCGCAGGCCGCGAAGGCACTGGCGGCGCGAGCCCAACGCCGCGCCAGTCTGCGCGCCGCCAGCCGCAATCGCGTCCCCACCACCACCGCCACGTCGACGGCAGTCGCGTAGGTCCGCTCCCGGAGACCCCCTCGTGACGACGTCATTTCCTTGCCGGGTTCACCTGAGCCTGGGCTGGATCTGTCCGTCGACAGCGAAGCCGAACCGCGTCCGCCCCCGCGAACAGGGGCTGGGTCATCTTCGATGGCAAGAAGCTCAACGTCGGCGGCAACGGACAAGATCACCTCGGCTGGGAAAACCGCCCGCTGTGAGCGGCTGTGAGCGGCTGTGAGCGGGGCAGGCGTTCGCCAGAGCACACAAACGGCGGTTACTTAATGACGGCGCCACAAGCCGCACTCGGATTCTCGCCGTACCGCAGGTACCGGCCGGTGATCCGGCCGTGCGGACCGGTCGGTTCCGTGCCCGGGTGGCTGTCCGGGCACGGAGCCGGCGATCTGGCACCGCACTGTCACCCGCCGCGACGCGCGACCGCGGTGGCGTGATCCGCCCGAGGTGTGCCGCACCGACGCGGTCACACGGGCATTCATCCCACCCCTGCCACCCCCTATCCGGGGATGGCACCATCTTGGAGGTACCGGTCATGTTGACCACCTACCATCCCCAGTTCACTGTCCCGTCCACCCGACCGATTCCGGTGGAGCTGCTCCTGGCCGAAGCGGGCCGCATGCGCCTGCCCGACTGGTGGGCCGTCGAGATGCTCGCCGAGCACCGCGTCCTGACCACCGCGCAGCTCACTGCACTCGGCTTCGCCACCACCACGGCGTCGGCCACCCGACGTCTGGCGATCCTCGCCCGCCGCGGCTGGATCGACCGCCTCTGGAACACCAGCGCCGCGGCCACCGCCGACACCTGGTGGTGCCTCGGCCCGATCGGCACCCAACTCACCCCACTCGGCGAAGACCACGACGTCACACCGGCGCAGGTGTACCGGGCCCGCGACCGGCTCCGCCAGCATGTGGGCCTGCCCGGCCTGCTGCGGGCCAACGACTTCTTCGTCGACCTGGCCACCCACGCGCTCACCGAACCCGGGAGCGACCTACGCACCTGGTGGTCACCGCGCACCTGCCGACACGTCACCGCGGCGCGGCATGCCGCCTGGCACGGCGAGTACATCCACGACCGTGACCGCCACGCGTTCTGGTACCAGCCCGACCCCGGCGAGATCCGTCCCGCCGACCTCGCCGACCACATCCACGGCTACCGACACCTAGCCGAACAAACCGGCCTGGCGACCCTGCTGTTCCACGCCGCCGACCCGCAGCGAGAGCAGGACCTGCGCCGCCACCTCGAGCGCCGCAACACGCGGCACCTCACCGTCGTCACCAGCAACCCCGAGCACGGCCACCCGGCCGGCCCGGGCTGGCAGCCGATCGGCGAGACACACCGCCTCGCACTGACCGACCTTCCCCACACCCCCGAGCAGTGGCCGCCCGACACCGTGACCTTCAAGCAGGTACGGCCCCGAGCCCCACACCCCCTCTACGACCCCGAGCGGCCCTACGAAGAATCCGTCGCCAACGGCGAGTACCACTACCCGCCGCGCCCCTGACCAACCGACCACTGCTCCTCGACCGGCCCACCCGGGCCGGTCGAGGAGCAGACCGGGGCGACCCACCGAAGCGCCCACCCGGTCACTGTCAGAGGACTGGCGAGGTTGCCGCTTGCTTCGAACCCGAACGACAACGCCCCCGGCTCTCACACCGCAGGTCACAGCCGCTGTGACCAACGTCGATCGACAGGCGACTGACACCGCCCGCGTCACCGGAAGTTCGCCATACGCGCGAGAGCAGGCAGTTGGCATGTCCTACCAGACATTCCGTACAGCGACCGCGAACCTCCCGTTGCTTCCGCCCGCCGCGGCCGCGGGGCGCACAACCTCACACCGACTCACACCTCTGACCTTGGAGCAACAAGATGATCACCCCGCACCGTGAACCTCACCAGCGTCACCGGCCAGACTCACATCCACCCTCACCGCACCGTCACGCCGAACCCGTTGTGCCCGGCACTTCAGCAGTCAGTGCCGATCTCCGTTCTACCGTCCGTCTTGATCCTGACCCCCAACCTGACCCCCCGCTGCCGCTCACAGCCCAGGTCAGCCCCGCTGTCAGCAGTCTGGGACCACTCCAGACAGACCCTCCAGTCTCGGGTCTCTCCCCCAGGGCTTGCGCCCATGGGTAAACACCTACCCACCGCGGACCCGCTGCTGCGCCTGCAGGCCAGCATCACCGCCCGCGACGACCGGCTCCTCGGTTGGCTCTACGACCACGGAGTGCTCACCACCGACCAGATCGCCGCCGCCCTGTTCCCATCCCTGGACTTCACCCAACGCCGCCTACGCCGCCTCACCGTGCTGCGGGCGGTCGACCGGTTCCGACCCAACAAAGCAGACGGCGGCTCCCACCCCTACCACTACGTCCTGGACCAACTCGGCTACGACCACGTCCACGCCCAACGCGGACTCCCACGAGGCCGCCGCGACCAAGCCCGCCGCCGCAAACACCCCCTGACCAACCGACCGGACCTACCGCACCTACTCGGCGGCAACCAGGTCTTCATCGACCTCGCCGCCCACGCCCGCACCCACCCCGACACCGAGCTGGCCCGCTGGCAACCCGCATCGGCCTACCACGAACCCGGCACCCTCTACCGCAAAGGCGCCAACCCGAACCTCATCCTCCCCGGAGCGACCGGCTTCCCCCGCCCCGACGGCGCCGGAATATGGACCGAGGACGAACGGTCCGTGCCCTTCTTCCTCGAGTACGACACCAGCGGCGAGAACCTGCAGGTCCTCATCGACAAAATCATCAAATACGAGCGGCTGTACACAATGAGCACCTGGGCATGGCCAGTGCTGCTGCACCTACCCTCCGCACGCCGCGAGGCGAACCTGCACCACCGCCTCGCCGGCATCAGCTTGGAAGCGGCCATCGCCACCACCACCGCCGAACTACGCACCGCCCTCACCGCCAGCCCCGCCCACCAGATCTGGCAACTACCCGCCCGTACCGGCCGTCACCGCCTCATCGACCTGCCCTACACCGACACCCACCACGACGACCAATACCCCACCCACGACCAGCCCACCCCCGGCGAGCGGGCCGCCCAATGAGGGGAGGCGGAACTCACGGCGGCGTTCGGCGGCCTGCTGACCGGGCTGGTGGCCGCCGCGCT